>JAHBWU010000130.1 GCA_019636835.1 Nitrospira sp.
CGTCACCCAGTCGAGCGCGTCGTTCGGGTTGGCGACGGTGTTCTCCAGGCGCGACAGCAGGATGCGCCCCGAGGGGTGTACCTCGATCCCGTTCGCCGGCCGACCGAGAATCAGCGGCAACTCAAACGTGTCGATCGCCTCGACCGCGTCGTTCGCGTCGAGCGTGACGCGCGCCAGACACAGCGCGCCGCCGTCGTCTCGCGAAGGCACAAGGACGACCGACTGCGCCCGGCCGGTCGAGGCTCCGAGCGCGAGTGCCAGCAACAGGAGAATCAACGTACGCCGCATGGTGCCGGTCCCCCCTCCGTGCTCTCTTCGGCCGGTTCGACGGAGCGACAGTGCGCCCGCGTTGGCGAGAGGTCAATCGCCGGATGGAGCGGCGGACAGTGTGACGCTCAGGGCTGCTCGCCAGCGCGCAAGGAGCTGATTGCCAGGTCGGTCAACAAGGTGTACTGGACGAACCAGTCCGGGTTCTCTCTGCTGGAAAGTCCGGTACTCCGACTCCGCACATACCCTCCGCCGGCAACACAGCGGATCCGAAGCACCAGCGTAGAGACGTATATCGATTTGAAATGACTCCACAGATTGTCGTTAAGAACATCCGTCCACTCATTCGGGAGCACGGTCTCCTCGACATAGCTGCGAAACATCTCAATCGCTCGCTCGTTGGAGGGGGCTTCGTGGACGATCATGCCCGAGAAGAACGCGCTGTCCACCCGATACATCGCAACTTGCATCGCCCGATCGATGCTGGCTTCGATGCTCGACACTACATACGCTGTGAAGAGGCGATCTCTGAGCTGCCGTAACCGTCTGTCAGTCAACTCCTTTGCCACCCCTAGTTCATTGGGGCTGGCTATGCCAGACATGATGGCGGAGAAGTCCTCCTCCGCCGCGGTCAGCCATGCCGGCACCTTCTGTGCTCGTAGCTGAATGGGCCGAGATCCGATCTGCCGGAGAATCTCCTCGAGGGCCATCTGTCGGAACTCCCTCAAGTCAGACTTGCACTTCTCCCTGCTGGCCTCGATCTGGCGCATGTCCGACTCCAGCAACAGCAGGCTCCGTCGAATGATTTCCGATAGGGTGCCGGACATGTCACGGACTGCCTCCTCACCCCATCCCAAAATGAACTCCGGAGGCGATTCACGAACCCGTGCCAAGGCGCTCTCAAGGTACCAGTTCCGGAAATCCTCTTGGATCAGCAAGTCCGGCCTGGCGGATAGAGGCTCAATGAGCGCCGGAATGTAGATGTCGTCGAACTCAGCCTGAAACTGCCGATAGACTTCCTTGTCGCTCGCGTTTTCATCCACAGCCTCGTGAATCGCAGCGCGCAGCTCGGCAGCGAAGGCGTCGAGAATGGCGTCAGTATCCGCGCTGTTCGCCTGCACATTGTGTGCGAGTGCACATAGCCACAGGAGGAGCGCGGCAAAGAGGGCTCTCTTGGGCTTGCCCTTGGGGGCTCCGAGTATCTGCAACATGGGTTTCCATCTCCTGGTATCTGACTGCGTCATTGAGGCGGCTTGGGAGGCTGACACCTGCCTCACGACCCCGGTGCATGGCTAGTCACGCACGGCATCGGGCAACCCGTCTTTCTCTACCCTGCCTGCCGCCTCGTCCAGTTCCACGCGCAAACGATCAAGCCCCCGAGCGCGAGTGCGAACAGCAGGAGAATCAGTGTACGCCGCATGGTGCCGGTCCCCCCTCCATGTTCACTTTGGCCCACTCGACGGAGCGACAGTGCGCCCGCGTTGGCGAGAGGTCAATCGGCGGATGGAGCGGCGGACGGGAAGAGCCAGGCGAGGCTGCGCGGTCTTCCCTGAACTCCCAGGATCTTTTCGAATGGCACTTCGACGACAACCGAAAGCTCGGCGGTGGCAACGGTCACGCGCCGGATCGTTACGAAGCCCCCGATCTTCCCGCCAGTCCCGTCCTGCTTCCCCATTCCGGACACGAGGAACCGATCCAGCGAAGGGCTCCACGCCGAGGCCTGATCCACCGACAGGATGGCCAGCACAAGTTCCTCGGCCGCCTGCGCGCTCCATGGCTTCAGGGTACCGTCCAGACCTCCAAGAACGATCTGGTCGGGAAGCCGCGGCCTGGCGCTGTCGCACAGGGTTGGGAGGAAGCGTTCTGAGTCGGGAAACCAGCAGCCGACGCCGGCGCGCACATCTGGAGACGTCAGTCGCTGGATCTTCCCCGTCGCAACCTCGATCAGATGGAGCCCCTCTCCCGCCGCTCCAACCACATCGCCTCGCGCTTCGCACCCACCATGGCCGCTCTCCCGAAAAGAATGGAAAGCCGCCACATCAGGCCCAAACCAGTCCAACGTCAACATGGGTCAGACGGGACGCTTACGGAGGCTCCAGAGCGCCTCGTGACGGGGCGTTCCGGGTAAATATCGGAATTTCAGCTTCAAAAATCTCACAAACTCTTCATACCGGCCGGAAGAATCGAGATGATGACGCGAACGTCATCCGAAAACCCGAACAGGCCGACAGGCTGCTAGGGAAGCAAGGAATCCGACACACTGGGAATGAAACGGATCAGCATGTACTCGTCGGGATTCGACTGGCTTCGGCGGACTGTGGAGGTCACCATCTCAAGTGGAGAATCCACGGCACCAGGCCCCTTGAGGCGATAGGCTACCGACAGGAAGAAGATGTCGAAAAAGGCTTCTGGATCACTGCCAAAGTACTCCAACACATGGTTCCTAGTCGCGAACTCACCAAGGTAGTGGAGATAAGCTTGTAGCGCCTCATCATTCGACCGCCTGCCACCGGTCAGAAATCCGGCATAAAATACAGAATTCACCATTTCCAGAGTCACTTGCTGGCGCCTGGAAGCGGCCTTCTCAATGGCGAGCGTCCACTCGGCCGTAACCACGATATCCACCAGACGTTGCCGCCAATGCTCGCGAAGGTCGTCGCTCAAGTATTCTGTGGGTTCATTGAGAATTGACTCCGCGAGCCTTTCGGAATCTGCTACCGCGCCCCTGCGGAGGAGCACGCCGCCCTCCCTTCCCTTCAAGAAGTCGCGCGTGGCCGCAACGACCGACTCTCTGTAGGCTACGAGTTCGATTTGAACCTTTTCTCGTTCGGCCTGGATGGCGTCCATGCTTTCCGGCAGCAGCAGGAGACACCGCTCCGTCGTCTCGCGAAACGTCGCGGCATGCCAACGCACAACCTCCGCGCCTCGACCGAACATAACTGCCAGACTCACCTCTCTCTTCCACTGCTGAAAGCTCTTGCTGTACCACGCCTGAAACTCGGGGTCCTCCGCCAGATCGGTGCGAACTGCCAGGGGTAGGCTATATGCGGCTACCACAATCTCGACCAGTTCTGCCGAATCGTCCTGCGACATCCCACCCTCTTCTGCCGCTGCGACAGCCCATGCTCGAATGTCGGAAGCCAGCGCCTCCTGATAGTCGGCAGGGCTGTCACAATGCCCCAAACGTACGATCCCAGCCAAGAACGTCAAGAGGACCATGAATCCGATCCGCCCGGTCTGCATCAAGCACGTCGCCGCCTGTGCTGTTGTCGCCATCCCGTATCTCCTCCGCCCTATTCAACAGGAATGAACTCGAAGACAGAGAGGAACTCATCATCTCCCTCTCCCTGGACCGCTTGGGAAGTCAGGATTGAAGTGCCTATTGCGATCACTCTAGTTGTATCGGCGCATCTACGTACATATGCTCCCACATTGGCGACAGCGCTCTTGTGGTATAATATCGGGTGCACTCCCGAGTGCTGTTCGTAGTTTTCCATCTCCACCGGAACTGACATCGGCACAGTGTTCATGCCATAAAAGCTCAAACTCGGTTGCGAGTTCAACGGAAAGTCAAAAGTGCCAACGACACCCGCCGAAACACCCAGGGTGGCCGTGGCATGAGGGTCCACCGGCGTGATGGACGTGAAGGCCCTCCCGCCCATGATGGGCGAACCCTCGGCTCCCGATATCGGGACAAAGTGGGCAACCGCAGCCTCGGCATAATGTGAACTGTGTTCTCTGCTCCACGAAATCTGGTACTGCAGTTCGGCTCTTGCAATGAAGCGTGCTTTGTACTTCGCGTTGCATTGATCAGTCTCTGCCGGCTGGTACGTGTACCCCATCAGACCGCTCTTGTTAGAACTGCCTTCCTTCACTAGCCCTGGTGGATCAGTTGCCAGCCAAGACTCCGAATGCTTGTGTTCAATGCGGTTCTTGGGGTCCTCTGCCCCGTCCCTCAAAAAGTAGATAGTGTTTACGGTAATCGGGTACTCCAACTCCGCAGAGAGATCCTCGGCACCCGGCGGAGTGTATCTTAGCTTCACGGTGGCCGTGTGCGTTCCAGCCTGAGTAATGGTTTGCGGCTCGATGCTCAACTGCGAAACTCCACAAGTGACGGGATGAACCGTGACGTTCGCTGTTTGGCCTGTCACGACAAGGCTTAGGGGGAGGCACTGCGGCTCGGATGGAAACGACGCACTCAATGATGCCGGCGGGTCGCAATCTTCGCCAATATCCCCTTCGTCTCCGCCCCATAGTGGGCAAGTACAGAATGCAAAGGCGCACAGCAACGGGATG
>JAHBWU010000131.1 GCA_019636835.1 Nitrospira sp.
CGAAAACATCCTGCAGCTTTTTCGCCAGCTTTTCGTCTTCGTATTTATAGCGAAAGCGTGTGAGCAAAAAGGCCTTATCGAACATCTCTTGCCCACTGCTCAGGTAAAACTCGCGAATGGCCGACACCGCCATGCCGGACGAAATGCACGCCGCGATAATCGCGCCGGTACTGGTTCCGGCGACGAAATCGAAAAAATCCGCCAAGACGAAGGAACCGCGTTTTTCCTGAGGCTGTGCGTCACGGAGCAAATCCTCGATGGCCGCCAGAATTTCGATCGTCATCATGCCTCGAATGCCGCCACCGTCCAGTGCAAGTATCCTTTTGGCGCCCACTGCTTGAATACGCTCCGCCAATGTCATAGGTCCCCTCCGTTGCGGATCGCTTCTTCATTCCCGTAGTGCTGGGCCACGGCGGCTTAATGGCCGCCATGACCCCTGCCTCTCTAGCTGAGAAATTGACGGTCGAACGACGTACGCTGTCCTTCCAACTGCGGAATTTGATCGAAATCTTCCTGCTTCAATTTTGCGGTGGTTCGCTGATGCAATTCGCGGTAGGTCAGCTTGCCCTCGGCCTCCTTGATCGACTCAACCAGGTAATAGGTCAGAGCACCATTATAGGAGCCACTGATATGGGCGTCGGCAGACGTTTGTGTATCCCGACAGCCGGTGATGAGCAGCTCTTGAATGTCCGCATGGACGATGTCCTTCTTTCGCTTACGTCCACGCGGAGCCTTGCCCAATTGCCCACGAAGTGCCCCGCGCAGCTTCCTGTCAGACTCGGTCGCCATGAGATCCAACGGGCACGGGAGGTACCGTTGCCTTCTGGGAGCATCGAACGGATTCATCACGCGTGTGATGGTGCCCGAGTGGCAACAGTCCATGATGACGGTGAGACTCACCCCCGACCGAAGTTTTCCCAAGGTCTTCCGCAGCCAATCATCGCGGAATGGGTCTTTCCAATCCAGATCGGTCGGACACAGAATTTCATCCCGATGATCTGCTTCGTCGCCATTGTCATCCGGCACGTTTGACCCATGCCCGGAATAATGGAGGAGCAGCACATCGCCCTTCCTCCCTTTCACAATCAGTTTTTTGATCGCTCGTTCCATCGCTTTTTTCGTCGCTTGGGCATCCGTGAGGGTCATGATGTCCTTGTCGGCAAAGCCGTAATAAGTTGTCAGCACTCCGCTCAGATTCTTCACGTCATTGACGCACCCTTGTAGATCAGCGCCGGGCACTTGATATTTGTTGATCCCGATGAGCACCGCTCGTTTGGCCATAACCTCTCCTTTCTGTGATTGAATAGTGCAAGACTGACCGGGGCGAAATTCTGGACACGTGTCGACCTGTTATCTGAGCAATCATCTTGCCAATACGTACCTGCGGAAGGTACTTAGCTTGATTGCATTCCTATGTACTCTTTCTAAGGATTTTTTTCACTATGGTTTCTTCAAGGGTGGTGAAGAAGTTATAGAACCGCTCTACTAGGTCGGTCGTAGCAATTGGGTGGAGAATCTAAACCGATACGGTACTGTATCGGAATGTGTACGGTGGGTTTCGAGTAGTTAAAGAGTTCGGCTGTCGATCCAGGTCACCTGACCTGTCCGGCGATTCACTTCTTGATACATGTGCGCGGTGCCGCCGGAACCATCCCCTCCCCCTCCGTCCCACAGGCAGACGAATTGAACTTTGGGGACGCCATACGACAATGCTGTATAGAGGAGCCAGAGGTTACAGCGTTCGTACGGATCAATTCCTTTCGGCGGTGGGCCGAGACTTTCAGGAGCCGAGCGAATGGTTGTCGTGAGTTTTGCTTTGGCCTTGAGGTACCGATCTCTCCAAGTTTCACTGTGGCAGACCACCGACTTCTGGATAAAGGTGGGCTCTTCGAACGGCTGCAGCCATTGCACCTTCACCCCTCGCTGCTGACAGACCTCCGTGAAAAGCAGATCACCACCACAGGCACCCTGGGTGAGTGCCAAATCCTCCGAACCGGCCCCCAGGTTCTGTAAGGCTTCGGCAATCTTCTGTACCGCCGCCGATTCCTTCGCCGCAGGAAAGCGCGGAGTCGACCTGGTCGGAGCATCAATGAGGTGGCCGCTGAAGAGAAATACCTGTCGCGGCTGCCATTTGCCCTCCGGCTTAAGCAGTTTCTCTAAGGCCCGATCGAATGTGCCGATGCCGGCATCCACATTATCCAGTTTAAAGCCGAGCTTTTTGAGCAACAGCAGTTGCCCTCGGCTAGAGTCCAGCGCAAACCAATCCTTGTCGTTCTTGGCAAGAGCTTCCTTATAGGCAGCCTTGGTATTGTCTGGTGTCCCGACGAGGATTTCGAGATCACCGATCGTCGCCTTGGCCCAGAACGCTTGGTTAGGATCCATTTCCATCTCCGCCGCAAATCGCACGGCTCCGGCCATCATCGTCATCTCTTTGTCGTACCGTACATCCTGAGTGAGGTACCGATACAGATGCATGAGTGTCAGAGCGTTGATGCCGGAGTAGTAATGCCCTGGGTAGCGGCGGTATGCCGTGGCATAGCTTTCGATCGCCGTCCGCAGCAACGCGTCTTCGTAGGCCGCGTCGTCCCGCATCAGCTGCGGGGGCTTGTCCGGTTGGTGCCAAGCCGCTACCCAGGCATCCTTGTCAACACGCCCGAGCAAGGCCCAGGTCTCAGGATCGGTCGGAAATATCTCCAACACTTCTCGATAATGATCCCGTGCACGATCCAGAGAATGACCGGGCTTGCCCTCTACCGCTAGTCGTTGCAAGCAAATTCCTTTCTCTCGGAGCCCTCGCAAATTGTGGGGCTCGATAGCAAGACCTCGTTCCAATTGCTCCAGCCCAAACGTGAATCGTTCGGCCTTGCGCAGCGCTTCGCCGGCGGTGAGCCAGGCTTCGGCGCGAAACGCGGCAATCGGCGCCTCATCGGCAAGCACGAGCACATCCCCGATCTGACCGGCCTTTCCGGCTAGGATTATGCGTCCTTCCCAGTCTTTATGCCGCTCCCAAAATTCCCGCGCGGCGCCGAGACGAAGAGATCTCCAATCCGGTTCCTGCAGATATGGTAGGAGGTTATAGACTGGGCTGACTTTGCGACCGTGCCACGACTCCATCGTCGCCTTCACCATGTCTGCGAGCTTCGATTTCTCCTGCTGCAGGGTAGCCGGGTCCGGCGCACGGTCCTTAATGGAATACCGCAGCTTGCGATCGGTATAGAGATCAAAAGCAGTAGGCACTCGTCCGCCACTAATCAAGACAACGCCTCTGGCGCGCAGTGCATGGCGCACACCGAGTTCGTACCAGACGTTCGGATTGTCGAGGGTGAGATCGGCGACCACAAGATCAGCGATCAGCAGCTCTTGAAACATGTCGGTGCGAATGTCGCCGGCTCGTTCCTCTTCGTCCGCCCGGAACACTTCGAGCCCCGCGGCCTCCAACGACGGCTTGATGAGTTCCGCATACACGTGATTGAAATCGATCTCGATGCCCTGGGCGTCTTTCTTCACACCGAACGGCATCGCGACAAAGGCATGGGGTTTCATGCGACGTTCTTCTCAAGAAACCCGCTCAACCTTGCACCTTCACTGCGCAGAGGGGGTCTTGTCATCTGCCTCCTTTTTTTCTTTGAACACCTGCGCGATGTAGGAGTCCACCTCTTCACGGCTCAGTCCTTCGACCCGCGCCGCGAAGGTCGAGTACGCTTGAATATGGGTTTGGTTGGCGTAGCCTCCGCTCAGCTGTAGAAACTGCCAGCCTTCGCTCTTGAGCGCCTCGGTCATCCGGCGGTAGTGTCGCCACCGTTCGCCGTAGCGAAAGAATTCCTCCACGGCAGCGCTCAACGCTACCACGAGGCTGACGATAAACGTGAGCGTTTTGACCAGAGGCGCGGCGTCATCGCCGACATTCAGGCTGACCAGCGCCGGCACGATCACGCCGCCGACGATCGTCGCCAGGCGTAGTCTGCGATACCACCACACAGACTCCTGCGCCTTCCCATCCATCCAAATGACTAATTCCAACCATCTCGCCCGCATGAACTCCTTGTTCAATTCCGGCAAATCCAGGGATGCGATGAGCTTGTCCATCTCGGCCCGCATGTGTTCTTGGTCAGTCGTCTTATCCATATTGTTCATAGGCTCCTCCACCGGATCGTTCACGACGAAAGAAAGGCTACGTGGTTCCCACAGCTTCCGTTTTTAAGCATCCCCACTATTCCTAATGCCCAGAGCAATACCAGTGCCCATCCAAGGCAACGCTGCTCCTCATAGTCACAATTTGCACAAACCCCGGAACTGACAGAGAGAGGAACTATGCTAAGTGAAGTAGGGAAACGGCGATGAAGGTGTGTCGCCATAACGAAGTATCAAACTAGATATGATGTGTATCGGTACAGATACCATAAGTGGGAGGGGTAACGGAATCGTGTTCTACACTGCTCTTCTCACCACTAGA
>JAHBWU010000132.1 GCA_019636835.1 Nitrospira sp.
CCGGCCGCCGCTTCTTCCTGCCAGAACCGATAGGCCCCGCGCAGATTCAAGAGATGGTAATTCCCGACGAACGGATCGGGCGGGACCACGAAGGAAGAGAACATCGAGAAGGCGGAAGAAAGCGGGTACGTGGCGGCGCCGACCCAGTGATAGGCGATCTCACCGCTGAGTCCGTTTTCCCACTGGGCTCGCAGACCGGCGTTGTACTTGAACCTCGGTCCTGCCCTTTGAGAGGTCCCTGTGAGGCTCTGGCCGATCTCCTGATACGAAAAATTGCCAAACCCGCTGAGCCATTTCGTCGCGAGGAATTCGATTCCGGCCTCGCCTCCATAGATGTCAGCGACTCCACCGGCTTGGATGATACCGGGGGCACCGAATGTGATTAGATCAGAAATATGGTTATAAAAGAGTGCGGTACGAGTCCTGAGCCGGTGTTGGAGGTACCAGCCTTGATATTCCAGCTCATAAGAGATGATCTTTTCAGGATGGAGGTTCCTATTGCCTAGACCAGGGAGCGGTGGTGGCGAAGGAAAGGGAGAGGGGAGGGTGATGATCACGCGAGAGTCATTATAGGTTTCGAACAGCGTTGGGGGGCGGTACCCCACGGCCACCGTGGCGCGGAAGGTGTGGTCGGAAACGGGGGTAAATAAAAGCGATCCGCGCGGGCTGATCGTCGGATTGATAAAGGTGTCGAGATCATAACGCACGCCGCCGACTGCTTGGAACCAACGTGCGGGCTTCCATTCTCCCTGCAAATAGAACCCCAGCCGATCCTCCGTCCGAAAGCGATCAATTAAGTTCTGCGATAGGGTGTTATGTCGGTAATTGATCCCAGCGGTGAGGCGCGTGGTGGCCATCAACTCGATCGCCTGCTGCGCCTCGATATTGTATGTGTTGCCTCGCGTCATCAGATCAGAATTAGAGTTTCGATCGGTGGACCGCAGGAACGGGGCGATCAGAGGATTGGAAATGATGGGGCCGTCGATATCGTAGCCGTTCCAAAAGGCCCGAATAAAAAAGTTAGGTCGCTCATAGCCGGCTTGGGCATAGCCCAAGGCCGGCATCCCAGTCTTTACAGCTGTAGCAGAAACAAAACCATCGAAGTCAGTGACATCCACGAGGCCGCCTGAGAACGAGAGCTTGGAGTC
The DNA here is from genome assembly GCA_019636835.1 of Nitrospira sp. Classification (GTDB taxonomy): domain Bacteria; phylum Nitrospirota; class Nitrospiria; order Nitrospirales; family Nitrospiraceae; genus Nitrospira_D. The sequence goes on from JAHBWU010000132.1 coordinate 1,149, forward strand.
ACTTCCCAAGGCATACTCCGTCTGCACATTGAATTTGTTGTCGCGATAGGCCAGTGCGCTGCCGTTGCGCCACTGTTGGTTCTGATCGTGACCGTAGGAGAGGCGAAAGCCAAATTTCTTATAGCTGTTGGCATAGACGGCGGCACTGCTGATCGTGCCATAGGCCCCTCCTCCGAACTGCGCTGTGGCGCCCTTCATCTCCTCAGGCGACTTCATGATGATGTTGATAATCCCGTCGAAGGCGTTGAAACCATAGAGGACCGAGGCCGGCCCTTTCTGGACCTCGATGCGTTTGATCTCGGGCAAGGTCACAGGAATAGATTTCCAATACACGCTTCCTTGCACATCGACATAGATGGAGCGGCCATCCACCAGCACCATTAGTTTGTTGGCATTGAGCTGATTATCTCCCCGCATGCTCACGTTGAAGTCCGCGCCTGTGACCTGCATGACTTCCAGACCGGGAATGCGGCGGAGTACCGTGGGGAGGTCTGACGCGCCGGACCGGCGGATGTCTTCGTCCGTAATCACATAGACGTTCGAGGGCGCCTGCGAGATCGGCTGCTCGTGGCGGGCCGCGATCGACACGGTTTCCTCCTTGAGATAGAGCAATTCCGCATCCCGTTCCGCCTTCGCGTCGCCTCGCAGCTCCGCGACCGGCAGGGACTCATACTCGGCCATGCAGATTCCGATCCCAAAGAGATGGGGACCACCAAGATGAGAGATGAAAAATGACCAGAAGAGAGAGAGAAGGAGAAGTGCTCGGAATCGCAACACTGTTGCCACAGTGGGACTCCTCTGATTTCAAACACCAGCCGCTCTAGGATCGTGCGATGAGCCCAGTCAGGTGAATCCATTCCGATGCACCTGCATCGATTCCCATTCAGCCGATTCGATACAGTCGGTCGAAGACGCCCCGCAGGTCCAATCCACAACTGCGTCGGCGCAGAGAAGGAAACAAAGGAAACAGTAGATGACTAAGAATAAGAACGGGGGGTGGACTCGCGTCATAGTGGTTCCGTTGATGGATTTCCAGCATGACGAGGGTGCCATTCTAGCACAACGTCGAACGCGCTCTCCATTCGTCATTCGAATACTGTGGATGCCGCATGAATCGGATTGGATTCAGGTGAATCGGTTCCCATCCAGCCGATTCGATACAGTGAGTTGAAGAAGATCAGGCTAGGCCACGCGAGTTCGCGCGAAACCGCCTGATTTTCCACGGTGGTTGTATCGTTCAATGGATTGAAGCGCGTCGAATCGGCCGGAGCACGAGATTTGCTGTTTCTACGTAGCAATCGCCAACCCGTGAGGAAACATGATTGATCATATGCACCCAAAGCAAGCTCGGATTGAAACTGAACAGGCAAGACACGGTCAAGTCGGATCGGCCGGTCACGCGGTCCATTCATGCGCGCAACAAGGAGGCAGCTATGACATCCTCCAAGAAGAAATTGCTGTGGGGAGCCGTATTGGGATGTGCCATAGGAGGTGCGACGGTGCTGTGGCCGGCTCGGGCGTTGCCTGATGCCTCATCGATCACCGTGCCGATCGAGGCGGTGGCCGATTACATCCACGCCGTCATCGCGGCTGACCGCGAGGTGTATACCAGGCATGCGGTGGAACGGATGCAAACGAAAGGGATCGTGGCGGTGTCGGAGAAATGGGATGAACGAAATACCATGCCCCTTCCGATCCAATTCCTACTGGAATCCGGACGCCACGTCGGCAAGAAAGGTGTCGGGGTGCAGTACCGGCTGATCAGCTCTTGGCCGATCAACAAACGCAATGTGGCGGTGAACGCGCTTGAAAGTATCGGCCTCGGCGCGGTGGTGACTCAGCCTGATCGTCCCTACAAGGGCGTCACGAAGGTCGGCGACACCCGATATTTTGAAGCAGTCTATGCCGACCTGGCCGTCGCTCCGGCTTGTGCCGGTTGCCACAATGCCCACCCTGACAGCCCGAAGCGGGACTTTAAGATGAATGACGTCATGGGTGCGATCGTGGTCAGTATTCAGTTGGAGCAGTAGTCGTTCGGCGGCTTCAACGAACCATGGCGTTGTGCTGTTCAGTAGATTGTAAGGGTTCGCATCGACGATAGCAGAGGAGTGACTACGCCCGGACAGCAAGGCCCAGGCCGGGAGAGGCCTGGGCCGCTGATCCAGCAATTTATCCCTTGCCCTTCTGAGGCCCGAGCGGTGGCGAGTCCGGCGGTGATATTCGACCATCACCGCCGGGTCTAGTCGTCAACACTTATACACGGGGGAAGCTTGGACGAATTGTAGAAGAACCTGAAAGAGGTGCTGGGGTTATGCCTTGATGCAAGCCGCCAATAGATTGCCATTGCAGGGCTGGTCATCGGATCCGCTTCCGCGAGGTGCGATACACCGCCGGATCTTCGCGCTTGCCGATCGCCACGACTTCCACAATCACTTTCAGCTCGATGATACGGTAGACGATTCTGATGCCCTTCTTAGCCGCATAGAGCTTGTAATAGCCTGTGAGGTCTAGACCGGCTTTGTTTCCGAGATGTTCACCAAGGAGGGGAGATGTTTCGAGCTTCTTGAGTTGCTTGGCAACTGATTGTTTCAGGGAGCCATCGAGGCGGCGAAAGTCGTCAGCTGCGTCCGTCGTGAGCGTGACGCTATAGTGCAAGGCGTTGTTCCTTCACCAAGGCGTCGAGGGTGATGGATTTACGGGGCTTGCGGCTCGTTCGTTTCTGCACAAGACGGTAGATCTCAAGATGTTCCAGTAGACTAAGGGCCTCTGCCATGGTTTCGTACTCTTCGACGGGAAGGAGAATGGCCTCCAGATGGTTATTTTTGACGACGGCCACGCGACGACGGCGCTTCTCGCTCAGATCGGCCAGTACTTGCCCAAAGCACCGCGCGACTTTCGATGCGCTGAGCAGTTCATCTTTCTTGTAAGCGACAGCCATAGTAAAACCTCATGGCAATAAATTCAGCGTGTAATATAGCGCATAATTATCATCGTCTCAACTCGTCATTAGAAAGCAGGCAAGATAACGACAGTACAGGATTTGCTAAGCCTGCATAGTAAGTCCACAGGTCGGGAGAAGCTGGGCCATCGATCCAGCAGCCTATCCCTTGCCCTTGTGAGGCCAGGCCAGGGCCGGCGAGCCCGACGGTGATGTCCCCCAGGAGCACCGCCGGGTATCGTTATC
>JAHBWU010000133.1 GCA_019636835.1 Nitrospira sp.
AATAACCATATGCTCAACCTCCCATTAGTGAATATGAGGAAGACCCATAGATATGAGACAGATCAGCATTCTTGGCCTAGTGGTGAGTTAATCCCATTTTATGAGGTCAACGCTTGACCAAACGAACAAGCATGTGCCGTTATTAATCAACTGTCGCCTGCGTACTGATGAGCTGAAGACAAGCATGATTCCAGAGTGTGTCAGAGTTGTTATACGAACTTTCACGACGGCCTAGTTTAGCTGAGCGGTATTGGGAGGGGAGAAAGAAAGACTACTGGCTCTGCATGCGGAAACTACGTGGTTGTAGTGATGGCAGCTACCGTATTGTAAACGGAGGCATCACGATGCCGTGACTAAGCCATGCGCCATTGCGTATTTGACCAGGTCCGTCGTTGTGTGGACGTTGAGTTGTTCCATGATCTTCGTCTTGTGGAATTCAACGGTACGGTGAGAAATCTTCAGTTGCTCGGCGATTTCTTTCGCGGACAATCCTTCGGCAACCAGTTGCAAAATCTCGTGCTGCCTCGTCGTCAGGTCGTCAATCGTGGCTAAACGGGGCTGTGTCGGTTTGAGGAAAGACGCCACAACGTCTTTTGTAATGAGCGGGGTCACATAGAACTTGTCGTTCATCACGAACTGAACCGCCTGCATCAACTCAGTGGCTGCCGATCGTTTCAGCAAGTAGCCTGAGGCTCCGGCTCTGAACGCTGCGTTGACATAGGCCAAGTCGGCATGCATCGTGACGAAAATCAGTTTTACTTCGGGGATCTGCTTCTTGAGCTTCTTCGCCGCCTCGATGCCGTTCATCCGAGGCATCGAAATGTCCAGTATCACGAGGTCCGGCTTGAGGTTTAGAGTGGCTTCAATTAAGGCGCGACCATCGTCTACGGATCCTACCAAGTCGCAATGGTCTTCCAGTAACTTCTTGAACCCCTCGAGCACAAAGGTATGGTCGTCAGCTAAAAGAACTCGTGGTTTCTTCATGTGGCGCTCCAGAGAATGGAATATGCACAATGATGTGCGTGCCTCGGCCTAGTTCAGACTGGATATCCAATCGGCCTCGCACGGACCGTACTCTTTCCCGCATATTGACAAGACCTAACCCGGGATGACGAGCGCGAATGTCCTTGAGATCGAAGCCGACACCGGTATCATAAATCGACAGCGTAATCTCTTGGTCATCACAGGTCAATTCGAGTTCCACACGCGCGGCGCGGGCATGTTTCATGATGTTGGTAAGACTTTCCTGCGCAACTCGATAGAGACAACTGGCAATATCGCGGGGCAAAGGATCGGCCATCTCTTCTTGTACGACGACCGTTTTAATCCCCGTCTTCTCCGACCATTCATCAGCCATGTGTTTGAGCGCCGCAGTCAGACCCAGGTCGTCCAGGATGGAGGGGTGAAATTGGTAGGCCATGCGGCGGACATCATCGGAAATCCTCACCAACCGTTGATTGAGAGATTGAATCGTTTCCTTCGCTTGGGTGGTCAGCCTTGATGGATCGGACAACATGTTCGCCATGTCGATCGCCAGCAAAGCCAGCCGCTGATTCACATCGTCGTGGAGTTCGCGTGCGATGCGTCGACGTTCTTCTTCTTGCGCCGTCATCAGTTGGGTGGTGAGCGACTGGAGCTGCCGTTCTGTTCTCAATCGGTCCGTGATGTCTCGCACGATCACCGTAAACGTCGTCCTCTCGCCAAGGCTCAACTTTGAGATGCTCGCCTCCGCAGGAAACTCGCTTCCATCCTTTCTCAAGCCGAACAGTTCACGTCGTTGTGCCGTCCGACGAGCCAATTCAGGGTCATGGGCGAACACGTTGATATAAGATGGATGATCAATCCGAAATCGTTCGGGCAGCAACAGGTCGATCGAGTTCCCAAGCACTTCGTCCGGATTGTAACCGAACAGCTTCACCGCTCCTTGATTGAAGAGCATGATCGATCGATCATGCTCGATGACGATGATGGCGTCGTCGGCGATGTCTAGGATATCCGCAAGCCGACCTTGCGAGAGACGCAGAGCCTGTTCGGTCTGAACGCGTTCGGCGATTTCCAGTACCAAGGCCCGATTAACAGCGGCGAGTTCCTGAGTCCTTTCCACAACCTTTTGTTCAAGATCTTCATTCGCTTTCTGCAGGGCTGTTTTCGCCTGTCGCCGTTTCCAGGCAAACCAGACGAGCACCCATAAAATCACAATCGTGATGGACCGGTTTCCCATCGGAATCCATCGCGGTACATCGGCAAACCACGGAGTTCCAAGTCCTCCAACCATGGTGAGGATTGTTCCCGCTCCGGCAGCTAGAGACGGCATCCACGAAAAACGTGAAGCCGTGGCGATCAAAACGACTATGACATAGGCCGCATGATCGGCGAGTATCGTAGGTGTGTAGATGTCGAAGATAAATAACCCGGCCAGGGACAGGATCGTGAGGCCGATCAGGATAGATTCCTTGAATTGAGCGTTGATACGCATGCGGTCGCAATGAGCGATTGAAACGATGATTCTTTCCGCTACCAGGATGGGTTGCGGTTGTATGTAAGGTACCGAGGATGGGCCGCTTGCGTCAAATGGGTTGGGTCGATAGCGACGAGATGTTTCAAGAATTGAACATGTTAGTCGAGGACCACGAGGACCATCCGGGTCGTCAAGCACGATCCATACTGAACACAAACTCGATCGGCTTGCTTCGCTGATTCCGATGGAGGTATCATCCTCCACCCCACCTTATCAGTAGAGGAGGCGCCATGACCGGACGCACCGCTTCCGCAAAACAACGAACCTCTCTTGATCGGAGTATCGAACGCATGCGCAAACAGCTGGCTGAACTGGCCACATTTCTGGGCAAGGGCGTACCGACCCGTAATTTGGAAGAGTTTGATCTGGACACGGAGCGATTGATCGGTGATCTCCTTGGCCAGGCCTCTGAGCTTCTCCACGCCTATGAATATGCTGAACTAGGTGAAGCGGCCGGTCTTGTGAACATGACGGACGAAGCACCGGAAAGCGCCGGTATGGATAGTCAACGACACAGCCTACTCCAACGGAACCGGGTGTTGGAAAGCTGCGTCGCGGAATTGGAAGCACGTCGGGCTGCCGAACCGAAAGGAGCGAAGGCCCGTCGGCAGACTCTGATCGGGCCCCAAGTGGTGGAGCACATGACTCCCGAGATCCAGAGCCTCTCGCAAGAAGCCAGCCTGCGGGAGGCGGGGCAAGTGATGCAGAAATGGAAATTAGGGTCGCTGCTTCTGACCGACGACCAATCGTACGTGGGGTTCATCACGGATTCGATTCTTGCGCGCGAAGTGGTCGCCAACGGCGTCGATGCAAATACCACACGGGCCAAAGCGTGCATGCGCAAACCGGTGGTGGCCATTGCAGGCGATCGTCCGATCATCGATGCCGTGCGGCTGATGAAGGAGCAAGCCACCAGGCACGTTGCCGTTACGCAAGACGGACAGATTATCGGTGTCATCTCAGTCTCCAATATTCTTCGGTATTACTCCGGTGTCGTCTGATAATGGAACGTGCTGTGTCTGAAATGTAATGAGATCGGAGAACGCAGGGGGATTTTGGTGCCTCTGTGCACGGTCACAATTTCTGCGGGGAGGTGAACCGATGGGACCGACCAAAGTGATCGTCAAAGACGGCGGGCTATACGAAGTGGTATCCGGCAAACTGGTCAAAGACGGTTTTGCGAATCGCCGCGAGTTGGAGGACTACGTGAACCATCATTACCTCGTTTTACCGGCCGTCGACAATGCAGGACGACCATGGCAGCTTGACGGAAAACCGGTGTACTGCCTTCGCGGCGTGCAATACGAGACGGTGGACGATCAGAAAGTTCACCTCGCCCGCTGCCCGGAGTGCGGCGGTATGGGGGTACGTTCCGACGAGTTTACGGTGGAATCGGATTGCATCCGGTGCACAGTCTGCGGAAACGAGTTCGATACCCGGCTCGAAATGATGGAGACATAAGAAAGGATTGCTTGGTTATATCTTTATTCATGAAACCCGAGAATGACCGGATCTCAACTCTCCGCCTTCGCAAAAATTTGGAAGTGCTGACGGTCGATGAGATCGTAATCGTCTACCAGGAGATATCCGGCGTCTTCCATTTCGCGTCGGACCGCTTCTTTCTCGAGTCTGTGGCCGAATAGGCCGGAAACGAATCCACGAGGACGAAAATCGAGAATTGCGACGCGCCCGCCGGGCCGAAGCGAAGAGGCGAGGGATCGAAAATAGGCGACGCGGTCGTTCATCTGATGGTAGGTATCACAACTGAATACCAGGTCGACG
>JAHBWU010000134.1 GCA_019636835.1 Nitrospira sp.
GAAGCACGCGATCCAAGAGGTTACCTATGCCTCCACTGAGCACGAGGCTCCAAGCAGTTGCGGAGAGCGACGGCATCTGTTTGGCGACGAAAAGAACAATCGCCAACCCGACAAGCCACAGCGCAGGAAACACTTGGAAGAGAATGACTCGTAGTCCCTCGGAAAACCCGCTACCGAGACTCAAAAAGCCCCCCGTATTCTCCGCATATTCCAGCCGAACAGTATCGTGGAACCACGATCGGGGAGGTTCGGAAGACAAGTATTGTTGGGCTGCATCTTTCGAGATCTGATCGCAGCCCACGCAGAGGACAAGCAGCAGAAGAATCAAGCAGCTTCGTGTGAATTGAGGCATGGCTTTACATTGTACCCATGCATCGAGATCTTTGGCAAAGATGAGTCCTTACACACCGGACCCCATCGATTTCCTCCGCCAGGCATCGAAAAGCTTCACCCCTTCATCACGAAGAACGTCCACCACCAAGTCCACGTTGCTGCGTCTTAGCTGATTCATCAGCGAGGAAGGAATGGGAATTTGACGGATGCCGACCTTGTCAGCATCCTCGATACGGCAGGCGTACACGATCTTCGCCATTTTGGCCCAGACACATGCCGCGAAGCACATGGGACAAGGTTCGCAGCTGCTATACATCGTGGCGGTAGGCAGTTCGAACGACTTGATTTTTCAGACATAACGAGTCGCGACTGAAAATGGCGCTGATCCGAATACTTCTCGAAAGGACCTCTGGCTTTGGGGAACCTCGAAACAGTACTAGGCCGACTTATCCTTCCGTGGCCGACCGACAGGCAACTTGCCCTTTCTCTTCTTGAAACGCTTCCCTTTTTCCAGTTTCGTGAGCGAGGATAAAATTGCGGATTCGACGACACCGGTGAGCGTCAGCTTGGGACTCCAATAGACGACGGTTCGCAACCGCTCGACCATATCGGCAGAAAGAGACAGCGTGACTCTTTCCTTGCGTTTCGTGGTCTGCCGCTTCTGTTTCATATGATCATCTCCTTCACGATTGGCTGTTTCCTGCATTCACGACTTATACTTGCATATCATGCTCTATTCCACACACGCAAGTGGCCTTTGCGGTCCGGTCCCTCTTGAACGTCTGAGGCGGAGACGGCATACGTGAGTGCCGATGGTTTATCGATAGAAATCAAAGGCGTAGAGGAGAGTTGCTGAGGCGTCAGTCAGATCGTCCTAGAATGAAGAGCTCCGTAATCTGGACCGAAGAAATTTCCTGCCCTTGCCTCTTCACGAATCAAAAGCCGATGCCGAACCCACCGCCGCCGCCGAGTCTCCCTCCCGTGCCACCTCCGATTCCAATCGAAAATCTGGGTTGTGGGTAGGCAGAGCCATAGGATTGAGCAGGCCAGGTGTGCAGATATTTCACGACCAACACAGGGTACCGATACTCGACATCGTCAAGGTATTCGGTCTTCGCCTTCGACACTTCTCCGACGATCGTCATTTTTGTTCCTTCGACAATGGTCGCAGGGTCGAGAAACTCCTGCTGGATCGCGAGGAACCGCCCCTGCGATTGTTGACGGTTGAGAATCGGTCTCTCGCCCTTATCGAGCGGCAACTGCAAAAGCTCGATCTGTGTTCCATCTTTCAGTCGTTTTGCCTTCAGCACCTCCCCGCCGAATACCACGATCTTGCCCTGGTATGAATCGGGGGCAGCCGCAACTTCGTGAAACGGGATCGCTCGGTCGATCAGAGGGTCCAATTCTTCAGGGATCACTCGTTGTGATGAACAACCTGCCGCAAGAACCAACACCGCCCACCACCACAAGTGGAAAGACGCGAGGCGCATGTTCACACTATAGCGCGATGGACATACCGTTTCCACACAGCAAGACTCGTAGAGCGTCGATCTAGGGTCTTTCCCACTGTGCGTTCTTCGGCTATGATGCAGAGTCGCGCCGACATATGAGACAGGCTCATCGTCGACCCCATATCCGCGTAGAGAGGTAACCATGTTGAGAGTCGTTTTGGCCGTCATGCTGATGTTCATACCCCTAAGCCTATCTTCTTGCGACAAGGCCTATATGGCCACCATGGAGAAGATGGGCTACGCCAAACGTGACATCCTCAGCAGCCGCGTCAAATCGGCACGGGATGCGCAAGAAGATGCAAAGAAAGAGATTCAGAGCACGCTGGAGCAATTCGGCAAGGTGGTCGCCTATGAGGGGGGAGATCTGGAGGACACCTATAAGAAGCTGAGCGGCGAACTGGAGACGAGCGAGGACAGTGCCAAATCGGTCCGGAAGCGGATTGCAGACGTCGAAAGCGTGGCCGATGCGCTCTTTTCGGAATGGGAAGAAGAACTTGGTCAATACTCAAGCGCCGACCTGCGCCGGAAGAGTCAGGCCAAGCTCACCCAGACCAAGGGCCGTTACCGAGAGATGCTTGCGGCCATGAAACGGGCCGAACAGCGTATTGAACCGGTCCTCAAACCGTTGCGCGATCAGGTACTCTACCTGAAACACAACCTGAACGCGCGCGCCCTTGCGGCCATCAAAGGGGAACTCGTGAAAGTCGACGCGCAGGTCGATCAGCTGGTCAAAGACATGAACCGTTCCATCGCCGAAGCCGACAAGTTCATTCAGTCGATGGAGAAAGAATCGGACTGATTGGGCGGCGTGAGGGAGGTCACCTATGCGCATCGAAGACCAACGCCAAAGCGAGAACATCGAAGATCGTCGCGGCATGGGCCCGGCCCGCCTCGGAGGGAAAGGCGGGCTCGGCATCGGCACCATTGTTCTGGTGCTCGCCGTCAGCTATTTCACCGGAGCCAACCCGCTGACCGTTTTCAACATGATCACCGGTGTTCAGAGTATGACAGAGACTATGGCGCCTTCGGCCCCATCTGAATCCGACCCGGTCGGCGCCCCTCAAGACCAACTCGGAAAATTCGCCTCCGTGGTCCTCGCAGACACCGAAACCACTTGGCGGAACCTTCTCGGCTCCCGATATGAAGACCCTCGGATGGTGCTTTTCACTGGCGCCGTGCAGTCTGCATGCGGCACTACATCATCGGCCGTTGGTCCGTTCTATTGCCCCAACGACCACCGGGTCTATTTGGACCTTGCCTTCTTCGATGAAATGGCGCATCGTCTTGGAGCGGCAGGTGACTTTGCTCAGGCCTATGTGATCGCCCACGAGGTCGGCCATCACGTGCAAAATCTCCTTGGCGTCGCGGAACAGGTGCATCGCCTGCGACGACAGGTGTCTGAGGTGGAGGCAAACGCGCTGTCGGTTCGAATGGAACTCCAAGCCGATTGTTACGCCGGTGTGTGGGGTCATCACGCCAAGCGTGAACGAAACTTGATCGAGCCGGGTGATTTCGAGGAAGGGCTCCGCGCGGCAGCGGCCATCGGCGACGATCAATTGCAGAAAATGTCGCGCGGCCATGTCCAGCCGGAAAGCTGGACCCATGGTTCATCTGAACAGCGAACGTCCTGGCTCAAGCGTGGTCTCGAATCCGGCGATCCCTCTGTCTGCAATACGTTCGACACGAAACGGCTATGAGCACCGTACCCGCTCAAGCTCATAAGAGTGGCTTTTTAGCGAAGACGCTGGGAACACTGGCGTCCGACCCTCCCTGGGCCGCCAAATCGTTTCTCGCTGCCGGCGCCACGACCGTTGCCGGATTCGGCGCCTGGCTCTCCGATATGATGTCACCGGCCCTTGCCCGTGGAGGCGCCAGCTTCCTTGGGGGATTCCTGCTCGGCTGGGCATTCCGGAAAACCGTGAAACTCGCTCTGATCATCGCCGCCTCATTGCTGCTGCTTATTGCCATCCTCAAAACCACGGGCTGGATCCATCTGGATTGGACCTTGATCCAAGCGGATGCAACTCGTACGCTTGACTGGGCTCGAGGTAAAGCCCAGGGGTTCAAGGAAGTGCTCACCGGCTATCTTCCAGCAGCCGGCGCCGCAGGTGCTGGAGCAATTTTTGGATTTCGGAAGAAGTAACCTGAGATGGAGCCGCAAGTGTCGTTCCGAATAGAGCATCGCCTGATTAGATCATATGAGGTACATGCCCGCTCGATTTAGCCGGTAGAGAGACGTTTCGATCACAACGCAGATACAAAC
>JAHBWU010000135.1 GCA_019636835.1 Nitrospira sp.
TATGACCAGTCCAAGCAAACAACTGTATGGTTCCGCCAGATTGATCTCACTCATCCATAGCAAGATCCCCCCCTGTTCATTTGATGCTCCTAACCTAGTGTGATACCGTCCGTCCTCTCATGACGGACTTAGTTCCCCCCTCCTTCAAGCTTGTCGATGTACCTGGCGGCGCGCCTCTGCTTGGCCACCTGGGAACGTTCAAACGCGCTCCGTTGGAGACGATGTTCGGGTGGTGGCGCCGGCACGGCGATGCGCTCCGCTTTCGGCTTGGCCCGAAGACTCTCCATCTCTTCAGTCATCCCGATCTGGCCGAAGAGATTCTGGTCCAGCAAGCCGACCGCTTTGTGAAAGTGTACGACCCTCGGCGTCCGGTCGGCCTCGCGCTGGTTCTGGGTAATGGATTGGTGACCAGTTCAGGCGAGGTTTGGAAGCGTCATCGGCGCATCATCCAGCCGGTCTTTCACCGCTCGCGAATGGCGGCGATGGCCGATCGAATAGCCCAGGTAGGCGAACAGCGGATTGCCGGTTGGGCAGACCGCGAAGGACAGCCGGTCGATATCGCCGCCGAAATGATGCAACTAGCCCTGGAAGTGATCTCGCAAACGATGTTCACCACCAGCATGGCGCAACACATCGAGCACATTAGCCGTGCGCTGCGCGTGAGTCTTAAGTATGCGTTCGACTCGTTTCACAACCCACTGCGCCTCCCTAGCTGGGTACCGACTCAACGCAACCGTGAATTTCGTTCGGTCATGCAGTTCATGGATGGGCTGATTTATGGATTGCTCGCTGAGCGGCGCCACACCGGAGCAACACATGGGGATCTTCTTGATCTGCTGCTTCAGGCTCGCGATGATGAAACCGGGATAGGACTGACCGATCAAGAGCTGCGGGACGAAGCCCTGACGATCTTTGCGGCGGGACATGAGACCACCGCGAACGCGCTCGCCTGGACCTGGTACCTCCTCGCGACGCACCCAGAGGCCAAGGCACGGTTTCACGAGGAGGTGGATAGCGTTCTTCAGGGAAGAACGCCAAATGCCGACGATCTTCAGCACCTCCCCTATACTCGGGCCATATTCGATGAATCGCTCCGTCTGTATCCGCCGGCCCCGGCGGTCCAGCGCAAAGCGGCGATCAACACCACGGTCTGCGGATTGCCATTGCCGGCTGGTACGCTCGTCTTGGTCGGCACATACAATCTGCACAGACACCCAGCCTTTTGGCGAGATCCCGACCAATTTCTGCCGGAGCGATGGCTGGACGGCGAGCGGCCGGCTGCCCGCTATGCCTATCTCCCGTTCGGCGCAGGGCCGCGCGCCTGCGTGGGAATCCATTTCGCGTCAGTTGAAGGACCACTCCTGCTGGCCTTGATCGGTCGCCGCTATGATCTGCAACTGGCTCAAACGAGCGTCGAGCCGGAACTCATGGTGACTTTGCGCCCAAAAGGTGGCATCCGCATGAGGCTCCAGCCGCGGCAAATGCCAGCCGTATCGGGTACATAGATCTACTTACAACTAACGCGGTTAGCTTATCCACGACTCTGAAGCCTGAGACTATGTGAGTATTTCCGCGGCGAAGAATTACGATGACCGATGAAGAGTCAGCGGTTCACAAGAAGTGCGGTATTGAGATCCTCCGCGATTTGATCAACGCTACGGTATGCTCAAGCGGAATTTATAGAGAAGAAATCTACTGGGGGCATCCGCCGACGTTCAATGCGAAAACACGAGTCCATGGAATCTGCTGGAGGTTTGAATATGCGCCGCGATTGATCCAACGCGGCGGCATGAGCGAAACTTGGTATTGTCGTTTGGAAAGCACAGAGGGGCGGTGTTTATCCGCTGGCGCACTGAAGAGAGGCTGTGCCTGATGAGCCAACGGTACGCACGAAGTGCGGTTTGGTGGACCGTGTAGGGGTCGAACCTACGGCCGGCTGATTAAGAGTGAATCAAAAGGGTTCCTCAAGTCATTGAGGACCTGGTCTCTACGTGTGCAGTGTCATTTGGGCGGATCTACTTCAGAAAGGAATATCGAAAAAGTACTGCCATGCCGGAGCTGTTTTCACCTCAATCTAGCCACCACACACTTCCTGCAGTTTCTCGACAGGACCAGAGCCCCAGGCCTGTTTGTCATTAGAGCTAAAGAACGCCTCGAACATATGTGGCAGGTCTTTCGCATAAATCCCACATCCATTGTCGGAGACCGATATGCGAACAAACGGATCAACCGAGCGTCAGTATGGTGCACAAGGCATTCTTTTCTAATGGCAATACTTCTAATTGCTAGAGTGATCCTCCCGTTGTCTAGGGTGACGTCACACGCATTTAGTAATAACGCCACCGTATTTGTGAAGTCGTACTATCGACCCGGAGTTCTGTAGTTCACTTGTTTACGAACTGAAAATAGGTGATTTGCTACACATGCAGCAATGGCCTCGCTGCCCCGTATGGAATAGTGACTTCCGTTGGGGATAAATCTGTCCTCAGCACTGAGTTGGCTGAGGCAGGGGCGTAAATCCAGATACTGAAATCCTGACGAACGGAGTACTTTAAGGCTTGGTGTTTCACTCGCCAAGTTATTTGCATCGTTCTTGTCAGGAAGATAAAGAAGTAACGGAATTGAGTTATAAGCCTTGGCTACCTGGAAAACACCTTGTAGCAAAGCATGATTAAGCATCTCAGCGGAATCTTCCTTCCGTTGCTTCCTTCCTAACGGGTATCGTGTTGTGTAGAGGCGGAAAAGATACGAATTGTAGAAATATCGCCATCTTTTCAGTTCCCATCTACTAGGAGAGAAGAACCGATCGTAGTCAATATATGGAAGGTCACTGATCCATTTTGCCTGGATGATGTCCTCTAGCCGTGGCAGCGGCTGATTAATCGGTGTAAGGCCCGCGTTCGTGATTTGAAATCGTGGTTGCGCCCAAGGGATTCCTGGAGAAAACATCGTTAGGCCGTATACACCCATTGTCCTGTTTGTCGAGCCGCGCGACAGAGCAAGTATCACGATATCTGGGCGGAACGGAAGAACATCACGCTTGTATCTCAGATACATCTGGCTCAGGCTATATCCTGATACCCCAAAGTTCAAAACCTGGCATTCCGGCATATAGCGCTGAAGGAGATAACCCCATGTCTCTTCAAACTTCATCTCAAGGCCAAATGTATGTGAATCCCCGATAAGAGCGATTCGACAAATGGCATTCCCTGCACCGAATCCGCTGCTGGTTTTCGAAGTTCGTATTCCGTCCTCACTTGAAATGTATAGCCCATCACTCGTGCTCGAGTTAGGTGTTACAGTCCACCCCAGGGTGTGATCATAAGAAAGAAGTGGCTCCCAGACAGAATTGTCCGCAAAGACCCTAAGACTGCGCGGGAATAATGGCTTCCCTCCAAGCATGGTTCCCGTCGGCGTTTCGCTAGCAAGTAAGCGCAGAAAGATCTCTAAGGTAATACCGATGAGAACCAGCGGAAGGATATTCCATATGAATATCAGGCGCAGAGGTCGCATACCGCTTCTTCGAAGTTTGACCCAGTACCGAATTGCTATGATGTTGCTGCATAGGAAGACACTCACTCCTCCCATAAAAAGGCTGCCGTCGAAATGTTCAAGAAACGATACAAGATCAGGTTTATCCTCAGTGCGATACAAAGCAAGAACGATTAATATGGCGCTTGCTGTCGAAACCCAGGCAGATGTTATGAATGTAATTAAAGTGACTATTCTCTTATTTGGGTTCATTGATTTCTACGTGCGAATGGAGGACAACAATAACCACGACGTCACAGTGATGCGACGAGTTGTTGACGCTGTAATACCCACTTTCAGATTGCGTAGGTATATCGAGCACAGGGTCTAGAACCTATCTCAAAATTGGAATTCGGGTCTCCGAAGGGAGTTACCTGTGCGACACTCAAAGACACACCTGTATTTTCCCCGACAATTTGACGACTTGTTCATGACGGTCTCTACGAAGCAAATGCTGAACCTCATGAAAAATCGATCTTGAGATAGGTTCTAGGCTATTACTCTGAAAAATGGAATCTGGGAACCTATTCCATTATC
>JAHBWU010000136.1 GCA_019636835.1 Nitrospira sp.
GGTTATGGGTCGGCGGCTGACTCTGTAAGTCAGCCGCCATCGCTTGGAGCTTACTGCTGAATAGCTGAGAGTAGCCACCGCCCATCCCGCATGCGCATGAAGGTCCAGACTTCGTAAGATTCGTTCGGCGTTTCTTCACTGCCCTCAATCAGATAGCCTGGTTCTCCGCGTGGGATCGTCGTGGAAACCGTGTAGTCTCTGGCATTCCAGCGTAGGTCCACGGTCGCATAGTCCGTTTCGCCTTCTGTCCAGGCTTCACGCACGTCTCCCTTGAGCAACTCCACTCCTTCGACGTGATTCCGCACGCCTCGACTGTTGTCCTCGGCCAAGGCGGTGCTGAAATAGCTCAGCATTTCCGGCGTTAGAGACTGTCGCAAGGCCGCCACATCTTGGGCGCTCCAGGCAGATTGAATATCGGTCAGTAGTTGCTGAAAAGCTGCCTTATCCTCGGCGGTCACGGTATAGGCAGTATCAGTTGCTGGCCTGTCGGTGGAGTTGTTGGCCGAGATATCGAGTAAGCTTCCTCTCGTGGCAGTACCACGCGAGAGCCCGGTGAACACAGGAGCGGGGTTCTGACGGACTTTTTTGAAATAGTAGAACGCACCGGCTCCTACCAACATCAATAGGAGGATCAGTTCGAACGAGTTACCGGATGTCGCCCCCGTCTCCGCGTCCGTGGTCTTTGCGCTGCTCTCCGTCGCGCCAAAGAGCATATGGCCGAGCCAGGTTCCGGCTAAACCACCCGCGATTCCGGCGAGCAGGGGGTTGCGTTGCAACCAGGAAGGTGACGTGGCTGGAGCGGGCTGAGCCATCGGGCTGTTTGCCGCGTTGGTAGGCGGCGGTGCCGTCGAGGGCTTAGCTGTAGTGGACTGTTCAATCGGTTTGGCGCCGTTGTCTTGATAGGTACGGGAGCCACGGCTGCCCATGCCCATTGATGAGCTTCCGCCGCGAGCTCCGCTCGAAAAGCCTCCTCCCCCTCGCGCCTTTGCAAACGAGAGAGTCGGTAGGCCGATGAGTGAGGCGATAATACAGACCGCGATGAGTTTTGAACTGTTGACCATGGGTTTCCTTTCACAACAGGGTGGCACATGCTGAAAACACAGCCCATCCTAGCAGTTTTGGGGAAAGAAAACTTGATATTCGCCGCCCGGATTATGAGAGGGTATTGTTGATGGTAGGCACTCACCTTTTCCATGCTGGATCTGAAACACGCATCGGTCATGCTGCTACTATTGAGCAGGAACGCATGAATCAGCGGTCTACAAAGCTGATAAATTCAACAGGTTGCCACGGGCGGACGGTGGAACTCGGCCACGACGGGAAACACGAGTGCGGCAAAATCCCAGTATCGCATGCGGATCGCCTCTGAGTGGGTGCCTCCTTCAAAGACAATCTCTTCGTCACCAGTGAGCGACCGATCAACGTACACCGGAAGTCCATAGAGTGTGCCGAGGGGCGGCATGGCGCCCAATTCGCAGTCCGGAAAGAGCCACGCGATCTCTTCCTCCTTCGCAAGCCGCACATGGTGTGTCCCGAAGAGCTTTCGCAGGCGCTGAACGTCCACTTTCGCCGTCGCCGGCAACACCATCGTGACGAATTGTTCCTTCACTTTCACGATGACGACCTTCGCCATCTCTTGCATTGGGAGATGGAGCGTCTGCGCGACGGCAACCGCGCGGAACGTTTGTGAGTGAGGCAAGACATCGTAATGAACATGTTCGCGATCGAGATGGTTTTTAAGCGTCCATGGAATGGGCATAGGCGCACCTCCTGGGCGGCCGATCTCCACACGGAGATCGTTTGGTGGGTGATGCAGACAGGGAACGACAGAGAAGATGAGCGGCGATGGTCAGGATGATGCTCATGACTACGACTCCCCGTAGATCATGATGACCGGCAGTAATAGTTGATTATATTCATTTTGAGCGCTCGCGCAAGACATATTGTATCGATCCGACAGGTCTTTTGTCGGAGGTTTATTGGCAAGGGGGATTCAATGGGATGGGGAATGGTGGTGCAGCCGATTCAGACCATCGAGGGCTGCGGTGCGGTAGCATTCGGCCATCGTGGGGTAGTTGAAAACGTTGTGGACAAAGTACTCCAACGTTCCTCCATAGGTGAGGACCGATTGGCCGATGTGAATCAATTCGGTGGCGCTCGGTCCGATGATATGCACGCCCAGGAGCGCGTGCGTCTCACGGTGAAAGATCACCTTTAAGAGACCGTGGAGGTCGCCGCTGATATGTCCGCGCGCCATTTCTCGGAAAAAGGCCCGCCCGGTGGCGTGCGGGACATCGGCAGCGGCGAGTTCCTCTTCGGTTTTGCCCACCATCGAGACCTCGGGAATGCTGTAGATGCCGTACGGAATCACCTTGATGTCGTGCGCCTCGGAGACGTGAAACGCGTGACAGGCGGCAAGACGGCCTTGTTCCATCGCCGTCGCGGCGAGGGCGGGAAACCCGATGACATCGCCCGTTGCATAAATGTGGGGAATGGCTGTTTGGTACTGAGCGTTGACCGCGAGTTGTCCCTGTTGATCGGTGGTCAGGCCGATGGCGGGGAGATTCAACGCCTCTGTGTTTCCGATCCGTCCCATTGTGTAGAGCACCATGTCGGCTGTCACTGTTTCACCGTCTTGAAGCCGGACCATTGGGAATCCGGCCTCGTTCACGCAGATGTCCAGATGTTCCTGGCCGAGCCGCATCATGACGCCATTCTGTTGTATCTGGGAATCGAGGGCCTGCGCGATTTCCTGGTCCAAGAACCGCAACAGTTGAGTCCGTCGATCGATGAGGGTGACTCTGATCCCGAAGGCGGCCAACATCGAGGCGTATTCTGTGCCGATGACACCCCCGCCGATGACGATGATGCTGGTCGGGTTCTTCGTCGTACGGAGAAACGAGTCGGAATCGCACACGATCAGGTCGTCGAAGGGGATCGTCCCGGGACGGCGCGGTCGTGACCCTGTGGCTAAGATGATGGTCGAGGCATGGACATGATCGACTTCTCCATCCGATCTCAGCACGCTCAAGGTATGTGGATCGACAAAGCCGGCTGTGCCCTGGATGATCTCGATGCCGTTACGCCGTAGCTGATTGGTGATCACGGCGACTTCGGTTTCGATGACCTGGTCTTTGCGTATCATCAGGTCGGGAAGCGTCAGCTGCTTGGTAAGTTCGGCGCCCAGCTGGTGCAATCCTCGCCGCCCTAATCCATGAATGTACTCGATCGTGTCTTTCAGGGTTTTGCTGGGGAGAGTTCCGGTATTGAGGGACGTCCCGCCCAGCTGTGACGCTTTCTCGATGATGGCCACGCGCTTGGACAGTTTCGCCGCCTGGACTGCCGCTTTCTGGCCGGCAGGTCCACTGCCGACCACCAGCATGTCGTAGGATTGCATAGAGGATCTCGATGATCTGTCTCGTCGGTGCGTAGCACCTACGATATCGTGGCCAGTCTCACTCACCAAGAAAATAGATGAAGTCTGAAGTCGAGGCTGATGTAGGAGCCCGCCGGATCCACCTTTCGGTCAAAACGCCTGAGGCAGATGCCCTGACGCTGCCATAGCTACTTGAATAGATATCGAGCGGGTTGTATGGTGAAGGTCATGCATCAGACGCAAACCATCAGATGGTCCATGGCGATCAGTATCGCCATGACCGTGAGTGTGTGCTGGTCGCTCTCCTATGCCGGCACGATCGGAGACGGACATTCTGCGATTGAGCCTACAACGCCCAACATGATGACTTCTTCGACTCCCATCGCCACGGAAGTGCTAGCGAGGCCGCTGCCGTCCGCCGCCGTGCCGATTGAGAATGGATTGGTCCTGCGGACCCTTCCGAGCGTGTCGAAACCGATTTCAATGGGAGGGACGACCCTCGTGCCCTACATCGGGGCAGGGTTTGGTGGCGGCTATGCGACGGAGTTAGACCGGTCACTTGATTCTGCTTCATCATTTTCTTCCAGCCTCTTTAATCCCGGTTTGAAAAACTTTGGCCAGAGCCTAGTTCCAAACGAAGTCCAACTGGGCATCCGTTTCCCCTT
>JAHBWU010000137.1 GCA_019636835.1 Nitrospira sp.
TTCCTGTAGCGGCTGTCCACGAAACATGCGTCGCAAACCGCGTCCCAACGTCTGTTCAGGCAGGATTTTACTTGCCGCTTGGAATGGACGTAAGCCGACGATGGAGACGACATTTTGTACATCCCAGCCCTCGCGCAATACCATCACAGACACTATCGCCTTGTGTGGACTTTCGAAATTGTCGATCTCGCGGCTCTCTTGTCGCAATTTCTGAAGTTCTTCTTCGCCCTTTCCCGATGATACTTCAGAGATTTCTCCGTTCTTCTTTGTATGAATGACCAGAACAGCGCCGACCAATTCGGGATAGCGATCTTCTAAAAACTTTCCTACTTCATCGCAGTTCCGCGTGTCATCCGTCATGACGAACAGCACCGACTTCTTTTGTGCCGGCAAGAATTCCTCGTACCGCTTTTTCCATTCGAGATAGCCCAAATGCAGGTAGTCGGCGTATTGCTCCGTGAACGTACCGCTCGGACGTTCTCGCAATTTGGCGCGCGATGCCGCATCCGGCAACACAGGCGTTTTAACCACTCCTTGCCGGATGGCTTCCACGAGTGGGTAGTCGCTGATCGTTTGGACGAAGATAGCGCCGTTGTCGTGCCTTGGCGTGGCGGTCAGGTCAAACTGAACCGAAAGCCTGCTGCCTTTGAGTCGTAATTGATTGGAGATCTCCTCCAGGTTCTTAAACCATGCCAAAGTTTCATCATGGATATGATGCGCCTCGTCATTGAGAACGATCAGGTCCGGCACATCACGAATAATCGCGCCTAAATCAGTCCGAGACTCATTCGTTTTGCCCGTTGGGCGCTTCCCAAGGAAGTAATCCGTCGTGTCGTCATCGTTCATTGAGGGGAACGGCTCGTTCTGAAAGACTCTATGGATATTCGTGAGAAAGATATTGCCCGTGTCCGATACATGGCCGATTTCATCCTGGACATGGAGGGTAATCTGAAAGTCATCCTGCCAGTTATGACCCTCATGGCCATTCTCTGGCAGGACTGGGTCTTCGTAGAAAATGCGGAGACCATTGAAATCGGTACGCAAGCGGTCGAGGACAATTATATTCGGGGCGATGACGAGAAAATTGGTGCTTAAATCCGAAGCAGGCTCATAGAGCTTGTGAAAGTACGCCCATGCAATCAATAGACTCATGACTTTCGTCTTGCCGGAGCCGGTCGCCATCTTCATCACATAACGGGTCCAGTCTTCCGCAAACATAGCCTTTGAAACCAGCCCCGATGAATCGTATTTGATCAGCGCATAGGGATCTCGCGCCTGCGCTACTTCGTAGAGCCAAATAGCGGACTCTACTGCCTCACGTTGTGCAAAGAAATATCGGAATGGTCGCATGACTCCGTCTGTGGACGGCAAGAGATGCTCGGTTTCGAACCAGTATTGCAAGAGCACACGGGTCGTCTCGCTCGCGTCCTTGTAGCCGCTATCACGCCAACGCTTGACTTCCTGCCGTATTTTGTAAACTAACGGTGGCAAGAGCCTCTGGTATCCCTTTTCTTCCAACATCTCCTCGCCGGGATACCAGCGGATAGAAGGATCAAGAATGACGTATGGATCGGTGGGGAAATGAGGATTGAGCGGCATTAGACTTTTATTTCTACGACCTTGGTTGTGTCGTTCCCAAAGATATCGATGACCTTCACGGCGATCTTGTATCGACCTCTCGCCGGATAATCATAGCGTTCGCTGGTTAATTCCAACGCGCGATCTTTACGGGTCCGGAAGCTCTGCCATTCGTTTTCGAAGACGTAATTGCCGGTCCACTCTTCTCGCTCCTGGCCATCTTCCAGAACTCGAATAATTTCTCGTTTGCTTTCAAAGTGAAAATCCACCGCCCAGTAATCGATCCAGTCGGTCCATTTCTTGGTCAGCACGTCGCGCGTGATCTTGCCATTCTTGTCCTTAAGAACTTTGACGACTTGGCCGTTTTGGACCGTGACCTTGCCTCGTCCTGGTTTCAAACTTTCTCCAATTGTCTCAAGGTGCTCCTGCCTGTAGAAAACACCGAAGTCTTTCAGAGTGATCGTCGCGGAAAGCTTATCAATCTTCGGCAACACCTCCACGTAGGCCACATCATAGAACTGCACTTGCCCACGCTCCACGGCACGCTTGTCGAACACATCCTTCGGAATATATTTGAGACTGAGGCTAATGCCCTTGTGCTTTGCTTCGTCCTTTACAAAAGGAATGACTCCCATCTCGAATTCAAACCCAAGCACATCGACCTTGCTGATCTTCTTCCTGCGACACTCGTCTACCATTTCGTAGACTTGGTTCAATGTCACGGGAGCATCAATGGGACCAACAAGCACCAAGCTGGAGCCCTTGCGACCATGGAAGGGCGGCATCTGAATAAGACGCTCGGCCTTGTATGCTGAAAGGATCAAGTTCAAATAATGCCCTTCTTTTTGGTTGGTCAGGATACGGCGTTGTGCTTCAGGGAGAGTAGGGTCAATCCCAACAAAATATTGGCGCTCATATTTGCCGAGGTTCAGAATTTCAAAACTGCGGTAGGGCTTGTCCTCCGATTTGAGCTGACGCTGCACGTCGATAAGACGCTTGCGGGATGTATGGATAGCGAAGCGACCGAGATCACAACCGATCCATTTGCGCCCCAGCTTTTCCGCCACGGCGGGAGTCGTGCCGCTGCCGCAGAAAAAGTCCGCCACCAAGTCGCCTTCGTCACTACTTGCTTGAATTACCCGTTCAAGCAACGATTCAGGCTTCTGCGTCGGATAGCCAAGTCTCTCTGATGCCTGTGAATTGATAACTGACAAGTCAGTCCACAAAGCTGAAACCGGAATCCTGGATTCGTCTGCATAGCGTTTAACTCGCGGCATTCCGTTAGATGTGAGAACTATCGTACCTTTCGCAAGCATCTCGTCAATACGCTCCTGGGAGTAGGCCCAATGGCGTCCTGGTGGTGGTGCTATGACCCGATCGCCAAATCGGCGTTCTGGACCAGCACCTGCACCATGAGCTGAGACAAGTTGGTATCTTCGACCATCAGCGTCTTGTTGTGTGTAGTGGCTGTCGAGATATTCGTCCGGTAAATCCGTTGTGGGAGGGTCAAATCGATAACGTTCAGTCTTTGCAAAGAAGAAAATAGTGTCGTGAATAACGCCGTAGGCGCGCGATGTTCCGTGAGTGCCAGTCCTTCGCCAGATGATTTCGTTAACGAAGTAGCTCGGTCCAAAAACTTCCTCCAATACCGATCGCATGAAGCCGCTCACTCTTTGATCGCAATGCACATAGATGCTCCCCTCACTGTGCATCAAGTCCCGCATGAGCCTGAGCCGCTCATACATCATCGCCAGGTACGAATTTGCTCCACGCCCCCATGTATCACGGTAGGCAATCTCTTCTATGATGCTCGGCTCTTTTGTCAGAGTCTCCTCACCGATCTCAATATTGACCGAGAAGTCTGCACCGACATCAAACGGAGGATCGATATAGATAAGTTTCAGACCGCCCGCTGCCTCGATTTCTCGGCGAAGCGGGCCGTTCTTTAACGATGAAAGCACCAGTTTGTTGTCGCCCCAGATGAGTTTGTTGGTCCAGCCTTGAGATTGCCGCCCGGTAAGAGCATCGGCGGTAAAGAGCTTCTGACCATTGAGATGGACGCGCGGTTCATCGATCTGCTCAATGGATTGAAACGGCAAGACAACATTGGTCACTTCGCTGCTCTTGCCCTGCCAAAGCAGTTCCATTTCAGGGGCAGGAGAAAAAAGTGCAAGCCTATATTTCGAGGGTAGTGGCTCCCCGCGATCGATCAGCTCCTTGATCTGTTGTTTCTCTTGGTCACTAAGATCGAGCCGATGCCCATTAGACGGGAAATCAGCTTCGCCATTCGTTGACGTGTCAAGGATGCTGGCAGTGCGGCGGGCCTTCATGCTGCCCGTGCACTACTCAAACTCCATGCCGACGCAGCTACTTTGATGAAGTGCAAGAACTTGTATGGTGGTGTGCTGTCACCCCAATATGCAAAGGGCGGTTCGGAAAAGCAGGCCGCCA
>JAHBWU010000138.1 GCA_019636835.1 Nitrospira sp.
CCATGCCAGACGGCCAAGCCGTAGAGGACCGTGAGAGTCAGCGTGGTTTGACCGAGGTCGAAGAGAACAGCTTGAGTCAGGCCTTCTTCACCAAACGTGGCGAGGATTACAGGAAAGGCAAAGTACACGGAATTGATCGAACCGGTAGCCAACAGGAACCCACCTTTCGTTTTACGGGGAAGCTGCAGCAGATGGGCAAGGAACCAGGAACTGACCACCATCGGAAGGGTGATGAAACAGGCGGCCAGCGGAAGTTTCCAGGCAGTCGGGGCAAGTGGTATACGATCCAGCGATACGAGGATCGTCGCCGGTAGACTGATAGAGAACACGAACGTCGCCAGACATTCGGTATGGATCTTGGTCAGTACGGCCCAGGATCGAAGGAAGGCCCCGACGACGAAGATCGCGATGAAGACTTGGAGAGAAGGAGGCATAGCGGCTGAAGCACTGGAAGGGTATGATGCCTCTCTTCACATGACAGATACAACTGGTTCAATGGATCTCGTAATCCAGGGAGATCGATTCTTTTGCTCTTTGCACCTACCAGTGACTCGGGCAAGAACGCGAGGAGTCGAGCGTCGCTCCATTAGTAGAAGACCAAATAGACCATAGGCGGTTGAGCAAACAATAACCGGATAAGGTCAAGAGATATGTCAAGCAAACCACGACGTTCTACGGATCTTCCCAAAGCGGCGGTTGAGGCATTGCGGCACGGGAACTTGATCGAGGCGATCAAGGTCGTTCGTCAGGAGGGGAATGTCGGTTTCAAAGAGGCCAAGGAAGTGGTCGAGGCCCATATTGCCTCCCAGCCGACGCTGAAGAAGAAGATGGACAAGGTGCTTGTAACGGCGCAGCAGAAATTTGTTCGCTGGATGGTTGGATTTCTGGTATTGGCCGCCGGGGCTGTATTACTCATGATGCTGGGATGATGAATCTGCATGCAGCGAGCTTCAAACACATTAAGGCCGGTGGGTCATGATTTCTACTATTGATGAGCGACCGTTGTGCCTGATGTCTCTTCCGCTGGCGCAAGCGTAGGTCGCGTGGTGTTTTTGTTTAGCCGCCGTCGAAATCAGGAAGACGAGCGCCGGTTGTTTCTGGTACACTCCCCTCACTATGAGCGAAGAAACTCTTCAGCACACTCTTCCCGAGAAGGCACTGGAAGCGCTCTCCCATGGCGATAGAGAAGACGCGATCAAACAGGTCATGCTTGAGGGAAACCTTAGCCGGGAGGATGCGAGGGAACTGGTCGCGAACTTTCTGCTGACGCAACCTTCTCTGCTTCGAAGAATGAAGGACGCCCAATCCGAGGCCAAATGGGGGCTCATACGCTGGCTGATCTTGCTCCAGGCAATTGTGGTCGCCGTCGGATACTTCCTCCTTTTTCGAGACCAGTGGTGAGTGAGCCCGCCTCCGCGGAAGCGTGACAGATAGTCTCCAGCCTCCTGTTCCAGCTCTTCCTCCACATCGCAGCACCCTGATGTGTTACGTGTGCGCCTACCCTGTCGACACGCAGGTTGAGGAACATCGAGTCTTGGATCACGAGGGCGTGAGGACGTCTCTCCATCCACAGGATGTTGGGGTTCGAAGAGTTCGATAAGCCGCATAGGGGCAGATATGATCGCAGCGTCTGTCTGTTGGTGCGGACATGAGCGATCGACTGCGTTCATTCGCCGGGCCGGACGCGAGAAACGTCACGTCTCGAAAAACCATCATGCCGGTCCGGTCAAGTACAACGCTTTGTTAGCTGCCGTTCTGCCTAACGTCTATGGACACCCTTATAGAGGAGAGGCGCCGGTTTTGACGATACTCATCGTCCGTGGACTGATCGGCACCAAATGAGTCTACTGTTCCAAATGGCACGACGAAGCAAGCTCTTTGCTCGTTTCGGAGAGAGAATGCGCGACCTGCGAAAGGAACGCGGGTTTTCGCAGGAATCCTTCGCAGCGCACTGTGGGCTAGATCGCACTTATGTAGGCGGCATCGAGCGCGGCGAGCGAAACCTGGCTCTCAAAAACATCGGAATTATTGCGAAGGCTCTCGGCTTGACCATGTCCCAACTCCTGGAGGGGGTTGATACCGAGCGTGAAGATTCGTGAATTACGTATCCGGGGTGAACGAATCAAGGACAATATAATGGCGAGCAAAGATCTGCGGAAAAGGGCTGTTTGGCAAGACTACAGCGGAGCGCACGCTGGCGCAGCAGAACGAAGTTTTTATGACGTATTCCAAGAAGCTTTCAGCGGAACAGAACTTAGCATTCGGCGCAATCCTAATGAGTTCTCAAAGACCTACGTTGATGTTGAACTTTCAAAGTCGGTGCTGTCAGAGATTTATTGTCCTGATTCTCCGATCACGACTCACGGAGTATGGCCGGATTACGCAATTGATAATCTACAACTCCGCAAGACTCTTTATGTGGAGGTCAAAAGGCAGGATGGATGGGTAGAAGGCAAGCCTCGCAGCGCGGGACGGGGAAACGCCCACGAACGCTCTTGCAAATTCTTTACCCCCGGACTGCTCAGAACCCTCCGGAAACACGGCCGTCTTGGTGAAGATGTATTGCCTTTCTGGACCGTCTTTCAAGGAGACATAACCCGCGACCCATGTCGCGTAAGAGAGATTACGCTGTGGTTTGACACGTTTACGGCTCATTTTTTCATGTGGCGGAATCAAAAAGACCCGATGCCTCTTCTGAAGCACTTCGACGCGTACCTGAAGCGTCTGCTTCTTTGACCTCCAATCCCCAACTGGTCCATCCGGGTAATGCACGCCTGGCGAAAAGTTCTATGCGCTTGTGGTGCGGGAACATCAATTCGATGTTCTTTGCCACTTCTATTGGCTTTTCGCTATGCTCTGTTCTTGGGACGTTGATTAGCTGCTTGGTATTCCGCGCTCCTCGTGGGGTAGGTATGCGACCTCTTTTGAACAGGAGGCACAGCTCGCAGTAGGACAGGTTATACTTGCCTGGATTGTGGACCATCTTGTTCCAAATGAAGATGACGGTGCGATAGGTGAAACCCCAGGACTTCCCTAATTCAATGGCCTGATCGAGAAATGGGTTTGTGGCCCACATGAACAGCAGGCTGTCCCTAGTTGCAATGTCCTGAACGGGCAGTTTCCTTAGCTCGTCCAGCTTGAGGGTTGGATACTTGAAGCACGCTGAACTGATGAAGATTTTTTTGGATAGGTCGATAGTTTCCCTTCCCGTACTTCCCCTATCGAACTGCATTTTCCCGTTGTAGTGCCAGGGAGGGTCAACATAAATGATATCGAATTCCTCCTTTGGCAATGGCGGATAAAGCTCGACCAAGGTGTTCTTCTTGATTCGGCTGTCGGCGTCTTTCTGGTAGACGGAGTACCCACTTAGCTTGTCCGTGCCGCTAGAAGCGTCCGTCATTTCGAACAAGCCAGGCGGCCCATTCCGCTTTGTTCTGTGTACGTGACCATTTCTGCTCATTGCTTGTCCTCGGTCGATACTGTGACCACTGCTGACTATAGGTAGCATTCCGTGCGTGGCCCGTCAAGGGGACCGGAAGCGATTTGGTTGGGGCAGCGTGGGCAGGGCGATGGAAGGGCGTGGCTAGGTAGGTTCCAGGCAGCTAACCAGGAGATCATCTTCAGAGAAACCACAGCTCTTGGACCATCACCAGCAATAATGCTCAAGCCACTAGCAATTGCCGGTTCTCTTCTGGTTAAGTGATGCCGGTTGGATTAGGTGCTTCTGCCGAGAGAAGTGTTCTCCCTAATAAGTGCAGGTGAAAGGAATAGGCCTAATGCGGATGAGTGAGCGCTGAAGCGGAGATTCCAATCCGGAAGATCGATAAACAACCAAACGTTACCAGGGATATGATATTCGGAACAACGGACAAAACCAGCTGTTAAGGCGGGATATTTGTCCAATGCTCTTCAGATGTCGGTGAAGGCACAATAGCGTCAATAAAATAACCGGAATGCAGAATACAGCCAGCAAGAGCCAGGTAATGGCTGATCATACA
>JAHBWU010000139.1 GCA_019636835.1 Nitrospira sp.
CATACGCCTCATCAGCGTCGCGACCTGCTGTCGCCCAATCGCATGGCCCTCCTGCCGTAACAAATCCCGCAGCATACGGGTACCGGCAAACGGATACAGCAGCTGCAGCTCGTCAATCCGCCGCATGAGCATCAGCGTCGTTTCGGAGACTGGCCGCGGTTCATAGTAGGCGATGGATCGCGCCACCGGTAACGAGTGGGTACGATCGATCATCGCTTTGCGCTCAGCAAGCCGGCCTTGGTGAGCGGCCCTTCTAAAAAATCATTCTCCAGGGCCAGTTGCCCAATCTTCGCGTGCAACGTCTTGAGATCCGGGGCCTCTGACGGAGCCTTTGTCCCGCCAAACACATCCGCGGCTCGGGCCAGTCGTTGCTGCTTTCATTCCGTGATCTGGGTGGGATGGACACTGAACTGCTCGGCCAACTCGGCGAGCGTCTTGTCGCCTTTGATTGCTGCCACGGCGACCTGTGCCTTGAAGGTCGCTCCGTGATTGCGTCTCGTTCTCTTCATCGCCTCGCTCCTTTCGTTGACCACCCCTCGGCGGGGCGAGTGAAGCCAGGCTACCGCTTATCATACTGTCCGAATTTCCAGAGCCCCCTCTCGGTTCTGCAAAGTACTACATCCACAACTGGGAAAGCCGATTGCGAGACGCGGTTATGCGATTGGAAAGCTTCACACAGGAAGTTCTGTCCGGCAAAAACGTGGTGCAGGTGCCACTTGTTGCTGAGTCAGAACTTCTAAGTGGGCGAAAAATGGTGCCGAGGGACAGAATCGAACTGTCGACACCAGCCTTTTCAGGGCTGTGCTCTGCCAACTGAGCTACCTCGGCACGGAAGAAAGTCAATCTTTTAGCGTTGGATGGTTTCCATATTTGCGAGACCAGCCAACGCCCGGCGCATCTTACCAAGGTCGCACATCTGACTTCCACATCTTTTGCACGTGTGCATCGTCTCTTTTCGCCATACTACTTGCTGTGAGTTTCCGTTGCGCTTCGCAAGTAACGCAATGAGGGCTCAGAGTAGAAGAGTTATGACATGGGGTGATGAGTCGACAGTTGAAACATAGGGGCTTGGCGAGAAGTGGTCAGACAGGCGTGGCGCGGAACTGATGTGCGTGGACCAGGAGCTTCTGGCGATTGGGCACGCCGACTTTGTCGAAAATACTCGTCATGTGATGCCGGACCGTACTATCACTGATCGATAACTTGTACGCAATATCTTTGTTCGAAAGTCCCTGACCCACCAATCGGATAATCTCGCGTTCCCGCTCAGTCAAGGCGTCAGGCCACGCCGGTAGTTGAGGGGTGGATTCCACCTTTTTCGTGAAGGGAATCTCGAGGCTCATCTTCACCTGAGGCTTCGCGGGGACATACAGTGCCTCGATTACCGCGAGCACAACTTCCGGCGGTTGCACCTTGAGGATAAGGCCATCGACGCCGGCGGCAAATGCCTCGCGTGTGCGGTCCTTGTCCTCAAGCCCGCCTAACAACACAATCTTACTGGTCGGAGCTGCCTCTCGAATCTGTGTGATCGTGGCGAGGGGATCACGTTCGGTCTCCAGATCCAGGATGAACACGTCGGGGCGGCACTCGGCGCGGAGTAGGTCGGATGTCCTGCCCGGGTAGGGATGCACGACCATCGGGACGGTCGGGCTGTTCTCGAGAATTTTCTGCAAGCCCAACCACACGAGACACTGACTGCTAAGAATCGCGATCGTGATGGAGGGTATCGCGGCGGTGGTAGTGGTCATGAAGTCGCCTTACCAAGACACATCACTCATGGGCTACAGGGCCAATGTTACGGTTGTGATTTTATGTTTTAGTATTCTGCGAGAGATGAACAGTGGATAGGTGAGTTGCAACGTTCAATCGCGGTGCGGAATATAGAACAGCGAGGGGCTTCTTCACACTAGGGAGAGTCCTAGTTTTTGAAATAGAATGGTATTTGTTCCGTATTAGGGTGGTGCACCAGCGACAGATTTGTTCTGCACAGATGAACGCACTGACAGCGCTTCGACTTGAACTTGTTCGGATTCGGCGATTTCTCCGTTGCCGAGGTCCATCCGGAGGATATAGCGGGTCGTCCCCGGTTTGTAAAAACACAAGCCGGCGCGTTCGTTTGGTTGGAGATCGGTGTCCGCTCCGCTATAAAAGTGTCTGCTAAAGTTGCTGCGGCACGACAACTTGTCCAAGACATAGTTCGAAAAAGTGATCCGCACCGGCGTCCTCAACCTATTTGTCCAGTGTATTTCATCTCCCCCGGTCACCTGAATGACAGTGACCGACAACCGACTTGTGATTGCAATATCTTTCACTTCGCCGCTGCGGGAGAAGCCCGGCAAGCTTTGACCGGCCGAGAGCATTGCGAGCATCAGGAAGAGCGATGAAAGCACGGCCCGGCATTCTTTCATCGTGAGGATTCGCCCTATTTCCCGCATGGCATGGACATCTCCAAGGACTCACTAGGAGCATGCCGATTTATGCAAACCTAGGCAGTCTCCTAGTTAATGATTAATGCCTCGTCGAGTAAGATAAAAAGTATGGCTGATGAATGATATGCCTTAAAAGCAAGTCATGGGAAATGCACTTCAAATGTGGAGGACGGAATCGTATTTGTGCCGTTGCTGCCCCGGGTTGTTGGGCTTTAACAGTTGATCACTGTGTGTACTACATTCAGCGCAGGCAAAGCCGCCGCGTGCATTCCCGTGGGATACGCCTCTTCGATTGTTATGCCCCATAGTCGCCCGACAAAGGAATCGCGTAGGTGTACGGATAGAACGTGCTGTAGGGAGGAGATTATTTTCATGGAACCGATAAGGGCAATAGCCAAAGCGTTGGTGAGACAGAGAAATGGAATTCTCACAATCAAGCAGTTGCTGTCGTTACGAATCGGACACTAAGCAAGCGTTTAGGGTGAAGGGTTTTGTCAACTAATTCATCAACTAAGAAAACGCGCGGGAGAAGAGATGGCACGAGAACGTTCGGAGAAAAGTAAAAACAAGCCAGTGGATGGGAAAGAGAGAATGAGGACCGGTAAGCCAGATGAGAGGGCGTCAACGAGGGCTGATCTGAGTGGAGAGGTCATCAGCGGAAACCCTACTCGACATAATTCATCGCAACCAGCCGCTCGATCCAAAAAGCGGCAAGAGCAACAGCGGATAGAAATAGAACAGGAGCCATCTGCTGATTTGAGGGAATCTCAAAAGGTTTTGGAGGAAGGGTCTCTTAATGGGGGCCAAAGTATTGAGGATGATTGGTCGACGCATCGCCGAATCGCGGAGAAGGCGTTTATTCTGTTTCAAGAGAGTGGTTACGAACATGGCAACGATTGGTCTCACTGGTTTGAAGCGGAACGGGCAGATAAAAGAAACTCATAGTATAGGGAGTATAGGCGCAACTGTAATTTGGACGTTAAAGGAGGGCGACTTTATGCGGAACGGAAACTATTACGATGAAGGATATGGGGACACTGCGGGGTGGTCTGCGTTCATGGCCGGCGCGCTGATCGGGGCCGGCGTTGCACTGCTGTTTGCTCCTCAGCCTGGCTCGGAACTGCGAGGTCTGTTGCGCAACTACGCCAATCGCGCGAAGGATGATCTGATGGATAAGGGGCAAGAGGCATGGGATACCGCGGTGGAACGAGGAAGAGAATATTATGACGGAGGGGAAGAGGTCATCAGGGATGCTGGACGATCAGCCAGGGAATTTGCAAAACAAGGACAAGAGGCGGTGAAGGATGCCGGACGGTCGGCCAAAGATTTTGCTAAGCAAACCCAAGACGTGGTTCGCGAGTCAGGGCGTTCAGCTTTGTAATCGGCTGAACCGTGAAGCGGAAATAATGATGCGAGATGCCGGGTGATGGACACGTGAGAATCGGAGCTGTAGGCGATGCGCATTGTCCCAGGCGTGGCATCGATGAGATGTATGTGCTAGAACTTAATCTGACAGTCA
>JAHBWU010000014.1 GCA_019636835.1 Nitrospira sp.
GTCGTTCAAACCGGAAAAAGACGGGCTGTTTTGTGCCAAGATCTTCGGCCCTACCAAGGATTGGGAGTGCAATTGCGGGAAGTACAAGCGCATGAAGCACCGTGGGATCGTGTGCGACAAATGTGGTGTCGAGGTAATTCAATCCAAGGTTCGACGCGAACGGATGGGGCATATTGAGCTGGCTGCGCCCGTCGCCCATATTTGGTTTCTAAAGGGTGTCCCGAGTCGGATCGGCACCTTGCTCGATATGAGCCTCAAGCAGCTCGAGAAAATTCTCTATTTTGAAAGTTATGTGTGTGTAGATCCGGGCTCGACCGATCTGACGGAAAAAGAGTTGGTGCCGGAGGATAAGCTGCGCACCCTTGTTTCTGAGTTCGGTTCGAGCGGGTTTAAGGTCGGAATCGGTGCAGAGGCCATCCGCGAGCTACTGAGAAAGATCGACATTAATGCGCTGTGGGACGATTTGCAGGTCAAAGCCAAAGCGTCAACCTCGGCGGCCATGAAAAAGAAATACGCCAAGCGCTTGAAAGTGCTGGAGGCGTTCCGCAAGTCCGGGAATAAGCCGGAATGGATGATCATGGATGTCATTCCGGTACTGCCGCCGGAATTGCGTCCCCTGGTTCCTCTCGATGGGGGACGGTTCGCCACGTCCGATCTGAACGACCTCTACCGTCGCGTGATCAATCGAAATAATCGGTTGAAACGATTGATGGAGTTGAAGGCGCCCGGCGTCATCATCAGGAACGAGATGCGGATGTTGCAGGAGGCCGTGGATGCTCTCTTCGACAACGGTCGCCGCGGACGCGCGATTCGTGGCCCGAACAAGCGTCCGTTGAAATCGTTGAGCGACATGCTGAAGGGAAAGCAGGGACGGTTCCGGCAGAATCTGCTCGGGAAGCGCGTCGATTATTCCGGCCGTACCGTGATCGTCGTCGGTCCGGAGTTGCGCCTCCATCAGTGCGGATTGCCGAAGAAAATGGCGCTGGAATTGTTCAAGCCGTTCATCTTCCACAAGCTGGAAGCCCGAGGGGCGGCAACCACTATTAAGAGTGCCAAACGGCTGGTCGAAAAAGAACGACCTGAGGTCTGGGATGTCCTCGATGAAGTGATCCGAGAGCATCCGGTATTGCTGAATCGAGCCCCGACGCTCCATCGGCTGGGCATTCAAGCGTTTGATCCTGTGTTGGTGGAGGGCAAGGCGATCCGATTGCACCCGCTCGTCTGTGCGGCGTTCAACGCGGACTTCGATGGGGATCAGATGGCGGTGCACATCCCCTTGTCCGTTGAAGCGCAGGTTGAAGCACGAGTCCTCATGATGTCCATCAACAACATTCTCTCCCCGGCCAACGGCAAGCCGATTGCGGTGCCGTCGCAAGATATGGTGTTGGGCTGTTATTGGCTGACGAAAGAACGGATAGGCGCTAAGGGCGAGGGGAAGGTGTTCGGATCTCCCGAAGAAGTTCGGATAGCCTTCGATGCGAGAGAAGTGGAAGAGCACGCCCGGATCAAGGTGCGTCTAGCCGGTTCGCTGGTGCAGACAACCGTCGGTCGTGTCTTGTTGTCCGAAATCCTTCCAGCAGGCTTGCCGTTCGCGAATGCGAACAAGCTCATGACCAAAAAGGAGATGACGAAACTCATTGATGCTGTCTATCGACAGACCGGCCATCGAGACACGGTTGAGTTTCTGGATAAGATCAAAGACATCGGCTTTGCCTATGCGACCAGAGCCGGCTTGTCGATCTGCATCGACAATATGCATATCCCGAGTAAGAAGGAAGACTTCATCGGGAAAGCACAACGCGAAGTGAACGAGATCGAGAAGCAGTATTCAGAAGGCTTGATCACGAACGGCGAACGGTACAACAAGGTGATCGACATTTGGGCGCACGTCACCGAGCAGGTTGCCAATGAGATGATGAAGGAACTCGGTGCCGGGGGTGATCCGGCGAAGGCCGAATCGTTCAACCCCATCTTCATGATGGCCGATTCCGGTGCGCGCGGTAGTTCGCAACAGATTCGGCAGTTGGGCGGCATGCGTGGTCTGATGGCCAAACCGTCAGGTGAAATCATCGAAACTCCGATCACCGCCAATTTCCGCGAAGGGTTGACGGTGTTGCAGTACTTCATCTCCACCCACGGTGCTCGTAAGGGTCTTGCCGACACGGCGCTGAAAACCGCCAATTCAGGCTATCTGACTCGGCGATTGGTCGATATCGCTCAGGACGTCATTATCAACGAGATCGATTGTGGAACACGCGACGGCATTATCGTCAGCGCATTAGTCGAAGGTGGTGAAATTATCCAGCCGTTGGAGGAGCGTGTCCTCGGTCGTTTGGCGGCAGAGGATATTCGTGACCCCGTCACAGGGGAAATCATCGTGTCTTGGAATGAAGAAATCAACGAAGAGTTGACGAAGTCGATCGTTGAGGCCGGAGTCGACCGTGTGAAGATTCGATCCGTGCTGACGTGTCAATCACCCCGTGGTGTCTGTCGTGCCTGTTACGGCCGCGATCTGGCGCGAGGCCGCCTGGTGGAAAAAGGCGAACCGGTCGGTGTCATCGCCGCGCAATCCATCGGCGAGCCAGGCACGCAGCTGACGATGCGGACTTTTCACATCGGCGGCACGGCCAGTAAGGTCGTCGAGCAAACGGTGCTTGAGGCGAAGCATGCCGGGCGAATTAAGTTCATGAGTTTCGATGCCAAAAAGAATGCGGATATTCACAACGCCGGTATCGCGGTGCGGAATAAAGAGGGTGAATGGGTCGTGATGAATCGCAATACGAAGATTGCGATTGTCGACGACAGTGGACGAGAACGTGAGAAGTACCCCGTGGTGTATGGGGCCAAGATCAAGATTAAAGACGGCGATCCGGTTGTCGTCGGTCAGAAGTTAGTCGAGTGGGATCCCTACTCCCTGACCATTTTGACGGAGGTCGGTGGGAGGGTGGCGTACGGCGATATCGTTGAAGGTGTTACGATGAAGGACGAGTTCGATGAAGTGACCGGCTTGTCCCGCAAGGTCATCATTGAACATACCGGCCAGACGCTTCGCCCTCGTGTGTCGATTAAAGATGAAAGCGGCAAGACGGCCAAGGTGACCGGCGGCTCTAATGCTGTGGCCAGGTACTTATTGCCGGTCGGAGCCCATATCTTCGTCGAGAAAGGAGCCACGGTATATCCCGGTGATGTCTTGGCAAAGATTCCTCGTGAAACGACCAAGACCAAAGATATCACGGGAGGCCTTCCGCGCGTGGTGGAGCTTTTCGAGGCGAGGAAGCCGAAAGAACAAGCGGTCATCACCGAGATCGACGGAGAAGTCTCCTACGGTGGTTTCGTGAAAGGCCAACGCAAAGTTCTCGTCGACAATAAGATGGGCGATGTGAAGGAATATTTTATTCCCAAGGGCAAGCACGTCAATGTTCATGAAGGTGACTGGGTGCGGGCTGGGGAGCCGTTGATGGACGGATCGGCGAATCCGCACGACATCCTTGATGTACTGGGTCCGAATGAGTTGCAGAAGTACCTTGTGGATGAGGTTCAAGACGTGTATCGATTGCAAGGAGTTTCAATTAACGACAAGCACATTGAGATCATCGTGCGGCAAATGTTGCGGAAGGTGCGGGTCGAAGATCCGGGAGACACCCAGTTCTTGCCGGGCAGTCAAGTCAGCAAGAGCATCTTCGAAAAAGAAAACGAACGGGTGCTCGCGAATGATGGAAAACCGGCCTTGGGCAAGCCGGTTCTGCTTGGAATTACCAAGGCGGCCCTCACAACAGACAGCTTTATTTCCGCGGCATCGTTCCAGGAAACGACTCGCGTTCTTACTGAAGCAGCGATCAATGGACGCGAGGATAATTTGTTGGGCTTGAAGGAAAACGTCATTGTGGGCCGGTTGATTCCGGCAGGGTCCGGGTTTGATGAGTACCGGGATACGTTCGTCATTAGTGAAAAATCAGAGGCCGCACCCGTAGGTGTTGCACCCGCTGCGCCTGCCGTGCCATCTGATGCGACGGCTGTTCCGGCGGTTTCAGGAGAAGCCGCTCGATCTTAAGTAAATGGGAGGATGCCGCCTACTTGACAGTGGGTGGTTCCGTCACTATAATCCTGCGGCTCTGCACTTGACGGTTGGTGCTTGTTTCTTTTGAAAGGGTCTGAACGCGATGCCGACGATCAATCAGCTGGTCAGAAAAGGACGGACCTTTGTAAAAGCAAAGACAAAGAGTCCTGCCCTTAAGTCCTGTCCGCAGAAGAGAGGGGTTTGCCTTCGCGTATACACGACGACACCGAAGAAGCCGAATTCGGCATTGCGAAAAGTTGCGCGTGTGCGTCTTACAAACGGTATGGAGGTGACCACCTATATACCCGGCGTGGGGCACAATCTTCAGGAGCACTCAATCGTGCTTGTGCGCGGGGGCCGCGTCAAGGACCTTCCTGGTGTTCGGTACCATTTAGTCCGCGGTGCTTTAGATGCGGTGGGTGTGGCCGACCGAAAGCAGAGTCGTTCAAAGTATGGAGCGAAGCGGCCTAAGTAGATTCAAGGGTTTTGAAAATCATCACATTGATTGGATAGGTCGATATGCCACGCAGTAGGTTTTTGGGTCAACGTGAAGTGCTTCCCGATGTGCGGTACCGAGATAAACTGGTCGGGAAGTTTATCAACACGCTGATGAGTAACGGAAAAAAGAGTACGACGGAACGGATATGTTACGGCGCATTTGATTTTATCCAGGAGAAGACCGGCAGCGACCCACTGAAGGTGTTTAAGGCAGCTGTGGATAATGTGAAGCCGATCGTTGAAGTCAAGTCTCGTCGGGTGGGAGGGGCCTCCTATCAGGTTCCGGTTGAAATTAGGCCGGCACGCCGAGTGTCGTTGGCGCTTCGTTGGTTATCGCAGTTTGCCCGTACGCGCGGTGGGAAGAGTATGCGCGAGAAGCTCGCAGCCGAGCTATTGGATGCGTCGAACAATACAGGGGCTGCGGTTAAAAAACGGGAAGACGTGCATCGAATGGCGGAGGCCAACAAAGCGTTCGCTCATTATCGCTGGTAACGTCGTTCTGTGCTGCAGTTGAGCCGTGCTGCGATCCGCAGATCCGGGTGCTCCTACATCGCAGCAGCGTGATGCGGCTTAATCTGCGGCACAAGTTTTTTTAGAGGGGTTGAAGTGGCTCGTCAGACGTCACTAGAGCGCACAAGAAACATCGGCATCATGGCTCACATCGATGCCGGCAAGACTACGACCACCGAACGGATCCTCTACTATACAGGTATGACCCATAAGATGGGCGAGGTCCATGAAGGCGCGGCCACGATGGATTGGATGGAGCAGGAGCGTGAGCGAGGCATCACCATTACGGCCGCCGCTACCACATGTTTCTGGCGCGACCACCGCATCAATATTATTGATACGCCGGGCCATGTGGATTTTACGATCGAAGTAGAGCGTTCGCTGCGGGTGCTTGATGGGGCGGTGGCGGCATTCGATTCCGTCCAGGGAGTTGAGCCTCAGTCTGAGACGGTTTGGCGTCAGGCGGATAAATATCACGTCCCTCGTATTGCCTTTATGAATAAGATGGACCGGGTAGGGGCCGATTTTTATGGCAGTGTCCAGTCTATTATCGATCGACTCGGGGCAAAGCCGGTTCCCATCCAGATCCCCATCGGACGTGAAGCTGAATTTCGAGGGTCCATCGATCTGGTCAGGATGAAAGGATACTTTTACGACGATGAGACGCTGGGTGCGAAGTACAAAGTCGATGAAATCCCCGGTGATCTCCTCGCACAGGCAAAAGAATACCGCGAGAAGATGCTCGACGCAGTCGCGGAATTCGACGACCAGGTGATGGAAAAGTATTTGAATGGTCATCCGCTGACGGAAGAAGAGGTGATGCGCGCGATCAGGGCCGGGGCTATTTCCATGAAGATTACCCCCGTGCTTTGCGGATCAGCCTTCAAGAACAAAGGTGTTCAGCAGCTATTGGATGGTGTCGTTGACTATTTGCCGTCCCCGCTCGACATTCCTCCCGTTCTCGGAGTGGATCCTCACAGCGGAAAAGAAGTGGCGAGGAAGGTGGACGACGGTGAGCCGTTTGCAGCGTTGGCATTCAAAATCATGTCCGACCCGTTTGCCGGTCAATTGACCTTTTTTCGTGTCTACTCCGGGACGCTGAAGACCGGCACGCCGGTCTTGAACGTGACGAAGGGGACGAAGGATCGGATCGGACGTCTCTTGAAAATGCACGCCAACAAGAGAGAAGAAATCGATGAGGTTCATGCCGGAGACATCGTCGCGGCGGTAGGGCTCAAAGGGGCCACCACCGGAGATACCTTGGCAGATGAGAAACAGCCGGTGTTGCTCGAGGTTATGAAATTTCCCGAGCCCGTTATTGCGATGGCGATTGAGCCGAAAACCAAGCCGGATCAGGAGAAGATGGGCTTTGCGCTTCAGAAGCTGGCGCAGGAAGACCCATCCTTTCGTGTGCGGACGGACGAAGAAACGGCGCAAACGATTATTGCCGGAATGGGGGAGCTCCATCTCGAAATTATCGTTGATCGGATGTTGCGAGAATTCAAAGTTGAAGCGAACGTCGGAAAGCCTGAAGTGGCGTTCAGGGAGACGATTCGACGGAAGGCCGAAGCTGAATCGAAATACATCAAACAGACCGGTGGCCGTGGGCAGTATGGTCATGTCGTCTTGACGGTCGAGCCGTCCGAGGCTGGTAAGGGATTGGAGTTTATTAATAAGGTCGTGGGCGGGGCGATTCCAAAAGAATATATTCCTGCTATTGAAAAGGGTGTTCGGGAGCGGATGGAAACGGGAGTGGTTGCGGGCTATCCTCTCCGGGATGTGAAAGTGACGGTGATTGATGGCTCATACCATGACGTCGATTCGAATGAAATGGCATTTAAAATTGCAGCTTCGATGGGCTTTGCGGATGCATGCAAAAAAGCGGATCCTGTCTTGCTCGAACCCATTATGAAGGTTGAAGTCTTGGTTCCTCAGGAGTTCATGGGGGACGTTATTGGTAATTTGAATGGGCGAAGGGGGAAGGTGCAAGGGATGAAGGTTCGGGCTGGCGCTCAAGCGATCGACGCCGCCGTGCCTTTGATGGAGATGTTCGGCTATGCGACCGACCTTCGATCTCGGACACAGGGGCGCGCAACCTACAGTATGGAATTTGACCGTTACGATCAAGTGCCGAAGAATATTGCGGAAGCCATTATTAAGAAATAGCGGTTACTGAATTACGGGAGGGAGTGGGTTATGGCGAAGGCGAAATACGAGCGGAAGAAGCCGCACGTGAACATTGGGACGATCGGGCACGTGGACCACGGGAAGACGACGTTGACGGCGGCGCTGACGAAAGTGTGTGCGGACAAAGGGATGGCGAAATTCATCAGTTATGACGAAGTGGCGAAGGCGAGTGAGAGCCAAGGGCGGCGGGATGCGACGAAGATCATGACCATCGCCATCAGCCATGTGGAGTATGAGACGGACCATCGGCATTATGCCCACGTCGATTGCCCAGGCCACGCCGACTACGTGAAGAACATGATCACCGGGGCGGCGCAGATGGACGGGGCGATCTTAGTCGTCAGTGCGGCGGACGGGCCCATGCCGCAGACTCGCGAGCACATTCTCTTGGCGCGGCAAGTGGGCGTGCCCTACATCGTCGTGTTCTTGAACAAGGCCGACAAAGTCGATGACAAGGAGCTGTTGGAGTTGGTGGAGTTGGAAGTGCGGGAGCTGCTCACGAAGTACGGGTTCCCGGGGGACAAGACCCCCATCATCCACGGCAGTGCGTTGAAGGCGATGGAGGGGGATCAGGGCGAATTGGGGGTGCCTTCCATTCTGAAACTGTTGGAGGCGGTGGATACCTACATTCCGACGCCGCAGCGGCCGATTGACAAGCCCTTTCTCATGCCGATCGAAGACGTGTTTACCATCAGCGGCCGTGGGACGGTGGTGACGGGGCGCTGTGAGCGCGGCATCGTGAAGGTGGGGGATGAAATCGAGATCGTGGGGCTGCGGCCGACGCAGACCACGGTGGTGACGGGGGTGGAGATGTTCCGCAAGGTGCTGGATGAGGGGCAGGCGGGCGACAACATCGGCGTGTTGTTGCGGGGCACGAAGAAGGAAGATGTGGAGCGGGGGATGGTGCTGTGCCAAGCCGAAGAGCATCACGCCGCATACGAAGTTCAAGGCGGAGATCTATGTGTTGACGAAGGAAGAAGGGGGGCGCCATACGCCGTTCTTCAATGGGTACCGGCCGCAGTTCTACTTCCGGACGACGGACGTCACGGGCGTGGTGCAGCTGAACCCGGGGGTGGAGATGGTGATGCCGGGGGACAATGTGAGTGTGACGGCGGAGTTGATCAGTCCGATCGCGATGGATCAGGGGTTGCGGTTTGCCGTGCGCGAGGGCGGCAAGACGGTCGGCTCCGGCGTCGTCACCGAAATTCTGGCGTAAGAGGGACATTGGTCGCTTGACAGCTTAGGAGTGAATGAAGTGAAAGTCGATCAGCGGATTAGAATTAGATTGAGGGGCTTTGACTATCGAGTGCTGGATCAGTCGGTCACGGAAATTGTCGAGACTGTTCGGCGCAGCGGAGCCAAGGTGGTGGGTCCGATTCCGCTTCCCACGAGGATTGAAAAAATTACGGTGCAGCGGTCGACGCACGCCGATAAGAAGTCTCGCGAGCAATTTGAGATGCGGACACACAAGCGATTGCTGGATATTATGGAGCCCACACCTGAGACTATGGATTCGTTGATGAAGCTGAATCTGGCGGCGGGGGTGGACGTAGAGATAAAACTGTAGGGAGTTTGAGTCTGAGTTTGAGTGTGGCCTTGGTCGACTTTTCAATTATGCGGTGAGTCAATGACGAATGGACTGATTGGAAAAAAGTTGGGAATGACCCAAGTTTTCGA
This sequence comes from Nitrospira sp., assembly GCA_019636835.1. Lineage (GTDB taxonomy): Bacteria > Nitrospirota > Nitrospiria > Nitrospirales > Nitrospiraceae > Nitrospira_D. The sequence goes on from JAHBWU010000014.1 coordinate 8,930, forward strand.
CGAGAGTCGTTTGACGCCGGTGACGGTAATTGAGGCGGGCCCATGTCGAGTGGTGGCGGTGAAGTCAAAAGAGCGTGATCGATATGAAGCGGTTCAGCTCTCTTTTGGTGAAGTCAAAGAGCGCAAGTTATCCAAGCCGGAGTTGGGTCATTTGAAGAAAAATCAAGCGCCTCCCAGTCGGGTGTTGCGCGAGTTTAAAAAAGACGGAGAGCTGGCTGTCGGGCAGCTGGTAACGGTGGGTATGTTCAAGAAGGGCGACTGGGTCGATGTGATCGGGGTATCGAAGGGTAAAGGGTTTCAGGGGGTCGTCAAGCGTCATCACTATGCAGGTGGCCCTGAATCGCATGGATCCATGTTTCATCGGGCCCCCGGATCTATCGGAGCAAGTTCGTTTCCTTCTCGCGTGTGGAAAGGGAAGACTCTGCCGGGCCATATGGGGTCCGAGCGGGTCACGGTTCAGCGGTTGAAAGTCATCGAGTCGCGATCTGAAGAAAATCTCCTCTTTGTCCGAGGGGCCGTTCCTGGGGCTGCTAACGGCGTCGTTGTCGTGCGAAAGTCGAAGAAGAGCTAGTATGCCTACTATCGATCTTGTTGATTTACAGAAAAAGAAGGTGGGAACGGTCGATTTGTCTCCGCAAGTATTCGGCTGTGAACCTCGTGCTGCGTTGGTCCATGAAGCGGTCGTCATGCAACGTGCTTGTGAGCGCAGAGGGACGGCCTCTACGCTGCGGCGCGGTGAAGTGAGTGGGTCTGGTAAAAAACCATGGAAGCAAAAACATACGGGACGTGCACGGGCTGGGTCTCTTCGCTCTCCTGTCTGGCGTCATGGAGGGAGTGTTTTTGGCCCGAAGCCTAGAAGCTATGCCTATTCCATGCCGAAGAAAAAGTATCGTATTGCGCTGCAGAGCGCCTTATCGGCTAAAGTGGCGGAGAGCAAATTGTTTGTGGTGTCTGATCTTTCCTTGCAACAGCCTCGGACGAAACTATTGGCGCAAGCGTTAAAGCAATTCACTGGAGGTGATCACGCGCTGGTGATCGTCGGTAAGGAACAGTCGGATATCTTGAAGGCTGCTGGCAATTTGGCTGCTGTGAAAGTGCTCAGCCCTGATCAATTGAACGTCTATGACGTTGTTCGTGCCCAAGTGATCATGATCGCTGAACGAGAACTTGGTCCTGTGAGCGAGGTGTGGTCATGAAAGTTGATAGCCACAGGGTCCTGATTCGGCCGTTATTGACGGAGAAGATTACCGGACTTCGTGAAAAAACGAATACGGTGGGCTTCGTGGTTCATCCAGACGCGAATCGCATTCAAATCAGGCAGGCCGTTGAGGCACTGTTAAAAGTTAAGGTTGTGAAGATCAACATCATGAATATCCGCGGGAAAATCAAGCGACTCGGGCGGTTCTCAGGTAGGCGCTCAGATTGGAAGAAGGCGCTGGTGACCCTTAAGGAAGGGGAAAAGTTGGAGATGTACGAAAGCGCTTAGTGGGGCCTGATAGTCTGTCCGTTCGTGGAATGCGGAAGGTGGGAACATCATCATGGGGCTGAAATCGTATCGTCCAACGTCTCCAGGTCGCCGTGGTATGACAGCCGTGGTGACCGAGGAGTTAACCGATAAGAAGCCAGAGAAATCGTTGACCGCTTTTCATCTTCGGAGCGGAGGGCGGAACAACGATGGTCGGATGACCGTCCGGTTTCGTGGTGGAGGGCACAAGCGGCTCTATCGCACGATCGATTTCTTGCGCGATAAAGTTGGCGTTTCGGCACGGGTTACAGCTATTGAGTACGACCCGAATCGATCCGCAAGAATCGCACTCTTGAAGTATCGGGACGGAGAGAAGCGGTATATCTTGGCTCCTGTCGGGTTGAAGGTGAATGATGAAATACAATCAGGTCCACAGGCGGAGATCCGGCCGGGGAATGCACTTCCGTTGGTCAATATGCCTCTGGGTACGACCATCCACAATCTTGAATTAAAGGCCGGCAAGGGTGGCCAGTTGATTCGAAGTGCCGGCGGGTTCGCGCAGGTCATGGGGCGTGACGGTGATTATGTGCAGGTCCGTCTGAAGTCCGGGGAAATGCGCAGAATTTTAGGAATCTGCATGGCGACCGTCGGACAGGTCGGGAACGTCGATCACGAGAACGTCAGCGTTGGGAAGGCGGGGCGGAGTCGTTGGAAAGGCAAAAGACCGCATGTGCGAGGGGTCGTGATGAACCCGGTTGACCATCCTCACGGTGGTGGCGAAGGAAAGTCAGGGCAGGGGAACCCGCACCCAGTATCTCCATGGGGTCTTCCAACCAAGGGCTACAAGACCAGGCAGAATAAGAAAACGGACAAGTTCATTATTGCTCGACGTAAGTCAGGAGTTCGCAATGCCTAGATCGGTAAGTAAAGGGGCGTTTGTCGACGGCCATCTTCTCAAAAAGGTCGAGCGGCTGAATGAGACGAAGGACCGCAAGTTGATCAAAACGTGGTCGCGGCGATCGACAGTCGTCCCTGACATGATCGGGCATACGTTTGCGGTTCATAACGGGAAGAAATTCATCCCTGTGTTCGTGACCGAGAACATGGTCGGCCATAAACTGGGCGAGTTTGCACCGACTCGATTTTTCAAAGGGCATGGGCAGGCCAAGACTGAAAAAGCCGTTGCCCTGAAGTAGGTAAGGTTAGTAGAGGTTTATCAAGCGCCGACGCAAAGCGTGGGCTATCGATCACGGAAGTTGAGCGGTAACAGGGTTTTGAAAATGACTGAAGCACATGCAATTCTGAGGTTTGTTCGGGTTGCGCCGCGCAAGGCCAAGCCGGTGATCGATATGATTCGCGGAAGGCAGGTGCCGATGGCTCTGGCCATCCTGAAGCACACGCCCCGTCATGCTGCACGGGTGGTTGAAAAAATCGTTCGTTCTGCTGTGGCAAATGCTGAGCTGAAGGAAATGGGCGATAGCGAATCCATGGTGATTTCTAAGGCGTTCGTCGATTGCGGTCCAACATATAAGCGTGTGCGTGCCAGGTCGATGGGGCGTGCCAATGCAATTCAAAAACGCACGAGTCACATCACTGTCGTCGTGACGGCACCGGAAAGTCAGGGCAAGAGGAAATAGCTCATTTCTCTTTATTGAGGCATACAACGCATGGGTCAAAAAACACATCCAATCGGCTATCGACTCGGCTACAACTATACCTGGAGTTCTCGCTGGTATGCCGGAAAAGATTACGCCAAACTGCTCCATCAGGACGTCAAGATTAGAAAAATGGTCAAGATGCGGCTGTATCATGCCGGTGTATCGAAAGTCGAAATTGAACGTTCTGGCGATCAAACCAGGGTGATCATTCATACAGCCCGTCCCGGCATCATCATCGGGCGAAAAGGGGCTGAAGTCGATAAGTTGAAGGCCGACCTTGAAAAACAATACGGGGGGCAGGTTTACATTACGGTCAAGGAAATCAAGAAGCCTGAGCTTGACGCACAGCTGGTCAGCGAAAATGTCGCAACTCAGCTTGAGAAACGCGTAGCTTTTCGGAGAGCCATGAAGCGAAGCGTTCAGTCTGCCCTGAGGCTTGGTGCTCAGGGTATTAAAATCATGGTGGCTGGTCGCCTAGGTGGTGCCGAAATTGCCAGGACGGAGTGGTATCGAGAAGGACGTGTGCCGTTGCACACGCTCCGTGCCGAAATTGATTATGGGTTTGCCGAAGCGCACACGACGATGGGGCAGATCGGGGTGAAGACCTGGATCTATAAAGGCGAGCTTCTTCCCGTTCAGCCCATCAAGGCCGAGTCATCTTTAGATCGACGGTTTGGGTGAGGAGATTGAGCTGTGTTAGCGCCTAAGAAAGTCAAATTCAGAAAGATGCAGAAAGGCCGGATGACGGGCAAGGCCTATCGCGGGGGGCAGATCACCTTGGGTGAGTTTGGTCTGAAGGCATTGGAGCCGGGGTGGGTCACCAGCCGACAAATCGAAGCCGCACGTATTGCTATTACCCGGTATGTGAAACGGGGAGGGCAAGTGTGGACACGCATTTTCCCAGATAAGCCGATCACTAAAAAGCCGGCCGAAACTCGAATGGGTAAGGGAAAGGGTAACCCTGAATACTGGGTTGCTGTCGTAAAGCCGGGCAGGATTCTTTACGAGATGGATGGAGTCACTTCCGAAATCGCTCGAGAGGCGTTCCGTCTTGCTTCCCATAAGTTGCCGATTGCTACAAAGTTGGTCGTCCGCGGCGAGTTTGGGTAAGTTTTTGAGAATATAACGAAGGACAAGGGATATGGCGTTGGACGTCAAAGAGCTCCAGCAGCTGGGGGCTGGCGAACTCATAGACAAAGAAAAGCAGCTCGTGCAAGAGCTGTTCAATCTACGCTTTCAGTTCGGTTCCGGGCGTCTTGAGAATCCCATGCAAATCCGGAAGACGAAGCGGGATATTGCGCGGGTGAAAACGGTTCTCCAACAGGTGAAGGCCCGAGCCGAGGGGGCGAAAAGGTAAAGGACGCTATGGCTGAGGTGGTAAAGCGTCGCCATTGGTATGGCGATGTCGTCAGTAATAAGATGCAAAAAACGGTCGTTGTCGTGGTTTCGAGGTCGGTCGTTCATCCGATCTATAAGAAGGTTCTGAAGCGGGTGACGAGGCTGAAGGCCCACGATGAAAACGGCATGTGTAAAGTGGGAGATCGAGTCAAGCTTGTGCAGACCAGGCCTCTGAGTAAAGAAAAGAACTGGCGTATTGTTCAAGTCATGGAAAAAGGTCAACCCGAAAAGTAAGAAACGGTATTTCTTGTGGTCCTCCGTTTTTTATTGCGCGTAGGAATATAGCGATGATTCAGAACTACACATATATGGACGTGGCCGATAATTCTGGAGCGAAACAGGCCATGTGTTTTCATGTTTTTGGCGGGACGAGACGGCGCTATGCGTCGCTCGGAGATGTCGTGGTGGTGGCAGTCAAGGAGGCGATCCCTCAAGCCAGTGTGAAGAAAGGTGATGTGAGTCGAGCCGTCATTGTCCGAACGACCAAGGAGGTTCGTCGGGAAGATGGGTCGTATATTAAGTTTGACCGAAACGCGTGTGTCTTAATCAATAAAGATGGCGAGCCGATTGGGACGCGTATATTCGGTCCCGTTGCCCGCGAGCTCCGCTGGAAGAAGTTCATGAAGATCATTTCTCTGGCGCCTGAAGTTTTGTAGGGCAGAACGAACGAGGAGCATCGTGGAAGCACTCCGAAAAAGCAGAATCCGTAAAGGAGATACAGTCGTCGTGGTTTCTGGTCGTGAACGAGGCAAGACCGGGAAGGTTCTGGCGATCGACCTGCGTGCCGGGAAGGTGGTTGTGGAGAAGCTGAATATCATCAAGCGACACACAAAGCCGAATCAGAAGGCTAAGCAGGGGGGCATTCTGGAGAAAGAGGCACCTCTTCAGATTTCAAACGTCATGTTTCTCTGCCCGGTCACGCAGAAGCCTACCCGGGTGGGAATTCGTGTTTTGGAAGACGGGCGACGAGTGCGTTTCAGCAAGAAATCCAACGAGATCGTGGAATAGGGTACCTAATGGCCAAGGAACCGAAAAACCGACCCAGCAAACCGTCTGAGCGAAAGTCCTCGAAGAAAGATACGGCTCCGCAATTGGACCAGGGAAGCGAGGAGTCCAAGTTCCGACCACGACTTCGCGATATGTATGAACAACACGTAGTTCCGGCGCTCATGAAAGAGTTTGGGTACAAGAACGTGATGCAGGTTCCCAAGCTTGAACGTGTGGTGTTGAACGTCGGAATGGGGGAGGCGATTCAGAATGTGAAGCTCTTGGAGAGTGCGGTGGCGGAATTGGGATTGATCACCGGTCAAAAGCCGGTCGTGACCCGAGCCAAGAAAGCCATCGCCGGATTCAAGCTCAGGCAAGGATTGCCCATCGGTACGAAGGTGACGCTCCGGAGCCGGCGGATGTATGAATTTTTCGATCGATTGGTAACGTTGGCGCTGCCTCGAATACGAGACTTCCGCGGCGTCTCCCCGAAGGCCTTTGATGGCCGGGGGAACTATACTCTCGGCTTAAAAGAGCAACTCATCTTCCCTGAAATCAAGTACGATGAAGTCGCCTCGATCCATGGGATGGACATTACGGTGGTCACCACGGCCAGGACGAACGACGAAGGGAAGGCTCTTTTGAAGCATCTGGGTATGCCGTTCCGCACATGAAAGCGCCATGAGTCAACGGCGTCTGTTTGAACGGAAGGAGTGCGCGTGTCACGATTAGCATTGAGAAATAAGGCGGCAACGAAACAAAAGTTCTCCACGCGGGACTATCATCGGTGTGGAGTCTGTGGTCGAGTCCGCGGCTATCTCAGCCGGTTTCGGATGTGCCGTATTTGTTTTCGGGTAATGACTCTGCGCGGAGAGATTCCCGGAGTGCGAAAATCTAGTTGGTAGCTGGTGCCCTCACGCCGGTGGCTGATAATGGAGGATAGAAGGATATAGCATGGTTACCGATCCAATCGGCGATCTTCTTGTTCGGTTAAAGAATGGCGCTCAACGTCGTTTTGAGACGGTTACAGTTCCTACCTCAAAGCTGAAACGTGCCATTTTGGAGATTTTGAGGAAGGAAGGCTATGTTGACGCAATCGAGGATGGAGTTCATGACGGGCATCCCATTCTTACTGTGCGTCTTCGATATGTGGGCGAGGGGCAGCCTATGATCACTGGGCTGGAACGTGTCAGCAAGCCGGGGCGCCGAGTCTATGTCGGCAGTCAGGATATCAAGAAAGTCCGCAATGGGATCGGTGTCTCCATCCTTTCTACATCAAAAGGAATCATGACCGACCAAGAATCCCGCAAGAGTCGTCTTGGGGGTGAGGTTCTGTGCTCGGTATGGTAGGCAGATTGAGATATTTCGATCTCGAGTAAAAGGTATAACAGACCATGTCCCGCATTGGAAAAAAGCCGATTGCAATTCCTGGTGGAGTGGAAGTCAAAGTTGCCGGATCAACCGTGTCTGTCAAAGGCCCATTAGGCAAGCTGGATTGGTCGCTCGTGCAAGGGGTAGACGTTGCCGTTAATAATGGCCAAGTCGTTGTCGGGCGATCGAGTGAAGATCGCAAATTGAGGGCCTTGCATGGGCTGACCCGTGCGGAATTGAGCAACATGATCCACGGAGTGACCAAGGGGTACGAACGTTCGCTTGAAATCACCGGAGTGGGCTACAAGACCCAAATTCAAGGTCGGACATTAAGTTTCAATGTAGGGTATATCAATCCAGTGATCTATCAAGTGCCGACCGGTATCGATGTGAAAGTGGACAAGCAGACGCTCATCAACATCAAAGGAGTTGATAAGCGCTTGGTGGGTCAGGTGGCGGCTGATCTGCGGGCCATTAAGCCGCCGGATGTCTATAAGCAAAAAGGTGTTCGGTACGCGGGCGAGACATTACGCAAGAAAGAAGGCAAGACCGGGAAATAGGAACTGGCCATGAATGCTGCAGACAAAGTTCGACAGCTTGATCGACGTCGCCGACGAGTGAGGCGTGTAATTCAGGGGACGGCACAACGGCCCCGCCTGAACGTATTTAGGAGCGCGGCCCATATTTATGCGCAGATTATCGATGATATTCGAGGTACCACTCTGGCGGCCGCGTCATCGCTCGATAAATCATTACGTAAGTCCCTCAAGTCGACCGGTGGGATTGAGGCGGCCAAGGCGGTAGGGAAATTGATTGCCGATCGTGCCAAGGCCGCCAAGGTGAGCGCCGTAGTTTTTGATCGAGGTGGCCGGATGTACCACGGTCGAGTCAAGGCGCTTGCAGATGCATCGCGTGAAGGGGGTTTGCAATTCTAGATTGGACTTGGATGCGAGACGGGCAAAGGAAGCGTGTCTTCTGTCGAACCGTAACTGAACTTAGGACTGAGGGGTAAGAGCGTGCGAGTCAATCCCGATGAGTTAAGTTTAAAAGATAAGGTCGTATTTATCAATCGAGTCGCAAAAGTTGTAAAAGGTGGAAAGCGTTTCAACTTTTGTGCGCTCGTTGTGGTTGGTGACGGTCATGGGTGGGTTGGGATAGGCAAGGGGAAGGCCGCTGAAGTCCCGGTTGCGATTTCAAAGGCCGTCGAACAAGCCAAGAAACACCTCGTTCACGTTCCGCTGAAGGGCGGAACTATCCCACATGAGGTGCATGGTCTATTTGGGGCAGAGCATGTGTTGCTCAAGCCGGCTGTCGACGGTACCGGAATCATTGCCGGTGGGGCGGTTCGTGCCGTGGTGGAGCTAGTCGGTGCGCATAACGTCATCGCAAAAACATTGGGCCGTGGGAACCCCTTCAATACGGTGCGTGCAACGCTGGACGGGCTCACCCAATTGAGAAATTTGGACGATGTTCTTCGCTTCCGCCGGCAAACAGTCGCCGAAGAGCGAGAAAGGGCTACGGTTTGATGGGCTCAACAAAGACATCAAAAACTCCAGAACGGGATGGTCAAAGTGTTCGTGTGACATTGAGACGGAGTCCGATTGGAACACCTGAACGGCATCGCCTTGTATTGCGTGGTCTGGGTCTTCGGCGCATTCGACAGACGGTTGTCCATCCGGATACGCCTCAGGTGCGAGGAATGATCTCTAAAGTCGGCTACCTGCTCGAGATTGGAACACCATGAACCTCCATGATTTAGCTCCCGCACGAGGAGCAAAGAAGCGACGCAAGCGTATAGGACGAGGACCCGGGTCCGGTCACGGGAAGACCGCCACTAAAGGTCATAAGGGACTGCTGGCTCGATCAGGAGGAGGCAAGCGTCCAGGATTTGAGGGCGGGCAGATGCCGTTGGTGCGTCGGCTGCCAAAGTTCGGGTTTACCAACCCGTCCCGGACGGAATATAGCATCGTCAACATTAAGAGTTTGGAACGGTGGGTCGGCAACGAGACGATCACGCCACAAGCCATGGTTGACGCTGGATTAGTGAAGCGAAAAAAGCTGCCGATTAAAATTCTTGGCAATGGTGAGTTGAAGAAATCGCTCGTTGTTCAGGCACATAAGTTCAGTAAATCGGCTGAAGCAAAGATCCAAGCAGCCGGAGGGCGAGTCGAGGTCATCGGCGGTGCTTGAACGGCTCCTGACCAGTTTTCAGAATATTTTCAAGATTCCCGAGCTGCGTACTCGTGTTCTCTTCACGCTCGGAATGCTTGTGGTGTACCGGGTCGGTTCCCACATCCCGACTCCCGGTATCAACGGTGAAGCTCTTTCCGAGTTTCTGCAGAAACAGGGCGGGGCGTTGCTGGGGTTTCTCGACATTTTCTCCGGCGGGTCATTATCCCGTCTGACGATCTTTGCGCTGGGCATCATGCCGTACATCAGCGCATCGATCATCCTCCAATTGTTGACCGTCGTCATCCCTCATTTGACCAAATTGGCCAAGGAAGGTGAACGAGGTCGGAAGAAAATCATTCAGTATACCCGGTTCGGGACGATTGGTATTGCCCTGATTCAAGGGTTTGGTATTGCGGTTGGGTTGGAACAAATGAATCAGGGAGCATTCGTGCTCAATGCCGGATGGGGATTCCGTCTCATGACGGTCATCACGTTGACGGCCGGTACGGGTTTCCTGATGTGGCTCGGTGAACAGATCACTGAGCGAGGAATCGGCAATGGAATCTCTTTAATCATTTTTGCCGGGATTGTCGCCAGGCTGCCTGCGGCCGTGGCGCAAACCTACAATCTGTACGAAATCGGCCAGCTCAATGCGTTCTTATTGATTGCATTGGCTCTATTAATGGTCGGTGTTGTCGCCGCGATTGTTTTTTTAGAAAGCGGGCGGCGGAAAATTCCGGTGCAGTATGCAAAGCGGGTGATCGGGCGACGGGTCTATGGAGGGCAGAGTACGCATATTCCGTTGAAAATCAATACGGCTGGGGTCATTCCTCCCATATTCGCCTCGTCCATCATCGCGTTTCCTGCGACCATTGCGGGGTTTTTTGAAACGCCATGGGTGAAAGCGATCGGAGCGCAGCTGGCCCCGGGATCGCTGCTCTACACGGTGATGTATGTGGGGCTCATCATCTTTTTCTGCTTCTTCTATACCGCGGTGGTTCTTAACCCCGTCGATATGGCCGACAACATGAAAAAGTATGGAGGTTTTATTCCTGGTATCAGGCCCGGTCAACGCACGTCTGACTATATTTACAATGTCCTGACGAAGATTACATTTGCCGGCGCCATCTATCTGGCTGTCGTCTGCGTGATTCCTGAATTGTTGATTTATAAGTTGAATGTTCCCTTTTATTTTGGCGGTACCTCCCTGTTGATCGTTATTGGTGTGGGCCTGGATACAGCCCAGCAAATTGAATCCCATATGTTGATGCGAAATTATGAGGGTTTTTTAGGCAAGGGTATGGCTCCATTGCGCGGAAGAAGTGGTTAGGAACATGCGGCTTGTGTTTCTCGGTGCTCCGGGTGTTGGGAAAGGTACACAGGCTGATAAAGTCGCTGCTCAGTATCGCATTCGTAAAGTTTCGACCGGTGATTTGCTTCGTGAGGCGGTTCGGAATAAGACACCCCTTGGCCTTGAAGCTAAAGAGCATATGGATCAGGGAAGATTGGTCCCGGATTCAGTCGTCATCGGACTGGTGCGGGAGAAATTGGCTGATCCATCACATGCCAATGGGTTTATTCTCGATGGGTTTCCAAGGACGGTCCCTCAGGCGGAAGTGCTTGCGAAGGTGCTTGTAGAACGAGGTCTCCAGCTGGATCGAGTGATTAATTTCAAAGTTTCTAGAGAGGAAATCGTGAAGCGGCTGAGCGGGCGTCGGAGCTGTCCCAAGTGTCAGGCGACCTATCATGTAGAGTTCGCTCCATCCAAGAACGGCACGCTCTGCGAGCGGTGCGGAGAAGCGTTGATACAGCGAAGTGATGATAAGCAAGAGGCGATCGAGATGCGCCTCCGTGTGTACGAAGAGCAGACGGCGCCGCTGATCAACTTTTATGAGAAGCAGCGGTTATTGTCGCATCTTAACGGTGCTGAGGCGGTTGAAACGGTATACCACAACCTCGTGAAAGCGCTCGCGGCACCCCAGACGGCATGATCATTCTGAAAACGCCCGCCGAGATTGCGGTGATGGCAGAGGCGTCAAGAGTGGTGGCTGAAGCGCTCGCGATTGTGAAGAAAGCGGTCTGTCCTGGTATCAGCACGGACGAGCTGGACCGTATTGCCGAAGAGGCGATACGGTCCAGAGGGGCGATTCCGGCGTTCAAAGGCTACCGGAACTATCCCAAGACCCTCTGTGCATCCGTGAACGAGCAGGTCGTTCACGGTATCCCATCGAAGCGAAAGCTGAAGGATGGGGATATCATCGGGCTGGATCTCGGTGCTATTGTGGGTGGGTTTTATGGGGATTCAGCGGTAACCGTGGCGGTTGGCCGGATCCGGGAGGAGACGACAAAGTTGGTTCAGGTGACGGAAGAGGCACTCTATCTTGGGATCAAGCAGGCAGTGGTCGGCAACCGTTTGACGGATATTTCGAACGCTGTGCAACAACATGTTGAATCCGCCGGCTTCTCAGTTGTCACCGAGTTTGTGGGTCATGGGATTGGTCGACAACTGCATGAAGAACCTCAAGTTCCTAATTATGGGAAGCCTGGTCAGGGGCCTCGCTTGCAGCCTGGTATGGTCCTGGCGATCGAACCAATGGTGAACATGGGTCGGAGTGCCGTTCGTGTTCTTGAGGATCGGTGGACAGCGATCACGGTCGATGGGAGCTTATCTGCTCACTTCGAGCATACGATCGCCATCCAACCGAGCGGAGCGCCCCGCATTTTAAGTCAATTGGAGAAGACCTAGTTTACTTATCAAGAGAGATACAGAAGGCGTGGCAAAAGAAGACATTATTGAAATCCAGGGCTCGGTAGCGGAGACGCTTCCTAACGCCATGTTTCGGGTCAAGCTGGATAATGGCCATGTCATATTGGCTCACATCTCAGGGAAAATGCGGATGCATTTTATCCGTATCCTTCCCGGCGATAAGGTCACGGTGGAAATGTCACCATACGATTTGACCAGGGGCCGAATCACCTATCGCTTTAAGTAACGGGAGTGGCGAATTGTTATGAAGGTCAAATCATCAGTGAAGCCCATATGTGCCAAATGCAAGGTTGTGCGTCGCCGGGGAGTTGTGCGGATTCTGTGCAAAAACCCACGGCATAAGCAGCGACAAGGATAATAGGGAGCCTCGAACTGTCACCCTTGAGCTCCGAGCTGGTATGGCAGACCAACTAGCTAAGGGTGTGATGATCTAGTGCTCAGTACTCATAGCGGGAGGGAGCATGGCACGTATTGCCGGCATCGATTTGCCACGGAATAAACGAACGGATATCGGATTGAGCTACATCTATGGGATCGGACGTATGTCGGCTCAGAAGATTCTCAGTGAAGCGGGGATCGATGGAGCGGTCCGTGTCAAGGACCTGAGCGAAGATAAGATCGTCAAGTTGCGTGAAATCATTGAGCGTGATTACCGAGTCGAAGGAGATCTGCGCAAAGAAGTGTCGCTGAACATTAAGCGGCTGATTGATACGGGGACCTATCGAGGGTTGCGTCATCGCAAGGGCCTGCCCGTCCGCGGACAACGAACCAAGACCAATGCTCGGACGCGTAAAGGACGGCGCGCAGGCGTCAGCAGCAAGCCGAGACCTACGGTGACCAAAGGGGCCTCAAGCACCTAGTCTACCGAAACAGCCGGAGGAGTTCGCATGAGCGTCAAAAAAGGGAAAAAGAAAGAACGTCGGATTGTTCAGAGTGGAGTGGCACATGTTCAGGCGTCATTCAACAATACGATTGTGACCATCACTGACATGAGCGGAAACACGGTGGTATGGGCAAGCGCAGGCAATCAAGGATTCAAAGGATCGAGGAAGAGCACCCCCTTTGCTGCTCAGCGGGCGGGTGAAGCGGCCGCACGAAAAGCCATGGAAAGCGGGATGCGGCAAGTCGATGTGTATGTGAATGGACCAGGCTCTGGTCGAGAATCAGCGATCCGTTCACTTCAAGGAGCGGGTTTGCGAATCAATCTGATTCGCGACGTCACGCCAATTCCGCACAATGGGTGTCGACCTCCCAAACGGCGACGCGTGTGATACCGTGCATGGATGGTCAGCGTGGCTGAGGCAGATCGCCTGACCTGTTTTTAGTGAATCAGTAAGCTATTTTGCGAGGAGGACGCAGTGGCAAAGTATCGTGGTCCAGTCTGTCGGTTGTGTCGGCGAGAAGGTGAGAAACTCTTTCTCAAGGGCACGCGCTGTATGACGGAAAAGTGCGCGATCGAACGCAGGAGCTATCCGCCTGGCCAACATGGACAGGGGCGACAGCGAACCTCTGACTATAGTCTGCAGTTGCGCGAAAAACAGAAGTTGCGCCGAATCTATGGACTTCAGGAACGTCAATTCCGCGGCGTCTTCGAACGCGCAGAACGACAGACCGGCGTCACGGGTGACGCCCTGTTGCGGTTGCTGGAATGTCGCTTGGACAATGTCACGTATCGCTTAGGGTTCGGTGCTTCGCGCAAGCAAGCTCGTCAGATGGTGAGCCATGGTCATTTCACGGTAAATGGCAAGAAGATTACGGTGGCTGGCGCGCTGGTGAAGCCGGGAGATGTGATCGAGATTCGTGAACGGAGTCGTGACTTGGCCGCAATCCAGGCTGCATTGGAATCGGTTGATAGTCGCGGTATTCCTGATTGGCTTGAACTCGACAAAGGAGCGTTCAAGGGCACGGTGCGCGCATTGCCGGCCAAGGAACAGATCGCATTGCCAGTCAACGAACAGATGGTGGTGGAATTGTACTCGCGATAGTCCGCCAGTCTGAGGCGCGTTCTTTCGACATCGGCGTTTTCTGCCATTGTTTTAGTCACTCGATGGTATGGAGGGTGGGTCATGATCAAAGCGATGAAAGACTTTCAGATCCCAATGCGGGTGGAAGTCGACAAGGATGCACATTCTCCCACATTTGGGCGGTTCACCACGGAAGCGTTTGAACGGGGGTTTGGCACCACGATTGGGAATGCCCTCCGTCGCATTTTGTTATCGTCGCTCACGGGGGCTGCAGTTACCACTGTCAAAATTGAAGGGGTTGTGCACGAGTTTTCGACGATTTCCGGCGTGACGGAAGATGTCACTGCGATCATTCTGAATATCAAGAGTTTGCGGCTGGCACTCCACACGGATAAGCCGAAGACGATACGGTTGAAAAAGAAGGGGCCCGGAGAAGCAAAGGGATCAGACATTCTTCACGATGGCGACGTGATGATTTTGACGCCCGATTTGCATATCGCCACTCTCGACAAGGATGCAACTCTGGACATCGAGATGACGGTGAGACATGGCCGTGGTTATGTGCCGGCCGAGCGTAACAAAGAAGAGGGACTGCCGATCGGGGTGATTGCCATCGATTCTGTCTTCTCTCCGATCAGGAGAGTCAATTTCCATGTCGAGAATGCGCGGGTCGGCCGTATGACCGACTATGACAAACTGACGATGGAGATCTGGACCGACGGCACCATCAGCCCTCGGGACGCCCTTTCTACGGGGGCTGGGATTTTGCGTGAACATCTGGATATTTTTATCAATCCGGAAGAGCGCAGCGAAGGGAAGAGCGAAGCGGGTTATGAGGAATCTCAGCGGGAAGTGAACAAGAATCTCTCTCGTAGCGTGAACGAGTTGGAGCTGTCCGTGCGCGCGGCCAATTGCCTGAAGAATGCGAATATCAAAACGATCGCCGACCTTGTACAAAAGTCGGAAGGTGAGATGCTCAGGACAAAAAACTTCGGGAAAAAGTCACTCAACGAGATTAAAGAGATTCTTTCTGAAATGGGGCTTTCATTAGGAACAAAGGTCGAGGTTGCGTCTCCACACAATGGAAGCCCAAAGCCTGAATGATGCTTTCCAAGCAAGAGGACTACCGTGCGACATAGAAAAAAGGGGCGACAACTTGGGCGGCAAACGAAACATCGAGGGGCGTTGTTTCGGAACTTGGTAACCTCGTTGTTAGATCAAGAGCGTATCGAGACCACAGGAGCCAAGGCTAAAGAGATACGAGGGTTTACCGATCGTATGATCACCCTTGGCAAGGAAGGTACGCTGCCTGCGCGCCGCCGAGCTTTAGGATTTCTTCGCAGCAAGGCCGTTGTGTCTAAACTGTTTAGCGATGTGGCGACACGATTCAAAGATCGATCCGGGGGGTACACTAGGATCGTCAAAACTCGTCGCCGCATCGGCGATGCGGCTGAAATGGTTGCTATTGAGTTAGTTTCTCGTCAGGAACCCGCTTCAAAGAAAAAATCCGATGCTCGTACTGCTCAGTCTGCATCTTCTACTGAGACCGGAACATCGGCATAGTTCTTTAGTCACGAATATTCAGCTGCCTATCTGGAGACTCCCATGTGCCGACACATGGGAGTCTTTTTATTTCCGGTTCTCTGGAGGACATTTACTTGACAGGCCGTGCATGCTACGATCGTGCCAGATGTCGTTATGCATCTACCACGAGGGAATTCCTAGAGCATGTGGGAGCTTGTAGCGAGACGGGCTCTTCTCGCCTTGAGTGTGCTGTTAGCCGCATTTCTCGGCTATCTGCTCTTCAGAAATGCAGATTCAGCGCCGAGCAGCAGGCCCATTGCTTCGGAGTCGATAGAACAAGCGGATGCCACGATCGTGGAGTTCATCTTTACACAATCAAAAGGTGAGGTGGTCCAGTGGCAGGTGCAGGCTAAACAGGCCAGGTTATTTGAGCAAGATAAACGCGCTGTGCTGCGCGATGTTGCCTTCACTTTCTACGGTACAGGGGGAGATGAGATGACTGTACATGGGGAAGAAGGAACGCTGGATACTGCGACCAAGAATTTTAGGTTGGTAAATCGTCAAGCGCCAATTGTTGTGGAGACTAAAAGCGGCTATACGATTTATACCAACCACTTGGTATGGATGGACCAGGCACGAGAAATTCGGACGGAAGATCCTGTGAGGATGGTGGGACATGGTTTGGAGGTGAAAGGACAAGGATTGCTTGGGCGAATGGAATCCGAAGAATTTGAGGTTCTACAGGATGTGCATGTGGATCTGGCTCCTTCTTCTTAGCGTCTTCTTTGTCGGATCCACGTCGGCGGCTCCCTCAACGGAATCTGTGAACCTGAAGAGACGCGTGGAGGCGCCAGGTGTTCCAACTACCATCACATCCAAAAAGATGACGGTACGAAACCAAGACAGCCAGGCGATTTTTGAAGAAACCGTTGTGCTGATCAGAGGCCCTCTTATCGTCCACTCGGATAAAATGGTTGTATCGTTCAATTCCAGAAACCCTGACCCCCTGCAGCCATCCGAAGGAGGAACTGAGGCGTCCACAGGGCGTACCACGGTGTCGACGATGTCGAATCGCTCCGTGAGCCGCGTCGAAGCGACCGGCGGTGCCCATCGTGTCAAGATTAAGTACGAGAACGGCAACGCGACTTGCCAAAAAGCGGTGTATTTTGTTGACGGAGAGAAGATTGTGTTGACAGGCGATCCCGTAGCTTGGGAAAAGGGCACGCGCGTCAGTGGTAATCTGATTACGATTTTTTTGGCAGAAGAGCGGAGCGTGGTGGAAGGAGGTTCGCACGTGCGCATCGAAGGTGAGGGGCCGAGCCATCCATGACCCAGACTGCTCACGCAGAGTCTGATGCCTTTGTGGATCCGATTGCGGCACGGCAGAGGGATTGTCTGCGCGCTACAGGATTGGTAAAAAGTTTTCGTGGCCGCAAAGTTGTCAAGGGTGTCGCCGTCGAAGTGTATGCCGGCGAGGTAGTTGGGCTTCTTGGTCCTAACGGAGCAGGCAAGACCACAATCTTCGACATGATGGTTGGCTTGTGCCAGCCCGATGAAGGGGAGATTACCTTCATCGGGGAATCCGTGACTAACTTGCCGATGTACAAACGAGCACGTAGAGGAATAGGTTACCTGCCTCAGGAATCGTCTGTTTTTCGACGGCTCTCGGTAGAACACAATGTCTTGGCGATTCTTGAAATGCTGGGGTATGCTCGGAAAGAGCGAAGCCAACGGGTGGATGCCTTGCTTAAAGAATTAGATCTCATCCATATACGAAAGAGTATGGCCTATGCCCTCTCAGGGGGAGAACGCCGTCGCTTGGAAATCACGCGTGCGTTGGCGGCCACACCGTCGTTCATGCTGTTGGATGAACCGTTTGCAGGGATTGACCCGATAGCCGTCGCGGATATCCAGCAGATCATCGTGCGGTTGAAGGAGAAAGGGATTGGTATATTGATTACCGATCACAATGTACAGGAAACGCTTTCAATCGTTGATCGTGCGTACATCATCAATGAAGGATTGATCTTGGAAGCGGGGTCTCCGGAAGCTATTGTGCAGAGTGAAACGGCCCGGGCCGTTTATCTTGGCGAACAGTTCAAGTTGTAGGGGAGTAACAGCGGCATCGATGAAACTCCGTCTGGTTCCACAGCTCTCGCAAAAGCTCATCATGACGCCTCAATTGCAGCAAGCGATTAAGCTGCTGCAGTTGTCTCGACTTGAACTGCAGCAGAGCCTCACTCAGCATCTACTGGAAAACCCATTGCTGGATGAAATGCAATCCGATGTCGACGAAGGCGAGTCCTTGATCAACGAGGAGAAGGTTGACGCCTCTCCCTCACTGGAAGGACAGGATCGGTCGGACGTGGCGGTTGAGACACGTGAAGAACAAGGCTCGCCGGAGGAGTTTTCTGCTGCCGGGTGGGAAGAGTACTTCGGCAGAGATCGACGGAGCGGCGAGTCTGCATACTCCACGGCACAAGATGAGTTTCCTTCGTACGAGCAGACGGTGGCAAAGGCGACTTCTCTTGAGGAGCATCTCCTCTGGCAGTTATCCTTGTCCGGGCTCGGCGATCGAGAAAAGGAACTTGGTCGTTTGATCATCGGCAACCTAGATGATGATGGTTATCTTCGCATTCCCTTGGCTGAGGTTGTGGCTGGGACTGGGTTTACCGAACCCGAAGTCGATTCCGTGCTCAAAGACATTCAAACCTTTGATCCGACCGGAGTTGGCGCAAGAGACCTTCCCGAATGCCTTCTGCTGCAACTCGGGCATTTAGGACGAAATCCATTTGGGTCACTTGGGTCACCACCTGGAGCATTGAAAGGATCGGTTATTGAAAGCATCGTTTTGCATCATTTGAAAGACTTAGAGAAAAAGCAGTATGCCAAGGTTGCCAAGGCTTTGAACGTTACAGTCGAGGAAGTCTTCCAAGCTACCAAAATCATCGGAGAACTTGAGCCTAAACCGGGGAGGCCGTTCGCAAATACCCAAAACTACGTTATCGTGCCTGATGTGTTTGTGGTCAAGAATGAGGGTGAGTGGGTTGTGCTGTTAAACGACGATGGGCTGCCACGCATGAGGATCAGCCCGTATTACAAACAGCTCATTTCTTCCGGAGAGGGCGGAACACCGGAAACCAAAGCGTATATGGATGAAAAATTGCGGGCCGCTCAGTGGGTTATTCGAAGCATCGAGCAACGAAATCGGACGATTGTGAAAGTGGTTTCCAGTATCGTCAAGTTCCAGGAGCAATTTTTTGACCGTGGCGTCCAATATCTCAAACCCTTGGTTCTCAAGCAGGTGGCCGAGGATATTGGAATGCATGAATCGACGATCAGTCGTGTGACGGCCAATAAATATATGTATTGCCCGCAGGGTATGTTGGAACTCAAGTTTTTCTTCAACGCAGGGCTTCAGCGAGCCGATGAGCCCTCAGGCATGCATTCCTCCGTTTCAGTCAGGGATATGATCAAGACAATGGTGGCTGAAGAGGATGCGAAGCGACCCTTGAAAGATGAAGAAATTGCCGCTCGACTTCGTAAGCAAGGAGTACTTATCGCACGGAGGACTGTGGCCAAATATCGGGCCGAGTTGAACATCCCATCCGCCAGTCAACGCAAACGATTTTTTTGATCACCGTTGCTTCGCATCCAACCAGGTCCAAATTGGAGGTGGGCATGAAGCTGAGAATCACGGGTCGCCACATGGACATCACGCCAGCGCTTAGAAGCTATGTGGAAACACGATTCGGTCGCCTGGATCGATACGGGTTGAAGGTGGGATCGCTTCAAGTGGTATTGGGAGTCGAGAAACTTCAGCATAAGGCCGAAGTCACTGGTGCGGTCAGTGGCAAACGAGTGCAAGCCAAGACATCGACTCCTGAGATGTATGCCACGATCGATGCCCTCGTCGACCGTGTGGATGCGCAGTTTCGGAAATGGAAAGATCGTCTTGTCAATCATAAGCCGACCAAGCCGAAAAGGTTGTGACCACGTTCTCACGTGAGTCTCCCGTGGAATCTGGCTGCCTCCCTCCTTGGCGAATTCAATGTACCTGATTGGCCTAGCGAAAGGGATATGCCCATGAGGGGCTCAACGCGTTCTACGTTCCTGAATCGTGGTAGAGGCAGAGGGATACCCACCGAGGCAATTACGGTCATATGGCCAGGCTGAACCTAGTCGTCATAAGTGGGTTGTCCGGATCGGGTAAAACTTACGCCCTCAAGGTATTTGAAGATGCCGGATATTTCTGCATTGATAATCTTCCCCCCGCGCTGCTTCCGACTTTTGTTGATCTCTGCAATCGGCAGCAAAGCGAAATTGCCAACGTTGCTCTTGGAATTGATATCAGGGAGCGCGAGTTCTTTTCGGATTTCGTCGGTATCTTAGAGAGGGTGAAAGCCCTCGGACATGCCGTACAGTTGCTTTTTCTTGAGGCTCGTGAGGAGGTATTGATCAGACGCTTTTCAGAGTCCAGGCGTCCGCACCCGCTTTTGCCGCATCTCCCAGTCTTGGATGGGATCCGATTTGAAAAGGAACGTGTAGCCGAACTCCGACGCCGGGCTGATCGAATCATTGATACTTCCGACCTGACGGTTCATGAACTTGGCGAGTTGCTTGCGAAGCAGTTTCAACGGGAGTCCTCGGACGGAGGATTGACGATCTCACTCATGACCTTCGGGTATAAATTCGGAGTGCCGTACGATATCGATTTGTTGTTTGATGTACGATTTCTTAAGAACCCATTTTTCATTCCTGATCTCAAACCCCTCTCCGGAAATGATTCGCTGGTCCGGACCTTCGTTTTGACCGACCCTGAGGCCGTTTCACTCGTGGAACACATCGAAAACCTGCTGAAGTTCCTCTTGCCGCTTTTTCGGCGAGAGCGACGTAGTTATCTGACCATCGGCATCGGATGTACCGGTGGACGTCATCGCTCAGTCGCGATTGCCGACCGGCTACGAGAACGCCTCACCGCGCTGGGGTACGAAGTTGGCCTCAAGCACCGAGATATCGAAAAAACGTAGGCTGTTGCTGGAATACCGGTCATCGTTTTCCTGCCCTGAATCCCGCTTCTGGACGCTTCCTTGACAGCTAAAACATATTGACTATACTTACTCTTGTGAATAACCAGAGAAATACAATCTAGTATAACTACTCACGTGAAAAAGCCTAAATATACTCCAAATAACGAGGGCATCAAGGCCAATCAGGTGTGCGATTTGTTTGACATTTCAAAAGCTACACTTTTTCGCTGGGAACGGGAGGGTGTCATTGCCCAACCTGCTCGAGATTGGAGAAATTGGCGCCTCTATACGAGAAAGAATATGGATGAAATCGAGAAAGTTATTCGCGCTCGAAAGGCTGTCGTGTAAAGTGGCAGGTAACGCATGTTGACTTCTCTCAAAAAGCTCGTGGAAACCGATATCGTCGCGATGCTGACTCCGCGCCGGCAGTTAGTGGGCCTCGATATCGGATCGAGTGCGATCAAAGTCGCTCAGCTCAAGGAAAGTAAGGGACGGTATTTTCTTCAAAAGTTCGGCGTGAAACCGCTTGAACCGGAAGTGATTGTAGATGGGACGGTCATGGATGAAGGGCGTGTGGTCTCCGCTATTCAAGAATTGTTTCAGGAAGCCAACGTCAAGAATAAGCAAGTCGCCATCTCAATTTCAGGGCACGCTGTCATTGTGAAAAAGATCAGTCTGCCGCCCATGCCGGACGAAGAGTTGGAGGGTCAGGTGAAATTGGCGGCGGAGCAATACATTCCCTTCGATATCAACGAAGTGAATATCGATTTTCATGTCTTGCCTTCGGATGCATCAGAAGATCAGCAGGGCGATATGTCGGTGATTCTTGTTGCCGCTAAGAAAGACAAGATTAATGAGCTGACCGAACTCGTCAAGGCTGCCGGACTCGTCCCAATGGTCATGGATGTCGATGCGTTTGCTGTGGAGAATATGCATGCGATTAATTATCCGATGGCGCAGGAAGAAACGACGGCGCTGGTGAATCTCGGGGCGAGCGTGATGAATGTGAACATCATCCGTGCCGGTTCGTCGTTGTTTACGCGGGATATCCCGTTGGGGGGAAACAGGTACACAGAAGCAATTCAACGCGAGATAGGACTTTCGTTTGAGGAAGCTGAAGAGAGTAAAAAAAAGGACCGAACGGGCGATTCTGATGGAGTGTCGGTCGCCGGCATCATGGACAGTGTGAATGCGGAAGTCGCGTCCGAGATCGCTCGAACGGTGGACTACTTCAAGACCTCGACGGCCAATGCTGAACTCAGTCGAGTACTGGTCTGTGGTGGCGTGGCTAGGGCAAAAGGGCTGATTCAGCAGCTCGGTGATAGGATGCAATTGCCTGTGGAAATGGCTGATCCATTCGCCGAGATCGATATTACAGGGTGTGACATCGACCCTGACCTACTGGGGGATTTGGGTCCGTCCGCAGCCGTCGGTGTCGGACTGGCGTTGAGAGCAGTGGGGGACAGATGATTCGGATTAACCTCCTCGCGGGTGGGCCCAAAGGAAGGTCAGTCAAACCTCAGTATGACGCGCGCGCGCAGACGCTGCTCGGCGTCGGAGTGATTCTCGTCACGCTGGCCGGGTGTTGGTGGTATTCGGCCTCGTTGGACAGCGAACTTGAAGCAAGACAGGAGGAAAAGCGAGATAAAGAAAAGCAAGTTGCCCAACTGAAAGAACAGGTCAAGCAAGTACAGGATTTTGAACAAAGGAAAAAACTTCTTGAGGACAAGAACCGGATTATAGATCAGCTTGAGCAATCCAGAATGGGCCCCGTGAAGGTCCTCGACCATGTTAGCCAGAGTTTAGAGCCGCTCAAAGTATGGCTCACAAAGCTGGGTGTGGCATCCGATACCGTCGAGCTGGAAGGAAAGGCCTTAACAAACGACGATGTGGTGGAATTCGTGAACAATTTGCGACGTACGGATTATTTCACCGGCATCAACCTGCAGGAAAGTAAAGCCGCAGTTGAAAACAAAATTAATTTGTACCAGTTTCGTTTGGGATTTCGTCTGAAGGGATAATAATGGCATTGCCACACCTCAACCTTGATGCGCTTCGCAATGTGCCGGCCTCACAAAAGGCCGCACTCTTATTCCTGCTTGTTGGAGGCATGATGGCGGGCTTCTATTTCTACATAGCAGAACCTAAGTCTGTAACCATCACGGCGCTCGAGGCTGAAAACAGCAAGCTGGAGAGTGAAATTCAAACGCTCACGATCAAAGTAAAACATCTCGATGAATTAGTCGCCGCGAACAAACAGCTTGAAATTGAACTGGCTAAGAAGAAGGAACGCCTCCCACCGGAAGAAGAAGCGATCATGCTGCTGAAGCAGGTATCTGACCTCGGCGTGCGATTGGGACTTGATATCAAACTGTGGAAGCCAGGCGCCCAGACTGAAGATGCGTCGAAGCTCTTCGTCAAGATGCCGGTCAGCGTGGAAGTGGCCGGGGTCTATCACACTGCCGCATTGTTTTTCGATCGGATCAATCGACTCCCTCGGATTATTACTGTGTCGGGCCTTAAGATGGGATCTCCAAAGATTGAACAAGGGCGAATTGTATCGCAAACGACATTTGACCTGGTGGCATACGCCGCGCCTCAGGAAAAGCCGGCTTCTGGAGTAGCTTCCTCGGCTAATGCTCCTAAAGTGGCTCAAGTTGGAAAATAACGATATCGTGACACCATGCACGTCTTGAGTATCAGAAAGAAGTCTAGAGCATATTCTCAAACCGTAGGTGCCGGCGTGGTGTGCACGTGCATCATCCTTTTTGGGAGTATGGATGCACAGGCCGAGTCCTCACCCGTTCCTGGCCTGATGATTCCGATGCGGCAAGATGCCCTCAAGCTGCCTTCTGTACCGGAAATCCAGAGGACCACTCCACAAGCTATAGAAGCGCCATTATCGGCTTCAAATGCCCCGGCGCCTTCCCAGCTTTCCGTACCAGACGGGATGGTTGGAGGTGGGTATGATCCTTCCGGTCGTCGAGATCCATTTGCTCCTATCGTTCAGGACCTTCAGCCGGGAAAGACGGATACAACCCTCCCACCATTGCAACGCGTGACCCTGACAGAGCTCAACCTTATTGCTATTGTATGGGGAGCATACGGCTATACCGCTATGGTGCAGACTCCAGAAGGACATGGGTATACCGTTCGACGGGGAACGAGGATCGGGCAAAACAACGGAGTGGTCAGTGCAATTACCGAGCGCGGCGTCATTGTCCAGGAACGGTTCACTGATGTGTATGGCAAGAAGCAGGAGCGAGAACATGTCAAGCTCTTACATCCCAAAGAGGGCTCAGAATGAAACCATTATTTTTGCGCTCAGTTAATTTCTTAACTGCTGGATGTTTCATCGAAGCCTTGGGGCTGTCGTTCGCCGCTCTGACCATAATTGCCCAGACGCCCGTGTTGGCCGAAGAGATGACAAAACGGAGTGATATCACACGGGCTGAAATAGCCACGACACGATTGTTGGCGCAGGTCGTGACCGCCATTGAGATCCGCCCCGAAACGGATCTGGTGACTGTAGTGGTTGCCGGGGATGGTCAGCTATTTCCTGAGGCTAATTTTTTAGATGAATCCCGTTTAGTCGTCGATATCCCTGCCGTATCGTCCACCCTTCGACGATCAGTGGTACGGGCCAACCACTACCTGCTCAAAAAAGTCAGAGTGGGAAACCATGCTGACAAGGTCAGACTCGTGTTCGATGTGCCGGAACGCCCGGCTTTTTCTCTCGACCGCGAAGATAACAAGGTGTTAATCACACTGAGGCCGAGCGAACGGAAAATATCCTCCGTTGTCGCTGTGCACGTTGATGGAGGAGAGAGCGCCTCATTCTACACCCAGGCCCGAAAGGCGCTACTTGAGCCTGGGGATCGCATGGTCAAAAGAGCGACGCGAGTCGTTCGCACCCGCCAGCCTCAGTTTAAAGTACAGCGAGTTCAGATGGCTGGAGAAAATGCTCCGGCTGAAAAGGACGACCGATCCGATGACCTTGTGATAGGGCAGTCTCGGTTTGTAGGCCGACGCATCTCGCTCGATTTTCAACAGGCAGACATTACCAACATTCTTCGATTGATCGCCGAAGTCAGCGGCTTCAACATCGTCGTTGGAGAAGGTGTCAAGTCGAAGGTCACCATGAAGTTGGTGAGTGTGCCGTGGGATCAGGCGTTGGATATGCTTTTGAAGATGAACGCTCTTGGTATGATTCGCCAAGGGAGCATCGTATGGGTGGATTCTCTGGCAAACATTGCCAAGCAGCAGGATGAAGAAGCACGGGCCAGGGATTCCAAGACCAAGGCGGAAGAATTGGTCGACCGCGTCTTTTATATCAGGAATCTTCAGGCGCAAGAAGTCATGCAATCACTGCGACAGTACTTGAGCCCGCGCGGCCTGATGCAATTTAATGCCGGAAGTAATGCCTTGGTCGTTCGAGAGACGGAATCCAAGCTGGCAATTGTCAAACAACTTGTAGAGGGGCTCGACCTGGAAGTTCCACAAGTGCAGATTGAAGCGCGTATCGTTCAGGCCGACACCGTATACGCGAGAGGTTTGGGGATTCAGTGGGGTTTCCAGGCGGGCAATCGCACGCCCACTGATTTCTTCGCTCTCTCGAATATTACCGGTCCATTCGGGCAGATCGCCGGAACAGGGTCTAGCACGATCGATAGGAGCTTCCTGGTAAACTTGCCGGCCCAGGTTGGTGGATTGCCAGCCGTGCCGTCGATTGGCTGGACTTTTGGGAAGCTTGGCGGCGATTTCGCTTTGGATATGCGGCTTTCGGCTGGGGAGTTGCTAGGCTTGACCAAAGTGATTGCGGCGCCGAAAATCACCACGTTGGACAAGCGAGAAGCGAAGATTTCACAGGGTGAATCGATTCCCTTCCAGACAACATCCTTACAGGGTACGCAAACGACGTTTGTCGATGCGAACTTGGAGTTGAACGTAACGCCCCAGATCACCTCACGCGATCCGAAAGAGGACGGAAAGAGAATTTTGATGCGGGTGCGAGCGACTCGCAATGCTGTCGGCGCACGGAGCAATCCGGCTGGTCCGAGTATCGATCGACGCGAAGCAACGACGCAGGTGATTGTTAGAGATGGTGAAACGATGGTGATCGGTGGAGTCTTTGTCGATACCCAGAACAACAACGTTCAAGGCGTTCCCTATCTCTCGCGTATGCCGGTTCTTGGATGGTTGTTCA
This sequence comes from Nitrospira sp., assembly GCA_019636835.1. Classification (GTDB taxonomy): domain Bacteria; phylum Nitrospirota; class Nitrospiria; order Nitrospirales; family Nitrospiraceae; genus Nitrospira_D. The sequence continues at coordinate 34,472 of JAHBWU010000014.1, forward strand.
AGAACAAGTCCGAAGGAGTCTCCAAGCAAGAATTGCTCATCTTCCTCACACCGAGTATTATTAAGACGTAGAGATCGTCTCAGACGTTACGATGGAGAAAGCGTGGCGATGCAGAAGTGCATCACCACGCTTTTGTGTTTTGTCTCACAATGGTCAGGTGGACAACATGCAGTGTTTGAGCGACCTCCCAAGAGGACACAAGCCTTTTTAGTCTTGCCGGGGCTGTGATACGATATCCACTCCGTGAATGGCCTCGTGGAGTATTGCGGTAGAACACTGACATGACATGCTGCTCCGCTCCGTTCTCCTGGACGACGAAATGACTGCAATTTTCACCATTCCTGTTTCTTTAGCTGAAAGAAGTTACGAGATTATCATCCAGGCAGGACTTTTAGAGAGACTCGGCAGGAAATTAAAGAAACAGGGAGTAAGAGGAAAAATCGGAATTGTGACTGATCGGCACGTCGCTCGATACTACCTGAAGAGTAGTCTGGAGGCGATCAAGAAGTATGGGATTGATCCCGTTCCGATCATTCTGACTCCAGGAGAGCGGTCGAAAACGCTGAAGACTGTGGAGCATATCCTTGACGTATTGGCGCGTCATCAATTCGAGCGATCGTCAATACTCTTGGCGCTCGGTGGGGGTGTGGTGGGCGACATGACCGGGTTTGCTGCCTCGATCTACCAACGTGGTATTCCCTACATTCAGGTGCCGACGACTCTTGTTGCGCAGGTTGATTCAAGCGTCGGAGGAAAGACGGGCGTCGATCATCGGCTCGGGAAGAACCTGATTGGGTCGTTTTATCAACCACGCGCTGTATGGATAGATCCATTAACTCTTCATACCTTGCCCACTCGGGAATTAGTGGCCGGGCTTGCCGAGGTCATTAAGTACGGAATCATTGCGGATGAGTCTTTCTTTGCCTATCTGCAGCGGCACTTGTCTGAATTACGGAGGCAAGAGCCTGGTATCGTCGCGACGGTGGTGAAACGATCCTGTGAGATAAAGGCTGAGGTGGTTGCCGCGGATGAGCGAGAATCCGATCGCAGACGAATCCTCAACTATGGTCATACCATCGGCCATGCGCTTGAAGCATTGGGAGGGTATAGGTCGTTTGTCCATGGAGAAGCGGTGGGGATTGGGTTAGTACAAGAAGCCGAACTTGCCTGTTTTCAGGGAATTTGTTCTCCTGTTGTGGTCGAAGAGATTCGGCGTATCGTGAATGATGCGGGGCTTAGCGATCGTATGCCACGGTGGACACCGCAGAGGATATGGAAAGCCATGCTGCATGATAAAAAGGTATCAGGGGGGCGAATCATTGGAGTGTGGCCGGAACGTATCGGACAGGTGCGGATAGGACCGATTGAAAAACATGTGTTTGAGCAATGGTATTCAGTTTTACGAGTCTCTCCTCATGGTCACGCCTAATTACGCATCGCTTGCCTAAAGGGCGGAGTCGATATGAACTTATCTTCTGTGTAGAGTGTGGCCGTTGGAAATAGGCCGGTTTTACCGGAGTTCTATGCGGACGTTGCGAATCGCGATGGCTCAGATGAACCCAACCGTTGGGGATCTGACCGGCAACATCCGCCGCATTACAACCTGGCTGCGAGACGCGAAGAAAGCCAAAGCCGACCTGGTTGTATTTCCTGAGCTGGCCATTACCGGTTATCCCCCCGAAGATCTACTTCTCAAGCCGCAGTTTGTGGCTGATAACTTACGGGCACTGAAAGAGATCGCCCAGGCCTGTCGCGGTTTGGTTGCCGTGGTAGGGTACGTGGGACAGGAAGATCAAATTAACTCACATTCCTCTCGGCGGTCAATCGTCTCAGCCGGCCGGCACACACTCTACAATTCGGCAGCATTGATTGCCGATCGCAAGTTAGTCGGTAGTTATAGAAAGTGGTATTTGCCCAACTATGGGGTATTTGATGAAAGCCGTTATTTTCATCCGGGGCGGAGACTCCCGTTACTTCTCGTCAATGGAACGACGATCGGAGTGTCCATCTGCGAGGATATTTGGTTGTCAGAAGGACCCAGCCGTTTGCAGGCAGCGGCCGGCGCGGAGGTGATCGTCAATATCAATGCCTCTCCCTTTCATGTCGGTAAAGGTCGTTCGAGAGAGCAGATGCTGGCGAAGAGAGCGCGGGAAAACGGAGTCATTGTCACGTATACGAACATGGTTGGAGGCCAAGACGAGCTGGTCTTCGATGGGAACAGTTTGATTCTGGACCCATCCGGCAATGTGATCGCACGCGGTCACGCGTTTCATGAGGAGTTGCTGGTGGCCGATTTGAATGTGGATGCTGTTTCAGGCGGGCGTATGGCTCATGGACGAAAAACTGCATTGACCGGAAAAGCTGTTTCGGTCGTCGATCGTCTGGTGGTGAACGGGACGTGGATAAAAAAGAAGAAGCGGGCTCAAATCGTGCCTGCGTTAGCAGCGCCATTGGATAAGATCGAAGAGGTGTATCGCGCTCTGGTACTGGGCGTGAAAGATTATGTCCAAAAGAATGGATTTATGCGAGTGGTGATTGGGTTGAGCGGAGGTGTCGATTCGGCAGTAACCGCGGCTATCGCGGTGGATGCGCTCGGCGCCAAGCACGTCCTCGGCGTTTTTATGCCCTCTCCGTACACCTCACATGAAAGTGAAGAGGATGTGGTGGAACTCGTACGGTGTCTCGACATCGACTTGAATACCGTCGCGATTACTCCGACATTTGAAGCCTATCGACAGTCGCTGGCACCGACATTTGTCGACTGTTCAGAGGACGCGACCGAGGAAAACCTCCAGGCTCGCATTCGAGGCAATCTACTCATGGCTGTGTCCAATAAGTTCGGGCATCTGGTTTTGGCCACTGGAAACAAAAGCGAGATGAGTGTGGGGTACTCGACTCTGTACGGTGATATGGCCGGCGGGTTCGCCGTCATTAAGGATGTGCCGAAGACGATGGTCTACGACCTGGCGAGGTTCCGCAATGAACGCGGGGCGTCGCCTGTGATTCCCAAACGTATCTTGGACCGACCGCCGACCGCCGAGCTGAGGCCGAATCAAAAGGATGAGGATTTCCTTCCGCCGTACGCTTTGCTCGATCCCATTCTTCGAGCGTACGTCGAAGAAGACCGCTCACTCGACGAAATCGTCGAAGCGGGGTTCGATCGCGCAACGGTCTCGCGCGTGGTTAGGATGGTCGATAGCAGCGAGTTCAAACGACGTCAGGCGCCTATTGGCGTCAAGATCACTCATCGTGCCTTCGGCAAGGACCGTCGGATGCCGATTACGAACGGTTATCGCATCAAACAGCCATAACCTCTACTGGCTCTCTCCCCAAACCCCTAGGTGCTCCTCGGACATTTACCCAGTGATTCCGTATAGGAATGAATCGCCAGGGGTTCCTTCGTCCTTAGATCGCACTGCCGTATCCGCTCAATGCCCAGAGCGTAGGCCATACAGAGGTCGAGCAATTTTAAAGGATTTGCGAGATTTCCACATTGAGTGAGAGGGAAAGGATAGGCTATGATGGCTCCCCCAAAGCAGAGGGAAAGGCGGAGTGGCCATGGCTTTTGCGACGAGAGGCATGGTGCCGGTTAGCTCCGCACGGCTCCTGGATCTATCTGAGAGCCGTCGGTGGTCCCTGAGCTGGTCGAGCAAGGAGGCATCGGCATGAAGCTGGTTGAGGCCATCGTCAAACCGTTCAAACTGGAAGAGATCAAGGATGCTCTGTTGGAAATCGGTGTCCAGGGGATGACCGTATCGGAAGTCAAAGGGTTTGGGCGTCAGAAAGGCCATAAGGAAACCTATCGAGGTCAAGAGTATACGATTGAATTTGTCCCCAAGGTGAAAATCGAGGTAGCTGTGACGGATGCCCAGGTGTCTCGGGTAATTGAGGCCATCATCTGCGCGGCCAAAACTGGTAGTATCGGAGATGGGAAGATTTTTGTTCGCGAGTTAAACGAGGTCGTGCGCATTCGGACGGGAGAGACCGGAGAAACCGCGCTGTGACGGTACAGGATCCAAGCGGTGGAACATGATCGCGGAGGATCTTTCTAAAGGAGGATGGGCATGAACGTGCGTGAGGTATTGGAGTTCGCCAAGAAGCACAGGGTCCAGATGGTCGATCTGAAATTCGTCGATCTGCCGGGTGTATGGCAGCATATGACCATCCCTGTGAGCGAACTGAAGGAGGAGCTGTTTAAGGACGGTTCCGGCCTCGATGGATCGTCGATTCGCGGCTGGAAGGCCATTAACAACAGTGACTTGTTGGTGGTGCCGGACCCTGCCACGGCTTGCCTGGATCCGTTCACTGCGGTGCCGACGCTCAGCTTGGCCGGAAACGTCGTGGATCCGATTTCTCGCGAAAATTATGAACGTGATCCAAGATTTATCGCGCAAAAGGCTGAGAAGTATCTGCAGAGTACCAAGATCGGCGACAACTCATTCTGGGGGCCGGAAGCCGAATTTTTCATCTTCGATCATGCCCGTTACGACCAAACCAGCCACAGCGGCTTCTACTATATCGACTCAGAGGAAGGCGCCTGGAACATGGGGCAAGAGGGGATCAACCTGGGGGGGAAGATCCGGCATAAGCAAGGGTATTTCCCGGTGGCTCCGGCCGATACACAGCAAGATATCCGGAGCGAGATGGTTCTGGAAATGGAAAAGGTCGGCATCGAGGTCGAAAAGCATCATCACGAGACGGCCTCGGCGGGGCAGGCCGAAATCGATATCCGATTTGATTCCCTCTTGCGGACTGCGGACAAGATGATGCTGTACAAGTACATCGTCAAAAACGTGGCGCGTCGACATGGGAAGACGGTGACCTTCATGCCGAAGCCGCTTTTCAGCGATGCCGGATCGGGGATGCACACGCACCAGAGCATCTGGAAAGATGGGAAGCCGCTCTTTGCCGGGAAAGACTACGCCGGTATCTCGCAGCTCTGTTTGTATTATATCGGTGGCATTCTGAAGCATGCGCCGGCGCTGGCGGCCTTTACGAATCCGACGACGAACTCCTACAAGCGCATCACGCCGGGATTCGAAGCGCCGGTGCTGTTGGCCTATTCCAGCCGGAACCGGTCAGCCGGCATCCGTATTCCGATGTACTCCCCAAGTCCGAAGGCGAAGCGGATCGAAGTGCGGTTTCCCGATCCATCCTGTAATCCCTATCTGGCATTCTCCGCGATGCTCATGGCGGGGCTCGACGGTATTCAGAACAAGATCAACCCAGGCGAACCGGCCGAAAAAGATCTTTATGATCTCGATCCGAAAGAGGCCGCGAGTATTCCAACCATGCCCGGGAGTCTGGATGAAGCGATCAACAGCTTAGAAAAGGATCACCAATTTCTACTCAAAGGAGAGGTGTTTACCGAGGACCTGATCGAGGCCTGGATCGGCTATAAGCGGAGCAAGGAGATCGATCAGATGCGCTTGCGGCCGCATCCGTACGAGTTTTTCCTCTATTACGATGCCTAGCCTCAGAGGGCCGTCGGGTGCACAAGATGCACGGGTGAAGGTTAGCGTTTCTCGCAAGCCGCCTTCCAAAGCGCATGATTGACGCCGCGTTCTTCTACCGGCTGCCAGTTCCCGCTTTCGATGTAGCCAGGGGCAGATCTGCCGGTGCCCATTTGGCGAGAAAATTCGATGACTTGCAGGACGCGTACGCGAGACTGCGCACAGTCAAATTCCTTATGGGTCTTGAAGGACAAGAATCGTGTTGTGCTGTTCCACTTGAGATCCGTTAATTGCCAGAGCGTTGTACGAGTTCCTTCTCGGTGAATCGTTTCCGGATCGAAGTACAGGGTCTCGAGACCAGTAGGTTGGTACTGTTTCTCGATGGCCACCCATCCCGCATAGACCGGGCCTGAACTGAGCAGCATCAGCAGGACGATAAACCCAATTCCCTTCATGGCAGGTGATCCTGTTCGGCACTGATCGAAGTAACGAGGTCAAGCCGGTTTGGATTGCATAAGGGGTCGCAGATAAAAAATCAAGCGGCAAGATTCGGACAAGACGATGGCGAAGGATGCGCCTCAGGGACCACTTGAGCGTCAACTTTACATAGGTTATTCTCCTGCTTACAACCAGGAGGAAGAAGATGCCGAAACGAGTTCGTACGGGGTTGACACGGAGTGATATTCTCGATCGGTATGTCGGGCGGTTCAAGCAGCAGCTCGTGAAATTTCAACCCTTCCTCTCGCGTAAACGCGGGTCGGTTTCGCTTGAGGATTTCGACGAAGCGGCTGAAGAGCTGATCAGCCAGGTGTTCGGCGCGGCATCGGACCAATCTGAAGCCTACTTCTTTGCAAAGACCGGGGAATCGGCGATTTTGCCTGTAGAAGCGCAGGAAAGCGGGACCCACGATGTGGAACGTGAAAGTCTCCAACAGCGTCGCCAAGTGCTGGAAAGCTGTCTGGCAGATCTTGAATTACGCCGACGACTGCAGGCAACGAGAAAAAAGAAGGGGATCGAGACGGCACTTGTTGAAGACTATATGTCACATGATGTGCGGAGCATCCACCGGGACGCGACCATCAAACAAGCGGGGCAGTTATTGCAGAAGCACAAAGTCGGCTCGCTGATCGTCGACGACGGGTCTCGGTATATCGGCATCGTCACCGATTCGGATCTGACACGCAAAGCCGTCGCCAAAGGGCTTGACCCGAATACCACGACCGTCGCCACTTGCATGAGCCGGCCACTTGTGACGATTGAAGAAGATGAATCGCTCACCGAAGCTATGTCGCTGATGAAGAAGCAGAGCATCCGACACCTGCCGGTTACTGCCGATGCCACGATCATCGGAGTACTTTCAGTCTCTGACCTCCTTCGCGCGTTCGAAGAACAAAAAACTCCGTAGCCTTCGTGCAACTAACCTGCTAGTAACTGCACGAAATGGTTGTCGAAAAGCCTGCTCACTAGAATTCTGATCAGGTACGCTGCTGTCATGCCACCAATCATGTTGCTCAGTTGCGAGTCCCTTGGGAAAAGCTATGGAGTAAAGCCGTTATTTACCGACCTGTCGCTTGGACTCTGCGAAGGGGATCACGTCGGACTCATTGGTCCCAACGGTTCGGGAAAATCGACGTTGCTCAAAATCCTGGCCGGTCTGGAGAATCCTGATTCCGGTACCAGATCGGTGCGACGGCAGCTCCGTATCGGCTATGTCCCGCAAGAACCCTTGTTTGCTGAGCAACACTCGGTCGAAGATGCGCTGTCCCAGGTCATTCTGGACGAGGGATTAGACCCACATGAGCAGGGAGCACGTCTTGCCAAAGCTCTCAGCCTCGGCGGGTTTGTTCGCTCAGACCAATCCGTCTCGACGCTGTCGGGTGGATGGAAGAAGCGGCTGGCGATCGCTCGATCACTGATGTTGGAGCCGGACGTGCTGCTCATGGATGAGCCGACCAACCATCTGGACGTCGAAGGCATCCTCTGGCTCGAAGGGCTGTTGAAAGCCGAACCTCATGCGTTCATCGTCATCAGCCATGATCGGCGATTCTTAGAGTCGGTGACCACGCGAATCTGGGAATTGAATCGCCGATACGCCAATGGCGTCTTTCAAGCAAACGGTCGGTACAGCGAGTTTTTGGAGCAGCGCGATGCGGCATTACAGGCGCAGGTCGACTATCAGGCCTCGCTCGCCAATCGAGTGCGGCGGGAAGTGGAGTGGCTGAGACGCGGACCGAAAGCCCGCACGACCAAAGCCAAGGCCAGGATCGATCAGGCCGGTCGGTTGATTGACGAGCTAAACGATATGGAGTCGCGGCAGGGGAATGCATCGGCCGGGATCGACTTCACAGCCTCTGGACGAAGATCCAAGCAGGTACTGGTCGCAAAAGGGGTTGAGAAATCTCTGGGCGGGAAGCTGATTGTATCGGGCGTAGATATGTTGTTAGGTCCAGGGGAGCGGATTGGCCTTCTTGGCCCCAACGGTGGAGGCAAAACAACATTCCTCAAACTCTTAGCCGGCACAGTAGAACCGGATAGCGGCACCATCACTCGTGCCGATCGACTACGCGTAGTGACCTTCGAGCAACACCGCGAGTCGTTGGACCAGCAGGCCACGTTGCGACGCACCCTTGCCCCAGCCGGTGGTGATGCCGTCGTCTACCAGGAACGGTCCGTTCATTTGGTCTCATGGGCCAAGCGCTTCCTCTTCAAGCCGGAACAGCTGGATCTCCCGGTCTCGCGCTTATCAGGCGGCGAGCAGGCAAGGTTGCTGATCGCGCAGCTTATGCTTCAGCCGGCTGATCTCTTGATTCTCGACGAGCCGACCAACGATTTGGATATTCCGACGCTCGATGTGCTGGAAGACAGCCTGCTGGAGTTTACCGGCGCACTTGTCTTGGTGACACACGACCGGTGGCTCTTAGACCGCATCTCCACCAGGCTCCTGGCGCTCGATGGGATGGGCCACACCGAGTGGTTTGCCGACTATGCCCAATGGGAAGCGGCGCAAGCAAGAAAAGCGACGGAAGAACGAAAACCTCAGATTTCAAAGGAGAGCGCCACGCTGGCTGGGCCATCCAAACGGAAAGGCTTGTCATACAAAGACCAAAAGGAATGGGACCAGATCGAAGCCAAAATTCTCGAAGCCGAGGAGGCCGTTGCGACTTGCCAAGTCGCGGCAACTGATCCGGCTATTGCCTCATCCGCTACCGATTTACAAGAGCGGTACGCCTCACTTCATGCTGCCCAGACGGAAGTCGAACGTCTCTACGCACGCTGGGCCGAATTAGACGAGAAACGTGCCCAAGCGACCGGCAGTAGTATGCAGTCGTGAAATTCAAGCAGATTCAGGAGAAGTCCGACCACGTGCATTGGAAGTCGGACAATTACTGATCCGACCATGAAAGAGTGCGAAATTTGTCAGTAAGAACATCCCGAAAAGCAGCTGTTTATGTGCTTTTCAAGAAATTAAGGTACGCACTATTTAGCGTTCGCCTCAGTAAAACATTCCCGACCCATTATTTTGCGTCTGAGGAGCAGATATCATCCTATTTCCGATCTGTCCGCCAACTGCGCATGTTCGGTAGACGGGAGCAGGCGGTGTGGTAGGAGCATAACGAACCTGCGTCGGATACTGTTGTACCGCAACAAACGAAGACTCAGGACTTAGTCCGAACATTCGGCTAAGCCATGCGCGATCTAGCTTCGTCGCCACATAACTGTTCCAAGGATTAGCAGCCATAGCAGAAGGAGGGAACTTGCCGACATCATGAGGCTCATTGCCAGCTGCGAGAACCCGCCGAAAGCCATCACAATGCCGGAAAGGGCAACGGGCAGACTTCCACCAATCGCGAGTCCGCCCAGCCACGCTGGGTAGGTGCGATCCACGAGCAATGCTATTCCGCAGACCGTGACCGTGAGGCCGAATACTAGAGACGAGAAGCTTGCCAGGCCGATCTCAACTTGGCGGACTGCAAAAGCGGCGTAAAAAAGCTCCTCCTTCTGTATGGCAGGAGCGGCTGCCCATGAGTCAACCATAACCTTCAGCGTCACTCCATCAACTGCCTGCAGCACTGCTGCCACCGCCAGACTGACGATCGATCCTCCTTTGGCAATCTGTGTCCAGCCACGCGCCTGTTCCATCTGGTGCATCAACAAGAGTAGGGCTACCACGATCAAAACAATTCCCATGAACTGAGTCAGATGGCTGACGCCCCAGAGCTGATCCGCTGCATATTCAGTAAAGGCTGCAACTGGCTCGTTCGGGTCAGCTTCCGCAGGGTGTAGGAATGTCCCGACAAAAAGCAGAAGGCTTCCTCCGATCGCACAGATACCACCGACTCTGCTCTCGTGGGCGTTGGACATGTTTGAGGAAGGCTATCGATCGACGAGTAAAGAGTCAACGGAGGCAATTCAAGACAGACAAAGCGACAAATTCAGGATCAGTTCTTGTTCTGTGCCTTACAATGACCGAGGCAAGAGTCGATCAGCCCACCGCGCATCGCATTTTAGGGGGCAAGCCTGCTACAGCTTGATCGTATAATGTATGCTTCAGCCGCGCCGATGATCGACAAATATTTCTTGGCACTCATGTCACCTGCGAAACCGTTGGGCCCTTCGTCCAGCATGCGACGAAGCGTTTGCAACTGGCGGTCATTGAGCAGATCTTTCATCGCAATAGGCTCAACAAGGCGGGCCGTCCGAGCCCCGGTGAGAGTGTCTTTTCAGACAAGGCTTGTCAATGCGGCCATTGCCATCTCCTCGGAAAGCGATGCTGCAATTGTGTCTGCAGGTTGAGCCGAATTGATTGCATATTCGGCTCATGAGCCTACAATAGACTCTCGGCACCTTTGATTCTGCTTGATCACATGGGATCTCTCTCTTCCGCCCGTTTCCTCTATGGTCCTGATCATTCGTAACCGATAAAGAAGGCAGAAGCCGGTCACAACTGAAAGGATTCCACCATGCCATCGGCAAGCGAACTGGTCCAGTCCTGCACGACCGTCTTCACGTTGCCGGAGATTTACTTCCGCGTGCGGGAAGTGGTGGACAACCCCGATTCAACCATGGACGACCTTGCCGACGTCCTCAAGCTGGATCCAGCCATCTCGGCCAGACTTCTCCGCATCGTCAACAGCCCGCTCTATGAGTTTCCCAAACAGATCGACACCGTCACTCGCGCCGTCAACATCGTCGGTATGCAAGCCATCAACGATCTCGTCACCGCCACGACTGTCGGACGGACCTTTGCTGGGATGCCGATTCAACTGATGGATGTCCCCAAGTTCTGGCGCAAAAGTGTGCTCTGCGCCTTGCTCGCCGGCAAGATCGCGAAGTCCTGTGGCATCAACGACAGCGAGCGGTTTTTCATTGAAGGTCTGCTGCGCGACATCGGCCACTTTGTCCTCTACCAGACCATTCCGCAGCGCGCCCAATCCGCTCTCATCGAGGCAGGGTATCTCGAAACCTCCTTGGCCGAGGTGGAGCAGTCCAACATTGGGTGCGACTTCGCGGAAGTGGGCGCCGAACTCATTCGATCTTGGGGCATGCCCGTGCAGATTGAACAGGCTATTCGCTGCCAACTGAGCCCAAACGATGCTGGTGAATTCATCATCCATGCGTCCATCGTCCATCTGGCCGGCGTCATCGCTGACTACGAAGAACTCGAGCCGAGTCGGCGACCTGCCGCATTGCCGCTCAACCCCCATGCCGTCACCGCCACACGGTTTGTGCCGGCCGACTTACCGGCACTGCTCTCGGAGGCTTGTGCCCAGCTGCAAGATACCTTGGCGGTTATCCAGCCTCGCGCCATGGCCGCCTAGTTTTTCAGAAAATTGCCAGGCCATGAAATAGGCTCCGACCGCTCGATGTGTGTTTTTCACCGACTTTGGTGAATGCACAGCATTTTCCGATTGAGCAGGCGTGCTATTCGATGGGGAGACTCAATACTGTGGGGCACCACCTGTTAGGTTATCGCACAGCTGCTGTTTCAGGACATAGGCTGGATGAATACGTTGTGGACCGAAATGTGGATGTCAACTACATCGGTATCCAGCTTTTGCTGGTATCTACAGCGACAGCTCTGCTTGGGCGGATGATAGAGAATGAAACCCTATTACCCAAAGCGAACCCGGCGAATAGCGCTGTTACGAGCTGAAGACCTTACGATGGAGGAATGCCCGCCTTATTGCCCTTCTTCTACATCGGATAAGGGAAGCGGCCTCATGAATGTTGGGGCTCCTCCTACATTGACAAAATCGGGGAATAGAGAGCCCCCGAACATGTACACCTTTCCTCCTACTTCAGCAGTGGTTGTAGAATGTCTCGGAACTGGAACAGAGACTTGGGTCGTCCAAATATTGGAAGCAGGATCGTATTCTTGTACGGTATCGTGGACGTCTGAGGCACTATAGCCCCCAATCGCATACAGCTTGTTCTTCGTGGGAACCGCAACAAGCCTCATTTGGGTGGGAGTTTGTGGAGGGGATGGTCGAATGACCCATGTGTTGGTGGCGGGAGTATACTCTGCAAATGAACCAGATGTGAGCGTATACAGCTTTCCACCCAATGATGCCACGGTGTACTGGGCATTGCCGAAGGGGACCGGCGATTTGGTGGTATCCCACGTATTCGTCATTGGATCGTACTCAAACGTCGAGGAAATCGGCGGAGCGCCGCCGTTGTTGAACACGGTGATATAGATCTTGCCGTTAACAGCCGTGCCTGCGATAAAGCGATTGCCGAGGATGGGGTTCACAGAATTCCCGGCCGGCATTGGAGCCTTGGAGGTCCAGGTATTGGTCGACGGGTCAAACTCCTCTGTGGCGTAAGAGTATGTCACCTGGCTGATTTCAACGTAATTCATCCCTCCGATTGCATAGATTTTGTCGTTTACCGTTGCTACAACTGGCGAGCGGCGCGCGGTGGGCATGTTTGCCTTAGGCGTCCACGTATCGGTAGCCGGATCGTATTCTTCAGTTGTCGTCAGTGCGCTTCCTGAAAATCCTCCGACGACATAGATTTTGCCGTTCACAACCGCAGCACCGGCTTCAAGGCGGGGTGTCGGCATCGATGCTCTCGTGCGCCAGAGGAGGCCTGGTGGGGCTGTTGGAGTCGCGGAAGAGCCGAATGACTCTTCGCTTTCTCGATCAGCATCGGTTGCGGTCACGAAGAAGTAATAAGTTTTGCCATTGGTCAACCCTGTGATCGTATGGGGAGATGTTACACCGACAAGCTTTGCCCCATCAGGTAAGCCGGCATAGTTGCTCCGATCAAGGTTGGTGTCCGAGGCCATGTAGAGGTTGTAGGATGTTGCTCCAGCAACAGGATTCCAGCGGACGGTTACTTGACCATTGCCGGTCGTGACTGCGTCTCCTGTGGGAACTTGAAGGACGGATCCAGGAAGCGGAAGCGAGCCTTCTTCTACAGTGTTAAGAGGAGAAGGTAAGGTCTCGCTGATGTTTGATGACCCACCAATCGCGTAAAGCCTGCCGAGCGCCTCTCCGATTGCTACTGAGACGCGGGGAGAGGCCGTGGAGGCTCTCAATGCCCAGTTCTGGGTCTCAGGATCATACTCTTCCACGGTACTGACAGGAGACGAGTTCTGTCCTCCGCCGATGGAAAAGAGTTTCCCTCCAACCGACGTTAAGCCGGTGCGGAATCGGGGAGCTGAGAGTGGAGGACGGATGATCCAGCGGTCTTTTAAGGGGTCATACTCTGCAAGTTCTCCGATATCGGAAAGGGCATACACCTTGTTGTTCAGAGATGCCACGGTATACCGCGTGTAAATGAACGGGGGTTGTGTCTTACTCGTCCACACATCTGTAGTGGGATCGTACTCGAGCGCGTGCGTGATGGGCAATGATGTCCCGGTAGCGTTGCGGGCTGCGATATAGATCTTTCCGTTTGCAACGGCCCCACCGATAAAACGATTCGCGAGTACGCTGTTTACCGTTCCACCAGTCGGCATCGAGGCTTTCGAGGTCCACGTGTCAGTCGCGGGATCATATTCCTCAGTCGAATATGAATAAACCAGTGAGCCGGGATCAGATGTGAAGTTTACCCCACCGATCGCATAGATCCTATTATTCACACTTGCGACCACGAGTTGGCGTCGAGGAGTCGGCATGTCCGCTTTTCGGGTCCAGGTATCTGTGGCCGGATCATATTCTTCTACCGTTCGGAGAACTGATCCCGAGTAACCTCCAATCGCATAGATCTTATTGTCGACTGTCGCCACGCCAAATTCCGTGCGGGGTGTCGGCATTGGGCTCTTCAGTTCCCATGTAATCGGAGGACCGGCGGGTGTCAATGGGGAACCTGACGGGACGCCTCCTTCCCCGCCACCACTTGAACAGGCAAGAAGAAATAATGGAGCAAGCAGGAATCCTGAGCGGACAAATCGCTTGAGACGTTCATCGGAGATCATGAGCCGTCACCTCGTTGATCCAGGACACTATTTGGCGCGCATTCTGTGCCGACGAAGGATATCCAGGGAAGTACTCGAAAACAGTCCCACTTTAGGGGGAGAAATCCGTACTAATTGCACCGTTGAAGAATACTGAGTTCTGTGAGAGGCATGATTCTCGGCTGAGATCAAACAACGCAGGTCTATTCGGTAATCGCAGCGAAGTCGATTCAGCCCTAAGGCTGGCGTGGAATTGTCTAGGAATTCAGGAGCCGGTTCAGTTCGTCTGCCCAGATCCAGGGAGAGCCCTCGACTTCGTGTTTGCAGTAGACAAAGCAGTCTTGTCCCTGTTGAGAAGCATTCTGAAATCGTTCAGCCCATCGTCGTAGTTCTGCCTGGCCATATTTAGTTTTGCGAAGTCGAACATAGCGGAACGGAGCTGTGTCTCGGTGCTCTGCCTCATGCTCGTCCGTCTCAACCGCCGCCCATGCGACTGAAAACCGACGCAAGATCCGTTCGATTTCATCAGCCTGCCAACTCTCATGCCGAAATTCTATAGCCCATTGATGGGTCGTAGGCAGGGCTCCAAGAAACCTCTCCAGCCGTCCATCATCGCGTTTCAAATTAGGAGGCAATTGGATCAGCATCGGGCCGAGTTTCCCTGCCTTATAAAGCGGTTCGAGCCGTTGCAGCATGGCCATCAACATGGGAAGCGCTTCCGGCTTGAGGCGACGGATATGTGTAATTTCTCGGTGGGCCTTGGGTGCATAGATGAAGTGAGGAGGAGTATCTATGCACCACGCCTGTGCGGTTTTCTCGCTGGGAAGTCGATACCATACACCAGCGAGCTCAACGGTCCGATACCTCGTGGCGTAGTAGCGAAGGAAATCGGTCGGTTTGATGTCGGGTGAATAAAAACGATCAGGTCCCTGCCATGCCTTGTATGAATAACCTGATAGGCCGATGTAACAGGCCATAACGTAAATCCTTAAACGATAAGGCTACCGCTACTAGGCTGAACCTTTGCACAACAGCGTCTCTTCATCCTTTAGCCGCAGTCACATCTTCCCGAACGTCCTCGTAAAAAACTCTTTCACCTTTCCCATGTGCTCTTGTATATCCGTTTCCAGATGCCTTGCCCCCGCTTGCCAATCGTCGGTGGTATAGCCCACGCGGCGAGCTAGAAAGATGAATTCGTCTGAATCAACAGGGGGAAGGACACGATCTTTGGCATTGCCGCGAACCATGCGGAGTCCGTCGATGAGCATCCGGATGAAGAAGTAGGCCTTACGGAGCGTCTCGCCGTCTTGCCTCGTGACAATGCCACAATCGACGAGGGCTGCCAGCGCCTGCATGGTGTTGGGGGGGCGCAGAGCAGGAAGCCGATGGCCATGCATGATCTGGAGGTACTGGACCGCGTATTCGATATCGACAATCCCCCCGTGGCTATGTTTGAGGTTGATCGTGCCTCGCTCCACGAGTTGCTTCAACTGTTGCCGGCGCAAGTCGAGGGCGACACGAAGATCCCACGGTTTACCACTGTAGACATAACTATCACGATGGGTTTCGACTCGCTTACCCAGAGCCGCATCGCCCGCCACATGCCGCAATTTGATCAATGACTGGCGTTCGAACGGGGCGGCAAGACCGTGGTCATCATAGTAGCTCGTGATCTCGTCGAACGGATTCGTCAGCGAACCTTTCCCGCCGTGGGGTCGGAGGCGTACGTCCAGATGAAAGATGCCCTCTTGCTTGGCCTCGATCCACTGTAAGAGTTCCGCGCCGAGCCGCTCAAAGTATTCGCTGTTTTCGATCGGCTGCTTGCCGCCGGTATGGCCCACATCGCCGTACACGAACATCACCTCGATGTCGGACGCGTACCCCAGTTCTCTGCCGCCGAATTTCCCCAATCCGAGAACAGTGAAGGGGCAGAGTTTCTTATTCGCCAAGCGCGGTGGGCCATACAGCTTGTTCAAGCTGGCCTGGCAGTCCCTCAAGCTTCGATCGACGATGACTTCGGCCAACTGAGTCAATGCAGCGGAAAAATCCGGCAGGGCAGTGCCCGGCTCGACGATGTGTTTCATGTCGATGCGAAACAGCTCGCGGTCTTTAAAGCTGTTCAGCGCCGCTTTTCTTTCCTCATCGGTCTTTGTCCGGTTGACGAGGCGATCGAGTTCCTCGCGAAGCGTCGCTCGTGGCGTGATAAGGGGCGCATCCCGGTAGTCTTGCAGGAGAGGCAGGAGGTTGCTGTATTGGCGACGTAGGAAGTCTTCCCAGAGAAAATCGCTGGCGCCGAGTAAACGGGCAAGGAGAGGAAAGGTTTTCTTGTCGCTCAGAAAGGCCAAGGCTTCTTGCTGGGCCTTTCCTTTTGCCTGTTGCATCGTCAGGTCAAGGAACTGGTCAAAGGCCTCCAGGGCCTTGGTCGGGTCGGGGGCCCAGGTGAGGGCATGGGTGAACTGCTTGATGAGGACGGCTGTCAGGCGTAACTGCTGCTGATCGGTCGCGTCGGTGAGTTTCTGGCCGTGGCGGTTGCGGACATAAAAGCGATCGTGAATCTTCCCATCCTCGACGTCGAACTGCGCTTTGGAGATGTACACGTTGCGCATCGCGAGGGCGTTGGCGAAGGCGTACAAAAAGGCCGGAGTATCGTCCGACCGGATGTCCATGACGGTGTCGATGGGAGATTGGCTGTTGTCGAATGTGATCTGGACCGGATGGAGCAGACCGCCAAAAGATGCGCGCCGCTTGCCGAGCTGTTCGACCAGACGCCGATTTACCGCAAACCGTGCCTCCTCGAATTGTCCTGTATCGAGCAGTGCGATCACCGAGCGGAGTGCGTCCAGCAGTTGATTCTGTTGCTCTGCGCCCAGCTCCGCGCCTGATACGGGCAACACACGGAACACGTCGACGATCTTTTTCCTGCTCAAGCCCGGGCTGCTCTTTGCACGGACACGCGGTCCGTATCCTGTCCAACTGGCCCGGACGGATTGCGGAGCGGTCTTTTCGGCAAACGTATAGATATGTCCTTCCTCAATGTTGAGGCCGAATGCCGAGAGCAGGCCGCAAATCATGGCAAATTCGGAGAAGTAATCGTAGGCCACGATCGTGATCTCAAATCGCTTGTCCTGCTGTTCGGTAAAGGCAATTTCGCAGAGATGTTCCGGTGTCAGCTGAGCGGTCAGTCGGACATGTTCGGCAATCACCGGAGGTCCGAACCGTCGAAAGTACTCCTGATCCATACGGGAGAAAAAATCTTGAAGCACATCGGATGGAATGTCAGGACAGAGCGGACGAACCGTATTGAGGAGCGATGTGCGGTCAGGAGAGCCTGTCGACATGGATTTCAGTATACCCGAATGGTTTCATTGTGCGTAGAGGAACCTGTCAGTATAATGCCGCGCAATGAATCGTCCATCGGTACCGCCTGTATTCTCGCGGCCCAAACCTCCAGCTCAGAATCGTGCCTTTAAACCGGATCCCCGCCCCATTCTGCTCGCCGCCAAGCGGAACGTCGAGGAAGTGCGAGCCATTTTGTCGGCCTATGGCCTGCGTGATCTCGATCAAGCGGACCGCAACCTCGATGTGATGGCGGGCGACCCGATCCAACGCCGCCGGCTGGCCGATATTCTGCCGATGTTGATGGAATCGATTTCCCGGACGGCCGATCCAGATCAGGCGCTGAATCACTGGGAGCGCATGTTGGCCAACGTATCCCGCACCTCATTTCTCGACTACTTGCGCACGTGGCCGCGCATGCTCGACCTCCTTTGTGTGATCCTCGGCAGCAGCGACGCCTTGGCCTTTACGCTGATCCGAGACCCAACGTTGGTGTATTGGCTGGCTGAAGAGGAAGTCTTATCACGACCTCCGACACGGAAAGGGATGGAAGGCGCGCTTCGCAAGAGCATCGGGCACCTGACTTCCACGGGACTGAAGTTGGACGGTCTGCGACGTTTTCGGAGACGGGAAATGCTGCGTATCGGCGTGCGGGATCTCCTTCGTCTCGCTACAGTCCCTGAGACGACCGGCTCATTGTCCGACTTGGCCTGCCTGCTGATTCATGCCGCGTACGAGATTGTCGATGCCGATCTCAAGCGGCAGTATGGCCTGCCGATGCATCGAAATCTGCAGGGACGATGGGTGGAAACGGGGTTCGCCGTCATCGGGATGGGGAAGTTGGGCGGGCATGAGCTCAACTACAGTTCGGACGTGGATCTGGTCTACATCTATGAGTCGCATGATGGGGAAACCAGAGCCCAGGGGCGTAGGGGTGCCGACACACCGGCCGGAGTTGGTATCTCGAATGAAGAGTATTTTGAGATTCTTTCCCGCGAACTGACCAGGGTCTTGACCGAGCCGACTCGAGAGGGACATGTATTTCGGGTCGATTTACGATTACGAGCAGAGGGATCTGTCGGTCAGTTGGCCAGGTCGCTGGAAGAGTATCAGAAATATTATACGGCACGTGGACAGGTCTGGGAGCGGTTGGCTCTATTGAAGGCTTCCCCGGTTGCCGGCTCCGACGAAGTCGGGCAGGCGTTTCTCAAGCTGGTGAGGCCGTTCGTGTTAGGAGCAGGGGGAAAAATGGATCGCGATAAGGCGTTGGCGATCGTGCAAGACGTTCGCGCGGTGAAGGATATGATCGACGCCAAAATGACGGACCGTGGCCACGCCCAGCGCAACGTGAAGTTGGGGACCGGCGGAATTCGAGAGATCGAGTTTTTCGTGCAGACCGTTCAAGTCCTGGCAGGACGAAAGGTGCCTGCGCTCCTGGATCGGAGCACACTCGGTTCGCTGAACCGGCTGACTCGCAAGAAACTGCTTTCGATTGAAGACCGCGATGCGTTGACGGCTGCCTATCTGTTCCTACGCGATGTCGAGCATAAGTTGCAGATGGTCCATGATCTCCAAACCCATGCGCTTCCCGAAAGCTCAGACGAGTTGGAGCGATGCGCGATCCGGATGGGGTATGGCACGGAAGATCGAAAGAAGGCGGCCGAATTGTTCCAGGCCGAACATAAACGCCATACGGAGATGGTTCACCGTACCTTTCGGTCGTTTTTTGTCCAGCCAATGACTTCGTCTGTTTTTAAAGCCACGCTCAGGGCGATAGCATTCAAGCATTCGTAGCGGAAGGGCCAAAACACGAAGGGCCCGGCGGTTTCCCGCCGGGCCCTTTGCTGAAGGCAAGCTCTCTGCCTGCCCTGAGCCTGTCGAAGGGTTAGTACATCCCCTCCATACCGTGGCTGTGTCCGCCGCCCGGCATAGCCGGTTCTTTCTTCTCCTCGGGCAGTTCGGTGATCATGACCTCAGTGGTGAGCATCAAGCCCGCCACGCTGGCGGCGTTTTGGAGCGCCGTCCGCGACACCTTGGTAGGATCGATGATGCCGGCCTTGATCATATCGACATACTCATCCGTCGCGGCGTTATACCCACCGTTGGCGTTCTTTTCTTCCCGAACCTTGCCGACGATGACCGATGCTTCCGCACCGGCATTCGTGGCGATCTGTCGGATCGGCTCTTCGAGCGCACGCCGGACAATGTCGAGTCCGACTTTCTGTTCCACCGGGATATCCTTGAGCCCATCGATTGCCTTCACGCAGCGCAGATAGGCCACGCCGCCGCCTGGGACGATCCCTTCTTCCACTGCCGCCTTGGTGGCGTGCAGGGCGTCCTCGACGCGAGCCTTCTTCTCCTTCATCTCGGTCTCGGTCGCAGCGCCGACGTTGATGACGGCCACGCCGCCCACAATCTTCGCCAGCCGCTCTTGCAACTTCTCGCGATCGTAGTCCGAGGTGGTTTCTTCGATCTGGGCCTTGATCTGCTTCACGCGGCCTTCGATCTTCTTCGAATCACCGTAACCTTCGACGATCGTGGTGTTGTCCTTGTCGATCGTGACGCGCTTGGCGCGGCCGAGATCGGTCAGCTTGACGTTCTCGAGCTTGAAGCCGATGTCTTCGGAAATCACCTGGCCGCCGGTGAGGATCGCGATATCCTCCAGCATGGCCTTGCGGCGATCGCCGAAGCCCGGAGCCTTCACGGCGGCGACATTCAAGGTGCCGCGGAGCTTGTTGACCACGAGGGTCGCCAGCGCTTCACCTTCGACTTCTTCAGCCATGATGATGAGCGGCTTGCCCATCTTGGCCACCTGCTCGAGCAGCGGGAGCAGGTCCTTCATGCTGCTGATTTTCTTTTCATTGATCAGGATGAGCGGCTCTTCCACGGAACATTCCATCCGCTCGGCGTTGGTGACGAAGTAGGGAGAGATGTAGCCGCGATCGAACTGCATGCCCTCGACGACGTCCAGCGAGGTGGTCATCGACTTGGCTTCTTCCACCGTGATGACGCCGTCCTTGCCGACCTTTTCCATGGCTTCCGCGATCAGATCGCCGATGGTCTTGTCGTTGTTGGCGGAAATGGTGCCGACCTGGGAGATCTCGGTCTTGTTTTGGCAGGGCTTGCTGAGCTTCTTGAGCTCGGCGGTCACGGCCTCGACGGCCTTGTCGATCCCGCGCTTGATCTCCATCGGGTTGGCACCGGCGGTGATGTTCTTGGCGCCTTCCCGGAAGATCGCCTGGGCCAAGACCGTCGCGGTGGTGGTTCCGTCACCCGCCGTGTCGCTGGTCTTGCTGGCGACTTCGCGAACCAGCTGAGCGCCCATGTTCTCGTACGGGTTCTTCAGCTCGACTTCCTTCGCCACGGTCACGCCGTCCTTGGTAATGGTCGGGGCGCCGAATTTCTTATCCAAAATCGCATTCCGGCCCTTCGGGCCGAGCGTCGCCTTCACGGCGTCCGCGAGCTGGTTCACCCCTTTCAGGATGGAGGCTCGTGCTGTATCGCCGTACATCAGTTGCTTTGCCATTGGGTTCCTCCTGTTATCGTTTTTCTATTGAATTAATTCGCTGTCGTTGCTTGTGGTTTGAACTTTAGCTGGTAAAGATGCCGAGGATGTCTTCTTCCTTGAGGATCAAGCACTCTTCGTCCTCAATCCGAAGCTTGCTGCCTGAATACTTGTCGAACAGCACGTGATCACCGACTTTGACGTTTTCTACTTTCTTTCCGACTGCCTGGACCACTCCACGTTGTGGCTTTTCTTTCGCTGAATCCGGCACATAAATGCCACCGGCGGTCCGATCCAATTCCTCGGTGTACGTGACGAACACGCGTTCACCTAAGGGCTGGAATCCCTTGGCCACATTCTTCTTTTCCTTCTCAGCTGTACCCATAGCAGAACCTCCTCCTGATGAAAGTTAACTCGTTTGGTGTTGATGGTTGAAAGTCGGGCTGAACTCGTTTGTGATCCCGGCAGCCTGTGACTCAGTGGAGATAGGCCTTCATTCACCTAAGTCAAGAGGGGGGCTCAAGGGATTTTTACAGCCCCGACATTGCCGCCGATGCAGAACTTCGTGCATCATAACACATTGAAAAATAAGCAGTCTATGAGTATTTTGCGCGGATTGTGGGCGGGATGACGAAGATGTCAGGCCCTTAATCGATCAAAATCTTTGATGTCCTTTTTTAGGTAGTCACGGAGGCGTTTGATGATGCGGGCTTCCAATTGACGGGTCCGCTCCTTCGTAATGCCGTATTTGTCGCCCAAATCATCGAGTGTCAAGGGGGAGTCGGACAGAATGCGATTCCTCAGAATATCTTCGTCTCGTTCTTCCAGTGTTTTGATGAACTCGGCCAGCTTTGCCCTGAAGAGGGTCTTCAGCTGATGATCGGCGAGTTGTTCGTCTGCCGGTTCTTGATGGGACGGCAAGACATCAAGCAGCGTGCTGTCTTGGTCTTCACCGATCGGCTGGTCGAGCGATAACTCCCAGTTGCCGAGACGCTGATCCATTTCGATGACGTCGCGTTCCCGCACGTTCAGACGATCGGCGAGTAATTTCGTATCGGGCGCGAAACCGTCTCGCTCAAGCTTGGCCTTTTCCTTCTTTAGGTTATAGAAAAGTTTCCGCTGATCCTGAGTCGTCCCGACCTTCACCAATCGAAAGGTATGCAATAGATAACGGAGGATATAGGCCCGTGACCACCAGGCGGCATAGGCATAGAAGCGCACGTTTTTCGAGGGGTCGAATTTCTTGATGGCTTGCATCAAGCCGACGTTGCCTTCTTGAATCAGGTCCATGTGGTCGGCGCCGGTATGGAGGTATTCGGCCGCGATCGAGACCGACACGCGCAGGTTGGCCATTATGAGCTTGACTGCCGCTTCACGGCTTCCGTGCGTGAGGTACTCTTGAAAAAGCTGAAGTTCCTCTTCCTTTGACAAATAGGGGTATCGACGGACTTCGGCAAGGTACTGTTGTAGGGCCGTGACCGGGACCACCGCAGTTGTGTCGGATCGAGGGCCTGTTTCCAGCTCAGGAACAGGACTCAACTCGGCGCCGGCAGGAAACTCGTTCAGATCCGTCTGGGAGGGTTCCGCATCTCCAGGCTCGTCCAGCTGCATGTCTGTTTCATCGAGGGTGGACATACAGGCGGCAGACTACACCAGATTCCTAGGCGGCAACAATGCTGAAAGCTGGCCGGAATCGATTATGTGAGTGGGCGGTAATGATTGTGTGGAATGAGAGTTTCGTGGAGCGTGTCGAAGTTTGCTTGTGGTGAGCCCTTCGACTGTCTCAGGGAGAATAGGGAAGCGTACCTAGGCCAGTCTGCATACACGGTGTCTCGAAGATGCTGGACCGGCATCTGTTGCACCCATGAACAGGGCTCCCTTATATAATAGGGCTCATCAATCTGGAGACCTGGCGTGTCTGAGATCCGGCACATTCTGAGAAGTGGCCATTGGCCCTCGCTTGTCGGGGTCTGGTTGCATCTGACGGTCAGTTTCATGGTGTGGCTGCTCGCCGGAGCGATGAGTCTTTCGCTCGCCCAGGCCTTACAGCTCAGCGATCAAGCACTGGCCTGGCTGGTGTCCTTGCCGTTGCTCAGCGGCGCCGTGTTACGGATGGTGGCCGGGTGGAGTGCGGATCGGCTTGGTGCATGGTCTACCGCGCTTGTCATTCTCTTAGCAGAGT
>JAHBWU010000140.1 GCA_019636835.1 Nitrospira sp.
TCCCTATTCCAGAGAGGAATTGGCCGGTGAGCACTGAAGTGCTACCGTCCGCAGTGAATCTCTAAGCTGAACTGCTACTGTCCTGCCGTCACAATCGGAGGGTGAAATGGTTCATCATCATTTCCTCTCGTCTCAATCACTAGACCAATCGCGCTTACCGATCTGGATACTGCGGACCCTGGTTTTTCGCATCGCATGCATCTTCAAAAGGAGGTCGCCTATGAGGAATGCAACAGTGCTTCGAAATGCAGCGTGGCTTTTTTGTTCTATCTCGTGCCCTACAATCGTCTTGGCGTAGGTAGGACTTTTCGATCAATGTCGAACCGTAATCACCGATGGGCTTAGGGAATATTCCATCAAAACCGACTCGTCTGCCTATTTGAACACTGTTTTTGATAATTACTGCGAAAGTGGCGGGACAACGAAGTCGCAAAATTTTGGTTTAGGGCTCGATGCGATAGTCAAAGCAATCCCTGTAAAGTTCACTCTGAACTACGGCTCAAACGAGGAAGCAGTAAAGAATTTCTGCAAAAACTATCAGTCCGTTGCTGCGGGTAGAAGCGACCAGACTCAATACCAAGAGAAAATAGTTCAAAGAGCATATCAATCTTTTGATCAGTGTATTGCAATAGCGAACACAGGTGTCGTTGTACGCCATGATGTCAGGACGTTAGAGCAGGTCGATTTTTATGTTGCACCTGGATTTGGTCACCCAATAACGATAAAGGGCATTAGTACCTCCGACGGGATATCATGTAATGGTCAGGATCCCAATGATTCAAAAAATTCACCTGCTAAGAAGTTCGATTTATCGACCCGGTTAGAATTGAAGGACAACAAGGTTTTGAACCTAGTCTGTGTAAGAGCTGGGCAACAAGACAAGAATGGCAACACAGTGTTCAAGGAAGGTGTCGTGACCCTTCTTACCGATATAAATCCTGCCGGCAATTACGCTGCTTTTTTACCTCAGGACACGCGAATTGCAGAAAGTACAGCTTCAGCAATTCAAAAAACTATAGACGGATTAACCGAACAAAATAAAGCATTGAAGGATTCCCAAGAGAAGCTGAAGGCAAGTCTGAAAACACACCCTGCTGCAATCAATTCCATACAGGTAGTAAATGGCGGTGGATATGGGACCGTTGGTCCTCAGTCATGTCCTCCAGGGCAATATGTGAGCGGAATTGCAGTTATCGATCATGATAATGGAGGATATTGCATCTCATGTATTGATGGAGTGATCATAACTTGTAGACCAATTGGCGAGTGAAGTTAGTTCGCAAGATTATTACAATGTGTGCCGCCGTCCCGATCGCCGGGACGGCGGCCTTTCTTACCAAATAGCAATACAAAAATAGGGGTCAAGTCTTGCTCTGTGCATTCCAGCGAACAGGTCAAGAATCCCATAACGCGTCCGCCTCGCCTCAAATTTCCCCTGCCCTCTGCCACCTCACCACACGCAGTAACTCATCGTCCTCAATGACGGCGATTGGTAGTCACAGTAGCGAGGGTTTCTCACGGTATCTGGCCCTTCACCTGATGCAACGCTTTCTCAACGGATGAAATGAGGACCGGGAGCTTTGACTGCACGACATCCCAGATGACGTGAGCATCAAGCCCAAAGTATCCATGAACGATGACATCGCGGAAACCGGTCACTTTACTCCAGTCCACATCGGACATCATAGCCGTTCCCACTGGCGGCAAACGTTTGGCCGCCTCTCCGATAATCTCCAGATTTCGAACGACCGCGTCGAAAACCATGTCCTGTAACTGAAACTGTTCGAACGTCAGCCCATCTGAGTAGCGTCGGATTTTTTGAGCGCTCTCAAGAATGTCTTCAAGATAGAAAATCCAGTTACGCGACACGAACCAGATCCTTTTCGATCATGGGACGCATGCGCGGTTTCAAGGCTGATTCAGTGACAAGATCGACGCCGGTTCCGGTAAGCCGCTCTAAATAGGCTTTCAAATCCATGTAACGGTCGAAGGTAGGCGTGCCGTCGAATGTCACAAGTATGTCTACGTCGCTGTCGCATCGCATTTCATCGCGCGCCGCTGAGCCGAACAATGCCAGTTGCTTTACCCAAAACTCTCTTTGAATCTCATGAAGATGCGCCCGCAAGACAGACACCACATGCTCGCGACTCATGACGTGCCTCCTCCCTTCACCCTGGTGCTTCCTCGTCCTCACCGCAGTCGAGCGCGATGTGATTCGGATGCGACACAGCCACCATTACCGCAGTACGCAAGCCAAAGCATACCGCTTTCAGTACAAGAAAGCACTATCGCGAGGAATTAGAAATGACTGACGGGACAATTCCCGGCCAGTGTATTCAAGTCGAATGGATGGTGTCGAGAGGAACCAATTTCCGATTCTAAAAGGCGGCCAGTCGTTGGTAAGGATTGTTCATGCGTGGAAGTTGCCTTATGCCATGAGCGTCGCGATCGTAGCCGGAATCGTGCACTATGTCGGCTGAGATGGCATCACCTATGGGCGTGAGGTGATGACCCGGATGTTGGCGTGTAGAAACTCAGGCGCAAAATCGGCTCCGTTCGGCCACACGAGTGTATGAAGGTCAGGATCGATACGGAACTGTCTGAAGAAGTCGATGCTTTTTAAAGGTTCAAAGATGGGGCCATCCAGTTCAGTACGCAGATCGAGTTCGCCTTCGGCTCCGTCGCTGAATTTAAGCCACAGCACAAAGTCATGGACTTGTCGTGCATCCACTAACCGAAAAGACATGTGTCTACTCCAATGGTTGAATTTTCTTGAGCGGCTTGCGCTCTTCCATCAAGCGCCAGTTCTTCATGAGTTCTTCTTGATGTACTCGAGTACGTGCGTGAGCGCTCGCTTCGGGAACTTTCCGTTGACGATACCTGTTTCGATTTCCACCGTGATGTCTAATTCCCCGTACACGGCATGAAAATGGGCGGGACCATGCTCCCGATAAAACATACCGCTCACGATTCCAAGAAAGCGGCAAAGTTCAGGCACCGTGATACGGTACGTTATTGCAGAAGTGGCTGCAACCAACGAAAAGGAAAGAGGCATGAGCAAGGCGGTTACGAATCATTTCACAACTTCTGCAACCGGCAACATCGAATTGGATCTCTGAGAGACAATGTGGGCAAGACGGCAGAAGCGGCCACGTCGGTCATTCTGAGTGGAGGCTGGATGAGTGCTATCGCCCATTCCCATCGAGGCTGCGGATCAGCACGGCGCGGCCCTGGCGATCCAACCAGGATTGAAGGCGGTCGCCCACGTGAGCCGGTCGGTCAATCCGAGTATTCTCGTCATGCGGCACTCGAATTTCCTGCCCCTGGGCATCGCGGATCAGATAGGCTCCTCCTTCCAGGGCCTGCACTTGGCCGACGACCGACATGGAAGACGGTTCCCCGGCGCAGAGAGCCACACGTTGTTGTTCGCCCAATGTTCCCGACACGATCCCCATCCCGAGATATTCCTGTGATGAATGTCCCTGCACGACGGACTGGGCGCAGCCCGTTGCCAAGACCAGCATGGATGGGAGCCACACCGAACCTCGTAAAGCTATGAGCATAGGTATCATAAAGACCTCACATATAAGAT
>JAHBWU010000141.1 GCA_019636835.1 Nitrospira sp.
GATCGCCCATTGCGCGCGAAGCTCTACGTCATGCCCGAGCGAGGTGCCGGCGTTGCCTGTCGGGTCTCGTAGCCCGGAACTGCCGAAGAAATCCCGGCTCTGAGCGAGGTACCAGACACGATGTTTCACTTGCAAAATCAAGTTCTGGCTCGGTGTGACGACCACTCGCCAACCAGGCGTAATGAGATTCGTTCTGAAAAATGGAAGGAAGATGCCGGTCGGCCCGTACTCCCATCGACGAGCGCCGAACAGCGTATCGAACCCTCCGTTCTGACCGTCACCAGGCGTGCTATCTCCGCTGGCGTAATCGAAGTGGAAGACGAGTCGAGGGGTCCAGGGAAGATTGAACATATATCCAAGATCCACATGTTGAAAATGGGCGAAGTGGTCGGTCACTCCTCTCGTCCCGAACTGCCAAGTGGTCTCAATCTCATAATCCCCTTCGCCCGGCTTGGAGTCTTTGTACAGACGGCCGCCGAACGTGGAATAGGTGCGATGGTTTGCCACATTCGCCACGCGCCTATCGTTTATGCCCAGGTAATATGCGTCCGCTTGAAACCAGGGGAAATGCTTGCTCTCAAAATAGGTCCCCCAAAAGAGCGACTTGTTGTTTTGCGTATCGAGCCCCACATCGTCTCGGAAGACCGGCTCTGTGACGAATGCCCTGAGCCGCCAGGTCTTGTCCTGGCTGATTTGCCAATGAAACCCATCAAACGCGTTGCTGGTGTTCCGGTAATCATTTCGCGCAATCAGCCGTCGCCGGCCAAAGTCCATCGTCATGCGTCCAAAATGGAAATCGGTCCGCAAACCGGTCCCCAAGACATTCTTCAAGGTCAACGATCCAAGCAATTGCAACACGTCGAATTCATTGACTGTGGTGGTATCTCGAAAACTGCCGGGGTCTCCATTATGAAAAGAACGCGCATCCTGACCCTCGAACAGGAATCGCAAGGGTCCGTCTCCACCCACTCCAAAGCGAACGCGTGACCGCATGGGGATTTGCGCGTCCGTCCGCCCATTGCCGATGACTTGATTTGTTCGCCAAGGATGGTCTACCGACTCAAACCGGGTCCGGTTTTCGAGCCCGAGATCCAGCCAGTCCGGCAGATGGAGCAGCGCCTTTTCATAACGAATCCACTCAATGTCCTTCCGTTGATTGAGCACCGCATCGGCGGGTTCGATCCAATTTTTCCCGGTGCGATCCATCGCTCTGAAATGCTCTTCGTCGGTGATCAGGTGTTTGTCGTGCATGAATTTGATCACGGGGTCTTCCGTCTCCTTGAACACCCATTTCCCGTCCTTCTGGACCAGTTCCCCATACTCGACGGCCTTCGCCCCCTCTGTTCCCAACAGAAGGAGCGGCACGGTGAGCAAGACCCACCATAACGATCTCTTCGACATAGATTCTCCTCTTATTTCGGCGGTGATTGAAAGTGCGTAGTCTGGCAAGAACGCAGTCAGGCGACGCGGAGCGCATGGACTTTTCCTGTTTCACTAGTGTCGTATCCTCCCAAGGCTTCGATCTCGTGTCGGAACGGTCCGCTCACGATGGTCTCAAACAAGTGGGCCAACGTTGGATGGGATTTTAAGTAGAGCTTGGGGACGACAAGATCGTAGCGTGCCGTTTGTAGTGGAACGAAGTCGAGTCCAAACAGTTGCGCCGTCGAGCGAATTCCAATTCCAACATCGGCCTGACGCCCAGCGATGGCTCGAGCCACTTCAACATGAGATGACACGACCAGGTCGTATCCCTGAACTTGTGTCGGCTCTACTCCGGAGGCTCGCAATCGTTGATCGAGCAGCAGTCTCGCCCCAGAGCCGTCTTCCCGATTGACCAACGTAACCGGCGTTTGAGCAAGATCTGCGGCGGCCAGAATGGACAATGGATTGCCGCGGCGAACGATAAATCCTTCTTCCCATGCCGCAAAGGTGACGACTTCATAGCCTGATCCTTTGAGGTGTCGACGAAGGAACGGTATGTTCGATTCGCCCGTGGTGGGATCAAAGAGATGCAATCCGGCAACATGGACTTCGCCATGCTGCAAAGCCTGTAGCGCCGCCATGCTTCCCATCGGCCAACCGACGACGGTCGTCTGATCCTTGTGTCGTCGTAAATGTTCACCGGCCAGGAAAATGGCAGGATCGCATCCGGCCACAGAGATTTCTTGTTGGATCACTTCCCGATCGCGCGAGAGTTTGACGCGCACGACAGCACCAGACGGTTTGTGATGCGTCTCGGTGATATATCCGTCGGCAGGAACTGCAAAGGAGAGTTGTTCTCCCAAGTCGGCGACAGGTCGCACGATCGTCCGCTTCCCAACGGTCGAAACTTTGACGCGAATCGATTGAGTCTTTGCTTGGGGAAGCCGGCCGATAAGGGCGCCTTCAATGATCTCTTCTGCTTGAGCAAGACTGAACAGGTCTTCGACGCAGCAAGCCAGTATTGAGGCCAACCGAAGGGCGACCGCTGTCGTCGGTAAGTACAGATTCGACTCAATCGAAAATACTGCCTGCCTCGTAATACCCGCTCGACTGGCGAGTTCACCTTGAGAGAAGCCCTTCGCAGTGCGGACAGATCTAAGGTGATTGAAAAACTGAGCGGCGTTTTCGCGCTGTTTGATCCGCTTCTGCCTTTGCATGGGGGCGGTGTATAGCAAGTATAATTGTCATATGTCAATAATGATTTACATGCTGTTCTAGGTTTAGTTGAAGATTGTGAATTCACATCAGATACGAATATCAGGAATTAAAATGGTTAATTTTTTATTATTTATAATATTGACAAAGTAACTCTAGTTTTAGTACAAAAATAACCGTTAATTATGATCGGTAATGTAAAGATTGATTAGGCCATCGTAAAAATGGGTTAAAAGTCGTGTCCAGGGCAGATCAAGACATAACGAATCCATCTTCAGATCGGACTATCGAGCAAGCAATCTTGATGGCCTTGAAAGGAATTCGGTTTGGGTCTGTCGAGATCATCGTGCACGACTCCAGAGTGGTACAGATCGAACGAAAAGAGAAGACGCGCTTTGACGGGACACTTTCACGCCCGGTTCGATGAGCGGACGATCACAATTCAGATGAGGTTGCTGGAGCTAAGGGTATTCGAATAACGCGCTAAGTTGTCCTGAGCAACTGGAAGCGCCAGAGTTTTTATTAACTGAAAACTGACCGGACTACCGGAAGTTCGCATGTCAAGGAGGAATGCGACATGAGAATTTCCGGGTCCATTGTGTTGCTTGTGATCATGGTGATGTCCTTTACACGCGTTTCACCGACCCTGGCCGTGGAGGAAGGCCAATTCGTCAAGAAGGACGGCAAGTGGGAGTACTACTCGGGTGAAGACCCCGGTTTGAAGTATCTTTACTTGAAAGGACTGATTACGGAGGAAGAGTACGGCAAGGGCCTGAAAGTCATCGAAACCAAGGAACGGCTCACAAAGCCTAACTTTACCGTCGATGTGAACAATGGATTGAATTTCCGCGTCGGAGAAAAGTTTCTGCTCAAACTTCGGCTTCTAACCCAAGTCCGCTACACCCACAGTATGTACAATGAAG
>JAHBWU010000142.1 GCA_019636835.1 Nitrospira sp.
AACATAAGGACGAGCGCCGCCGCCGCTCGTGCCTATGGGGGAGAATTGGAGGTTGCGGCTAAACCAGTCGATCAGTTGTCCATCTTCGGATCAGTTTTGTACGGGAAATCTGAGATGGCAAGCGACACGACCGCAGCATCAGGAGCAATTGTCCAAACAAAAGGCAACGCCACACCTGATTTTCCGAAATTCATGTTCAAGGCGGGACTGAGCTTCAGACTATACGGCCTGGAGATCTCACCCATTGTACGCTACATGGGGGCGCGCTATGGCAACGTCGACAACACCGAAAAGGTTTCACCCTATACCCTTGTCGATTTGTTCCTGACTTACACCAACCGACCTCTCTTTCAACGGATTCCCGGTGTCAAGGATGGGTTTATCGGACTGCAGTTCCTCAATCTGTTCGATAAGAAATACGTAGGCGTTATAAATGCGTTTGAGGATCGCCTGGGCGGAGGGGCTGCCTATTTCCCAGGAGCGCCATTCACCGTTGCAGGAACAATGGGGTTGAAGTTTTGAAGTGGACGGTATGCTCTTTCGATTCCCTGGTCTGGCTGCTCGAACGACGGGGACACTCAAAGAGCAGGATCTCACGCGACGAAGGTGGGGCTGGTTTGTTTCGATTCTCTGCCACGGTGTTGCAATTGTCGCCATCATGTCCGTGGATCGACCATTCGATCCAATGACCAAAGATCTCTTTCAATGGGAAGTCCTTCTGGTGAACACCAGCGCGACCATAGAGGACCTTGGGTCACCTCCTATCCCAACTGATTCTGTTACTCGACGGCACATGGACCCCAGCACTCAACCAGTCCGCAAGCCCATTCATGCAACACGATCGACGGTTCGTCGCATCGTCTCGCATGACGAAGTGGGCATTGACCATTCGCAACCCCTACTCTCAAACGCTGAGTCCGACGATCCTCTTTCCCGCGTGCCTTCGGCGGAAGTGTCGCACAATACTCCCATAACGCCGGCTGAAGTTCCCGAACAGAACTTCTCTGAGCAGCCATCTGTAATGACTCAAACCGCCAAGATGCAGTCGGCGGTAGGGTCGCAAGTTGAACCGGTGTCCGCTCTAGAAGCTCAATCTCAACAAGTGGGAACACCCGTAATAGACACTCCGCCGACTGCCACTGTCGGCCCTCAAGACCCAACAGTGCAAACATCAGTTCCTCGTCAAGCCATTCAACCGGACTATGCTCATGCGGATCGCCGCAGTACATTCGAAGGGACACTTCATTCTTCCTATGGATGGCTAAAAGAGGCGCTGACCGAAAAGATTGGACGCATGAAACATTACCCAAAACTTGCCGCGGAACGACGATGGGAAGGCCGAGTGATCGTGCGCGGAGTCATTACTGGTGCAGGCGAGTTGAAAGACTTAGTCATTCTAGAAAGTTCCGGGTATGAGGCTCTGGATAATGACGCGATTGCGTTGTTGCGCCGAATCTCTCCGATCACGTTGAAGCATCCATTAGGACAAGAGCAAGTCTCTTTGCGCATTCCGATTCACTACAGCCTTCAATGATGCGTTCTCTGTCTCATGTGTTGTCACTTCAGCTTCTGATTGTGTTCGTATCGGTTTCTTTGAGTGGAATAGGGATAGCGGACCCGCCGGCTTCAACGCACGTTGTCCAAGATATGGCCGGTCGGATGGTAACCATTCCGAAGACCGTGAACCGTATTGTCACTTTGGGACCCGTACCCGTCCTCAATAGTTTCATCATCGCCCTGGGTAAAAGTGACAGCATTGTTAACGGACTGCCTCTCTTTGCTCGGACACCCCGTCACAAATATCACACCTTGTTTGCGCCGACGCTGGCGGGCCGGCCGGTCGTTCAGGGCCCGGGTATGGACCCAGACATTGAACTCCTGCTGCAATTACGACCGGATGTAATTCTCACAATGGATAACGGCATAGCCCGGATTCTTGAAAAGAAGGGGTTTGCCGTGCTCGTGCTCGCCTGGCGTCAGTCGGAGGACGCAAAAACGACGATGCTCCTGTTGGGCAAAGTGCTGGACCGTGAAGAAAAGGCGCTGAACTATCTCGGATACGTTGACGGCCTCATGAATCGAATTACCGAAGCGGTAAGTGACATTCCTGAAACGCAACGTCCGAATGTGCTGTTTTGCAGCTTAAAAAGCATGACCCAGCCGCACCTCATTGCCGATTGGTGGATTCGAAAGGCCGGGGGAATAAGCGTGACGGAAAATGGCCGAATCGTGGAGAGCCTGTCTTTTTCAGTCGAACATGTCCTGAAGTGGAACCCCGACATCTTAATCGTAAGCACGCCCGGCGAAGTGCTTCAGGCTTACCAGGATACCAGATTGCGAACAGTCCGGGCCGTACAAAATCGGAACGTCTTCAGCATTCCTTCCGCCGCTCATCCTTGGGGACATCGAACTGCGGAACTCCCCTTAACGGTGTTTTGGGCGGCCAAACTTTTTCACCCTCAGAGAACAGCTCATCTTGATTTAGGCGCTGAAATGAAAACGTTTTATGACAGATTCTTTGGCTACTCCCTCCGTGATGACCAAGTTGAGGAAATACTAAGCGGCATTCCGTAATCAGTACGATATTAAAGGTTCTTTACGGAACAACAACGTTGGACATTGGGGCTTTTCTTGGTACTCGTGCTGGCCGCTGCGGGCTCATTGACCGTAGGACGGTATTCCATCCCGCCTAGCGAACTTGTCGTCTTCTGCTCAGCGCTCATGTCCGGCGGACAAGGCATGGACCACGCCAGATTCCAAGAGCTTTCCGTCCTTATGCTGGATGTTCGCCTCCCTCGCATCATGGCCGCCATGCTGATCGGCGCATCACTTGCCGCGTCGGGTACAGCCTTTCAGGCCGTGTTCATGAATCCTTTGGTATCACCCGGTTTATTGGGAGTCCTCGCTGGTGCATCGTTCGGTGCCGCATCGGCGATGGTGCTCTCCGACCAGTGGTGGGTCGTGCAAGCGAGTGCTTTCGGCTTTGGACTGATCGCTGTAGGTCTGGCACTCGGCATTGCAAGCGTGTATCGTGCCGACTCGCTCTTGATTCTCGTCTTGGGAGGAATCATTTCGACTGGTTTCTTTACCTCCTTGCTCTCCATCGTCAAGACCATTGCTGATCCCTATAACCAATTACCCGCCATAGTCTTCTGGCTTATGGGACGTCTATCCAATGTGGACTCGGTCACGGTTTTCGGTCTTGCATTGCCCCAAATGATGGGGATCTTCGCTTTAATAACGCTCTCGAAATACTTGAACGTCCTCAGCATGGGTGATAGTGAAGCCCAGGCGTTGGGGATCAATGTAGCGCGTATTCGATACGCCGTTATCCTCA
>JAHBWU010000143.1 GCA_019636835.1 Nitrospira sp.
GACTACGCGACCTCTGCGAAACCGTCCAACCGACGATCATGCAGGCGACTCCGGCGACATGGCATATGTTGGTCGAGGCCGGATGGCAGGGCAGCAAGAACCTGACGGTCCTCTGCGGAGGGGAGGCCCTTCCCTCTGATCTGGCGACATCATTGTTAGATCGGAGCCTCGCCTTGTGGAATATGTATGGCCCGACAGAAACGACTATCTGGTCCACGATCGAGAAAGTGGAGCGGACCGATCGGGAGGTCACCATTGGCAGACCGATCGCCAATACGGATGTGTACATCTTGGATCAACTCCTCCAGCCCGTTCCAGTCGGAGTCTCCGGTGAACTCTATATCGGAGGTCACGGGTTAGCCCGAGGCTATCGAGGACGACCTGAGTTGACGACGGACCGGTTCATCCCTCATCCATTTTCTCCGGAGCCCCTCGCGAAACTCTATCGAACGGGAGACCTGGCTCGTTATCGGACGGATGGGCGCATCGTGCATGTAGGTCGAGTGGATCACCAGGTCAAGATCAGAGGGTTTAGGGTCGAATTGGGTGAGATCGAGGTGGCACTGAACCGCCATCCCTCCATCCGCCAGGCGGTGGTCGCCGCGCGGGATGATCGGGCAGGTATTAAGCAATTGGTGGCCTATGTCGTCTGCCAAAAGGGGCCGGCCCCAAGCCAGGCGGAATTGCGCTCGTTTCTGCGATCCGAGATTCCGGAGTATATGGTCCCGTCACTCTTTGTCTTTCTAGAAACCATGCCCTTGACGGCCAATAACAAGGTCGACTGGAAAGCATTGCCAAATCCAGCTTCCACGCTCACAAGCGATGCGGTTTATGTCGCACCGCGCGATCGCATAGACATACAAATGGCGGTTTTGTGGCAACAGGTGTTTGAGGTCGACCAGGTCGGGATTCACGACAACTTTTTCGATCTCGGCGGCCACTCGCTCAAAGCGGCTCAGCTGTTCTATCTCATTGAACAGGTTTACGGCCGGCATCTCCCGCTTTCCACACTGTTTCAGGCACCGACTATTGCCAGTCTCGTCTCGGTACTTAGGCAGGAGCAATGGACGCCCCCGTGGCAATCATTGGTTGCAATGCAGCCCAATGGGTCGGCCATTCCAGTGTTCTTAGTCCCGGGAGTCGGTGGGGATGTATTGTGGTTCGCCCATCTGGCTCGGCTACTCGGCCGAGCGCATCCTGTGTACGGCTTACAAGCCCGAGGATTCGATGGGAAAGAGGAACCGTTCCGTTCAGTCCCTGAAATGGCGAAACACTACGTTACAGAAATGCGTAGATGCCTCCCACAAGATCCATATGTGCTTGTTGGTGCCTGTACTGGCGGGCTGGTCGCCTATGAGATGGCGCAGCAATTGATCGAACAGAACGGAGCGGCCACTTTGATCATCTTGAACAGCTGGCATCCTACTTCGTATCGCACGCATCATACTAGTAATCTCTCCACCGAATTTGCATTTCCGATGGGAATTCTCTCGATGACCGCGAGCACCCTTGGCAAATTCCAACGTACGCCTATGAAAGATTGGTTGCCGATCGTGCATCGTAAGTATGAGAAGATTCGGTCGCTTTTCCGAAAACCGACCCAGGACGAACTGAGACAGCATCAACTCAAACGCGTCCAACAGGCAATGTTCCGGGCAGCCGCCTCCTATACTCTTCGTACCTATCCCGGCCGCATTCTTAACATCGTGGCTTCGCAGCGGATTGCGGAACACGATACCAGGTATAGTTGGAGCGAGCTGGCAGGTGGCGGAACCCTGGCCATAGAGGTTGCGGTCCGTCGTACAGCGGACCTTCTCGCTTCACCGTATGTGGAGAACGTATCTAGTCATATTCAACGCTTTATCGCCGACGAGTCTCAGGACTCATCTGCCCGACCTACAAATAGAGCTGCGTGATCTTCGCCATATGTCTTTTTCGATCGATTGATGTTCTCTCGGAATCAAGGATGCAATTGTGCTGATTTCATTCCCCTCAATTGAGCGTGTCATCAGTGCGGAATGTCAGCATCTCATCAAGCTTGAACCGGAATCGGTTCATCTCTGGGGAGTCACACTCGACGGATCTGATCCTTGTCTGGCGAGATGCAGAGAGTGGTTGGATGAACGAGAGCGGGACCGAGCGGCGCGCTTTGTCCGAGCAGGAGACCGAGAGCGATTCGTGTTTGCTCACGGAGGGCTCAGAGCAGTGCTCAGCCGGTATCTGGGCGTCGGCCCTGATTTGGTGGGTTTTGATCACGGCGAATCGGACAAGCCCATGCTGGCAAAGGAATTACGCGGTCCGTCTGCGATCACGTTCAATTTGTCTCATGCCTATGGCCGTGCGCTTATTGCTGTGTCACGAGGGCAAGAGGTCGGAATCGATCTTGAACGTGTTCGCTCAGATGTCCCGGTTGAAAATTTATCCAGACGATTTTTCACTCAATCTGAACATTCGATCATCATGCAATCGGCTCCGGAGCAACGGGCAGTCATATTCTTCCGCTACTGGGTTGCGAAAGAAGCGTTGCTCAAGGCGCAGGGTATCGGTCTTCGGGGATTGGCTGAGTGCGAGATCATGCTTGGGACGGATGGAGTCGGGAAAGATGTTCAGGTCCAAGTGAGTTCTCATCTGCACGATAGGTTACGGGCTCGGCTTCTCCCTTGCGAGAACGGATGGGAGGCAGCGATAGCCGCCCGGGAGTTGGGCCAAGTGAGGCTGTGCGGGTTCGAACCGTAGGTAAGGAACCGCTTTTTTACGAAGCTAGCAGATGACCGGTTCCAGCGTGACGGTGGCTTTCATCGAGTTGGAAATCAGGCAATTCGCTTCGGCTTTTTCAATCAGCTCCTTGGCCTTGCCGGCATCGGCGGCCGATTTTAACGTAATCGTCGGTTTGAGCGTGATGGCGGTGAATTGAAACTTGCCCTCCACGAGTTCCAGCCGACCTTCCGCCGTGCTTTCATATGAGGAGAATGCGAGTCCTGCGCGCTCCGCCACAGCGAGAAACGTGGTCATCAAGCAGACGTTGGCGGAGGCCACGAACAGATCTTCGGGAGACCACATACCCTCGTGCCCCTTGAATTCCGGAGGGGTGGCGACCTGGACATCCGGTTTTCCCGCGCACGACATGACCCCCTTGCGTTGCTCTGTCCATTTCACGGCGGTTTGATACATATACACTTTGTTCTTCTGTTCCATTCATCCTCCTAGCCTTTGAACGCCAACGGACCTTATCCCTTCATTTCACGTCAATGAAACCCTTCGTCCAATCTCCGACCG
>JAHBWU010000144.1 GCA_019636835.1 Nitrospira sp.
AGCGGTGTCCAATCTCGAAGCTTCAGCACCAGCAAACGATAGGTGGTGAAAGTCCCGTTTGCGGAGTTCTTTTCTTCCCATAGTTCCTTCGTCTCAAGTCCCTGCATGTCGGAATAATTCTTCAAATGCTCGGTAAGTTCCCGCTTAGCTGCTCCCAGGCTTCTGCTTCGAGCCTCTTCCTGTGTTGAACCCGTTGCTACTCCCACTACGAAGAGCCAGTCCCCCGAAGTGAAGATTCCCTTATCGATCCAGAACGGCTTGCTGGATGCTGGTCTCTCAGTCACAGACGGCGGATGGACCGGCTCTTCAGCCTTTGTTGATGTTGGTGTAATGAACAACATCAGTAGCATCAACGCCAGCAATACTACACTCATTGAGGAGCTGGTCTTCCGGCGAGACCTTTTCCTCATAGTATGATCCTCCGCTCTTGGGCCAATTCATCCGAAACTGTTCTATTCCCCGTCCAATGGGCAGTTGCAGACATCACATGGTTCCCTTCAATCCCTTGCAGTCTAATCCATGCCTCAATGAACCTCTCAGCTATATGGATCGCTTCTTCGGCGTCTTTTGGTGTAAGAGAGTCAAATGCCGCGATGTCTATTAGTCCTTTGATGGCTACATTTCCAGACTGTGCGGTATGGTAGTCGGAAGTAAAATGCATAAGACGATTTCGCTTCTCAATCAGCTCTAGAAAGTCTTTGCAGGCCCCTTGCAATAGGTCAAAATCCTGACTGAATAACAATTTTGGCCAGGTTTTAATCTTGTACGTAATAAACCTCTTGCTCTTTAGATCATCAGTGATCTTTTCTGCAAAGATAAAATCAGGAGCTTGAGCGATCCACATGCGCCCAAAAATATTAATGTACGCTTCTACTGCCGCCACTGCCATAACCACTACCACTGAAACTCTTGACCGTTTATCGTCCTCTGATAAAGAATCCGCTGCTTCAACGGCAATCTTCCTTGCGATATCGAAATAGCTCCGCACGATACTGTTATGTGCTGCCAGTGAACTCATAGGATTTTAACCTTTGAGGTCCCCCATGTGAGTCACACACGACCACCAACTGCCTGCGTCACCCATGTATGCAGCGCACGTTCCTCGGCATGGACCTTTTCTTCAAGCTCGAGTGATGGCATCTTCACTTCTGAGATTCGCATGGCATGTTCCTCAATCGGCACATCTTCATTTCTCATAGTCATGAGAGCAGTAGCATCGAGGCCCAAAGGCGTAGCCCCTATCCCTTTCTGAAACTGAGAGAGTATTGGAAGAATAACTTTCCAACCCTGGAGCTGAGTGGAATCCTGACAAACCATAATCCACAACTTGCAGCATTTCTCAATGAGTTCCTTGGCGTGCGGCAACACCGAAACATCATAGATCTGTCCAGGATTAACACGACCGGAGGCTATCAAGTCCGAAAAGTCATGTGCAATTTTATTAGCAGCAGCAATCGCAGCCTGATTTTTGGCAGACTGTTTGTTTTTGAACAGACCAAACATTAGCTCTCCTTCCCTAATGACCAACCTATCTTGATCTATGAATGACATAATCCCAACTTCACCTCTTTTGCACTTTTATCTACGATACGCTGAGATGCGCCACTTCCAAAACGATTACTGCTATCCGCAATGAAAGGGATCGTCCTCTCTAAGGCTCCTTAACAACAAATATGCCACTGTTTTGCGCCGGGTACAGGTGGGGGTCGGATCTTGAACCGTGCAAAACATGGAGGGCAGCCCTTTCGTCCACGAGGCACCAGGGAAGCTTGTGGTGCGACTCTTATATAAGAGTCGCGCTCGCACCGCCATCCGTCGGAATCTAGGTGCCTGGAGTGGGAATGAAGTTGACGCCAAGCTTGACACTATCACCGATGGCTGCCATCTTATGATTGTTGAAAACTTCAACAAATGGAGTCCTGCGATGGCTACGGTGAACTTTAGCGTTCCATCGGACGTAAAAGATGCGTTCGACAAAGCGTTTCGGCGGCAGAACAAGAGTGCGGTGTTGACCGACCTCATGCGGCAGGCTGTCGAAGAGCGACGGCGCCGTCAGCGCAGAGCCAAGGTTGTTGAGCAGTTATTGGCGTTGCGAAAACGGACACGGCGAGTCACGGACAAGGCCATCCGAGCCGCCAGGAGACGCGGAAGACCGTGACGACGGTCGTGCTCGATGCCAGCGTGATCGTCAAATGGGTCTTTGCCGATCGCGCTGAAGAGTCCCACTCCTTCCTGGCTCTCCAGATTCTCCAATTGATTAACGAGTCTCGTCTCGGCGTCGTTCAACCGCCGCACTGGTTGGCTGAGGCGGCTGCAGTCATCGCCCGCTTGGATCCCGATCGGGCTCCCCGAGCCGTCTCTCTGCTGTATGCCCTTGAATTTCCTGTCATGACGGACGTAGAGGTCTATCAGAAAGCTTGTGATCTTTCTGCATCATTGGTGCAACATGTCTTCGATACCCTGTATCATGCCGTGGCGTTACACGAATCCGGTGCGATGTTGGTGACTGCCGATGAACGATATTATCGAGTGGCTCATCGAATCGGTCAGATCGTGAGACTGAAAGACTTTGTCCTCTCGGCGACATGAGAAGCAACAAGGTCCGCAACCGTTCCGGCCTTGAGATAGATTGAACAGGATATTCATTTCAGCCGACACGTAGCCCTAGCAGCTTGCTACTTGACTCAGTCGTGGTTCTTCGAGCTTTTGCACTATCCTCAACTCTTAATCAGAAGGGCCTCCGCTGGCGTCCCGCTAAAGCAACCTGATCATAGAGATGGAACCGCAAGCACCCTCCTTCAGTCCTCGACCAACCGCCTTGTTCTGACCTCACGAACCGGCAATTCCCGAGAGAGTGAACCAAGCAGGGCATGTGCGCTATGCAAGTATCTGCAACGAACACCCATGCTCCTCGTTTTTGAAGAGGATCTTCCCAACGGAGGCTTGAGAAGCGAGCAAGATCACGATCGGTGGAGCAGAGGGTCAGCCCATGCTCGATGGCCAACGCCGCCAAATGCGCATCAGGTACCAGATTCGAGCGGGCCAGTGCATCGGTGAGTAATGAACCAAGGACGCCCCGATAGCGCTTCGATGTCAATTGAAAGCCAAATCAGCTCTGTACGTGCAACAAAAAACTCGAATGGGCAGTCCCTTTCTGGTTTCGGCAGCTATATTTCCCTCACTTTCTTGAGCATTTTACCTCTCCGTGAAATAGTGATGACACGGTGCGCATCATACCTGTCCGGCACCGACTCCCATCCTCTTAATCTTAT
>JAHBWU010000145.1 GCA_019636835.1 Nitrospira sp.
TGCTTCCGCACCGATCGCACATCCAATGTTCCTAAGAAGTGGCCTTCGACCGTCACCTGATCGCCGTCCTTGAGCATGATAGTTCCCATTTGACAGATAGTCGCATAGCTCGCATCGACGGAGCCGGTGCCATCTTCGACGGAGAATATTTGTATACATTTCTCCAGTTTGCTCCGTTCACCGATGAAGTGGTTCATGCGGTAGTTTTGTACCGTACCCTCCACCTGAACGACTTTCATTTTATACGCTTCCGGATACGTCAACAGGGAAGTGATTTTGACCGGCTCGGCTGTCCATGCGGTGGGGGCGTATAGAATCACTATCAGCGCCATCGGTCCTACCCATTTCATCATCATTCCCGTTACGGGATGCCCTATTCTTGAAGTGTGACCCTGCATCACAGGCCTCCTGATTAATTGATGGGAACTTGACGAAGGATTTGACCAGTTGCCGCACTGTAGGCTTCGGCGAAAGTATGCACCTCGATCACTTGGATGGATCGCTCGGCCCCGGTGAAATTGAGATGGCTGTTATCCAAGGCATCGGGCACAATCATCGTGGTCTTTCGGAGATCCCGACAGGCACTCATCTTATCCACGAGTCGCCCCACGGCTTGGATCTCCGCGTCCGGCTCAATAGTCCCCGACATGCAGACATCTTGGCGAATCGGATCGCCGAGCAGTGCTGCAGCAATGCCCACGGCAAAGATCCCGCCCACACTGGGTCCATCCAACCGAGCCGGGACCAGGATGCGCACACTCAAGTATCGGGGATCGTATCCCACCGCCTTCGCCGCGACGGCGACGGCCGTATGAAAAGAGCGGATGGATGCAGGCAACAGATTTGAGTCGCCTAGAATCTCCGGCCCCTTTCCGTCGGCCTTATACCCCACCGTGAGGTGGGCCACAAATCCGGTCCATGCGCCGGTAATTGAACCCGCCTTGTCTTGGCCAACGCTCAACAGCGGTAATGGCAGAGAGACTTCAGAAAAAGGTGAAGACTTCCTTCCTTGTAATTGCAGAGGAGGGTTAGCAATGCTGGATATAGGTGGCAGAGGGATAGCCGGTTGTGGAGAGTGAGGCACGGGGGAAATTTCCAAGGGCGAATAGGTCTTTGCCTCGCCCAGTTGTTTGCAGCCCGGCACGCTGCGATCTGTATAGAGATCCGGCTGTCCAGTCCGAGAACAGATCCAGGTTTCAGCCCTCACCAAGTCGGGAAGCGCATACGCCATTGCACACAGGTTAAAAATGAAAGGGACAATGCACGTGTGTTTCAATATGGTTGGATACATACCTGGCTGACCAGCAATACCAGCATCTGAAGCCTATCGCTCTAAACGAGGTTCGTCAAAAAACGTGGATATAGAAAAGTTGAGGAAGGCTGCGGTTACGACCTTGGCAAGGCTTGATACCAGCCGTTGGCCTGAACGAGGGTGATCTTGCTGTCAAAGAGTCGGCTGACTTGACCGTCAGTAAACAGAGTGGATTTGAAACCATCGGCGAGGATCTTCCCCTCTTTGAGGAAAATGACGCGATTGATCTCGGGCGGAATTTCATGCAGATGGTGCGTCACAAGCAGAACAGTCTTTCCCTTCGCGATTTGAGCCCGCAACAAATCGAGATACTGAAAGCAGGCCTTCAGGTCGAGGCCACTTGTCGGTTCATCCAGCACCAGTACCGGCGGGTCATGCACCAGCGCCCGACCCAACAGGAACCGTCGCTGTTCGCCGGTGGACAGATGGCCGAAGCGCCGAACTGCCAACGATGCAATACCCAGTTCCTGCATCACCTCATACGCCCGGGTCATTTGCGTTTTAGTGAATTCTTGGTACTCGTAGGTATCGTTGCTGGCATAGAACCCGGAAAGGATCACGTTGAGTCCTTCGGCACAGATCAGATAGTCTCGCTGGAGATCGTGCGACACGATCCCGATTCGCTTCCGCACATCCCAGACATTCCAGCGCGCTTCGCCGAAGAGCGCCATCCGTGTTTCTTCTCTTGGCATCGCATGGACTTCACCTGACAACAATTTGAGAAGTGTTGATTTACCAGCTCCATTGGGGCCTAGGATGGTCGCATGCTCTCCCGCTCGCAAAGCGAAGGAGAAATCCGAGAAGACGCAGGTGTCCCCTCGATAGACCGTGGCATGCTCGATATCGAGGATTGGGGCGGAACTGTTTGATCCGCTCGACTCTTGGACCGGACGAACAATTGGGTCCAGCATTGGTTGCCGGACTGATTGCCCGGCGCGGCGAGCCTGTTCAAGACCAGTGCGAGCCAGCGCGTCCGCCCGCTCATTCTCTGGGTGTCCGTTATGTCCTCTGACCCAGCGCCATTCAAGTGTATGCTGAGCAACCAGCGCATCGAGTCGCCGCCACAAGTCTTCATTCTTCACCGGCTCTTTCCCGGCGGTTTTCCACCCACGCTGCTTCCAACTATGGATCCATTCGCTGATACCCTTCTGAACATATTGTGAATCGGTATAGACCCTGGCCTCAACCGGTTTTGGCAAGGACTGCAAGGCTTCAATAACCGCAAGCAATTCCATCCGATTATTCGTCGTCGCCGGCTCTCCGCCACACAGTTCTCTTTGCTGATCGCCATCACGCAACAAAACGCCCCAGCCCCCAGGCCCGGGGTTCCCGCTGCAAGCGCCGTCTGTATAGATGTCGATCATTCAGTGCATTCCGCTATAAACTTCGGCAGGACACAAGAACTCCAGTCTGCTCCACCTACTTTAGGAAACGTATCAGTTTGCCTATGGTAGAAACTAGGGGTTGGCCAATAACTTCAGGATGCGCTTCGCAACTTTCTAAAATATCTAGGCGTGTCGTGGAACCGGCTGAGACATGTTTGTGGCGGGATTATGATACCAGTCGTGCTTTCCACCATGACGAACTAAAAGACAGCCACTGGCTTCGAGCTTTCGAATGAGATCCTTTCGCTTCACTGGAGCGTCAACTCGGCAAGCTTACGAACCCCCGGGATATCACCGCTTGTGAGATCGCGATAGAGATCTCTGAGATGTGCCTGCAAGTCTTCGAGGGACTGTCCCTGTGTCCAGTAATCGGGATAATCTTGTAGGTACCCGAGCCATTGCCCTCGGTCTTGCCAGTAGATGTAGTGGGTTGATTCCATGGTGGACATTATAGCGGCAGTCTTACGGCTTGCAAAGAGACGGGAGGTCTAACACATGTAGGAGTCTAGTGCTGATCCCGTTAGTTCCTGCCCACTGCAGGACCTTCTCTTC
>JAHBWU010000146.1 GCA_019636835.1 Nitrospira sp.
AGGAATCACCACCGATGTCTGTGTCCATACCACCATGCGGGAAGCCAACGATCGAGGCTTCGAATGTCTCCTGCTGGAAGACTGTTGCGGGGCAACCGATTACACGAACCACCAGGCCGCTCTCAAGATGGTCAAGATGCAGGGCGGTGTGTTCGGAGCCGTGGCAAAATCGGACGCCTTGCTGGAAGCACTGTCATGACCAACGGAGTTCCTCCGGATTTGCAAGCCTTGGGGATTACCAAACGCTTCGGGCCGCTCACCGCCTTGAAGGACGTGAACCTTCAATTGGGGTCCGGCCAGTTTCATGCGCTGCTCGGCGAAAACGGCGCGGGCAAGAGCACCCTGGTCAAATGCATCATGGGGTATTACCACCCCGACGAGGGGAAACTTTTGTTGAATCAGGAACAGGCCGTGATTCGCAGCCCGCGCGACGCGCAGACCTTCGGCATCGGGATGGTCTATCAGCAGTTCACCCTCATCCCCAATATGACCGTCCTTGAAAACCTGGTCATCTCCAAGGCTCAGTTGGCCCCTGTCATCAGTTGGGAAAAGGAAGAACAGCAGTTGACAGAGTTCATGGAGAAGATGCCGTTCAAAGTGCCGCTCACCGCGCGTGTCAGTTCCCTCGCCGCGGGTGAAAAACAAAAGGTGGAAATCCTCAAACAACTCGCGCTGCAGAACCGAATCCTTATTCTGGACGAACCGACTTCCGT
Organism: Nitrospira sp.; assembly: GCA_019636835.1. Lineage (GTDB taxonomy): Bacteria > Nitrospirota > Nitrospiria > Nitrospirales > Nitrospiraceae > Nitrospira_D. The sequence goes on from JAHBWU010000146.1 coordinate 714, forward strand.
TCTGACCCCGCAAGAAGCCGACGAAATGTTGGGACACCTCAGAGCCATGACGCTGGCCCAACAATTGAGCGTCCTGATCATTACCCACAAGCTTCGCGAAGTGGCGGCCTTCGCGGACGAAGTGACGGTGTTGCGCAAGGGACAATTCGTGGGGTCCGGAAAGGTCTCGGAGCTGAATGTCTCGCAGATGGCGGAGATGATGGTAGGATCGGAGGTCACAGTAAAACCGAAGCAACGAAACGTGCGGTCAACCAGAACCCCCAAGCTGGTCCTGCAAGATATCCGTGTCAAGGATGAGAGCGGCGTGGAAGTCGTGCGAGGGCTGCACCTCACCATCCATGAAGGTGAGATCGTCGGGGTCGCCGGCGTATCAGGGAACGGACAACGAGAACTGGTCGAAGTGCTGGCAGGGCAGCGCCAGGCTGCTGTGGGCACGATCCACGCGCATGATCAACTCTACCGACCGACCCGCGAAAAGATCATGCGACACAAGATGTTCTGTCTTCCCGAAGAACCGCTCCAGAACACCTGTGTCGGGCGGATGAGCGTGGCGGACAACCTGGCGTTCCGCAACTTCGATATCGAACCTCATGCGATCGGCGGTTGGCTCATCAGTCGCCCTGCGCTCCGTCGCAGCGCGTACGAATTGATCCAGCGATACAACATCAAACCGCCGTATCCCGATACTCCCATTCAATCGCTTTCGGGGGGCAATGTACAGCGCGCGGTCTTGGCGCGTGAGCTGTCGGGGGATGTCGAGATCTTGATCATCGCCAACCCCTGTTTCGGGTTGGACTTTCTGGCTATGGAGGAAATTCGCCTGCAGATCGTCGCCGCGCGCAATCGCGGGACGGCGGTGCTGTTGGTCAGCGAAGACCTCGACGAGATCCTGGAACTATCCGACCGTATGGTAGTGATGTTCAACGGTCAACTCGTGTATGAAACTACGTCTCACAACGCCGACCTAGGGATCATCGGACGGCACATGACAGGACATACAATATGAACACCGTACAGGCCTCTCCCTATCCCTATCCGTTGCCGCCGCGGGATTCCGGTGAGCGAGTGGCGCTGGTCATCATCGACATGCAGCGCGATTTCGTGGAACCGGGCGGCTTCGGCGCCGCGCTGGGCAACAAGGTTGAACACTTGCAAAAGATCGTGCCGACCGTCTCGAAACTCCTCAAGACGTTTCGAGAGTTGGGACTGCCAGTGATTCATACACGAGAAGGCCATCGCCCCGATCTGTCGGATTGCCCGCCGGCTAAGAGACGGCGCGGTGATTCGACACTCCGCATCGGCGACCCTGGTCCGATGGGACGCATCCTCGTATCGGGCGAACCGGGAAACGATATCGTTCCGGAGCTGCGCCCCGAGGCCGGTGAACTCGTCATCGACAAACCTGGCAAGGGAGCCTTTTATGCCACCACGTTACAGGAGCGCCTCAAGGAGCTCCGCATCACCCATCTGGTATTTACGGGAGTCACTACCGAAGTCTGTGTGCAAACCAGTATGAGAGAGGCCAACGATCGCGGGTATGACTGCCTCCTGGTCGAGGACGGAACCGAAAGCTATTTCCCTGAGTTTAAACAAGCGACGGTCCGCATGATCCAATCGCAGGGCGGCATCGTCGGCTGGGTGACGACGGCTGATCGCCTGACCGATGCTCTCCGTAACACCTACGGTTGATGAATTCGAGAGCTGAACCACCGACTTCAGAATTGAAAATGTTTCGAGGAATGGAACGAGGAATAGAAATGGAGGACTTGTCACCGACATGGTGGCTTCAAAACGGAAGTCTGCGCCATCCCACCAAACAGGAACGGCACCACAAAGGAGCCTTGCTTCAGACCAAAACAACGCATCACGCAATCATGAGGGGAACCTCGTGAATCAGAGTGAAGTTCTGCTCGCGGTCAACGGCACGCTGATGCGGGGACTCGAGCTCAACCCCAACATGGTGGCCGCCAAGGCAACGTTCGTCCGTGAGACGATGACCGAGCCCACATATCGTCTCTGGACGATCAACGATGAACATCCTGCGATGTTGCGTGTCACCGATGGAACAGGCGTCAAGGTGGCGGTCGAAGTCTGGTCCGTGCCCGCCGAAGGGTTGGCCGGGATATTGCTGAATGAACCCCCCGGTCTGTGTATCGGAAAAGTACGTCTGGAAGACGGAACCATCGTCCTCGGTGTGTTAGGCGAGCCGGCGCTCGTCGAAAAGCACCGAGAGATCACCGCGTATGGCGGTTGGCGCAGCTATGTGGCGCAGTGTCGTACCGCGCCCTGACATGATTCAGATTGTTTTCAGATAACAGCGGGGTGGAGGCCAAGGGAGGCACGCCTCCACCCCGCTGGTCCGAGCCGGAGGCAGCCAGCTCGGACGAAACACGCTCTTTAACAACCCATCATATGGTCGATAGGCAACCACCCGGCTTTGAACACCGGTGGCTGCCCATCCACGCTTCACTAAT
>JAHBWU010000147.1 GCA_019636835.1 Nitrospira sp.
CATAGCGCCTCTGGCCTACAGAGACTTTTCTCAGGGTTCATACCGACCTGCTTGTCGTGAAAATGATCACAAGGTTAGGATACAATGCGTCAGACAAATAACAGAGCATCAGTGAAACCACTCAGGCGACTCGGTCCCATACGAGGAATTCCGGGGAGGACTGTTGCGCCCAAATCGGGATGGAGGGAAAATTCTGTTTCCGGCAATCCAACGTGCACAGGAGAGGCAAGCCGATTCCGCGCTCGTGCCGCCACTCAACTCCTTATTCACACGATCGCCTCAACCGTAAAGTCAGGCGCACATGGGTATGCGGTGGAACGGTAACCCATGGGAGATGAACGGACCTTGATCAAGCGAATCCTCTTCGCGACCGACTTTTCCTCGTGCGCACATCATGCCGAAGCCTATGTCGCGTTTGTCGCCAAAGCCTATGAGGCCACAGTGACGATCCTGCACGTGCTGGAAATCTACGCGGGCGCGTATGTCACGACCGTCCAGGATCCGAGCGAGACAAACGAACGATTGGACGATATCGTTCGACGACTGGCGCAACCAGCGGGTCGCGTGAGGTCTCAGCAGCAGACCGGTATTCCGGATGCAATCATTTGCGAAACGGCTCAGGAGATCCCTGCAGACCTGATTGTGCTGGGCACTCATGGAAGAACCGGACTTCGCCATATCCTCCTGGGCAGCACGGCGGAACGAGTGCTGACCATAGCTCCCTGTCCCGTGTTGACGATCAGGCAACATGGGCAGCTGGAGGAGCATGACGCAAAGAAACCGATTCAGTTCAAACAGCTCGTCATCCCGATGGATTTCTCCGACTGTTCGCTGGATGCCTTGGAATATGGCGTTCGGATTGCCAAGCACTTTGGTGCCTTCATGACGATCCTGCATAGCTTAGAGCCGCTCTCCTACGGGAGCAATTTGACGTTCGGGCACGCAGCGGAACAGAACCATCACCGTGTTGCCGCGCAGCTCAAACTCATGGCGGATGGGATTCAGTCGCAGGGGGTTTCGGTGCGCACGGTGATTCGTGGCGGCCTACCGGCCGATTCCATTCTTGACTTCATCGACAGCTCCGACTGCGACCTCGTTGTCATGGGAACGCACGGCCGTCGCGGGCTCGCTCATCTCATGAAGGGCAGCGTGGCGGAAGCCGTGTTACGCCGAGCCTCCTGCCCAGTCCTCGCCGCAAAGTATTTCATGCCGCCTCGGAGCGACCGGCCTTCGGCGCCCCTGTCGTAGAACGTGAGGGGTATGGCCTTCTCGGTCGGAGGCTGGATTGCCGATGAGCTTCACCGGCGGCATCCGCTCTACCTGGACAGGGTGGTTTCTTCTGTGCTTGAATCCTATTTAGGAGATGAAATCATTGGATCAGATCGAACGCAATTATCGCGCACTCTTGTCCGTCGCCCTCGTGCTGAACTCGCAGCGCGACATGCGCAGCTTGTGGGAAGCGATCACAGTGGAGATCACTAAGGCCATCCCATGGGCCCGCGCATCGATCACCCAGTACGATCCTCAGACCGATACGTTCCGGTTTTATGTCCTCGCCACCACGGTCCCGCAGGTCGCGCTTGGTCGCGATGCCGTCGTCCCGCGCCACGGAAGCGGGATGGGATGGGTGTACGAACGCAAAACTCTGCACATTCGCCCTGATCTCAAGAAAGAGCAAATCTTTCCTGAAGACAAATTATACGCCCAAGAAGGGCTCGGACGAATGATTAATCTTCCACTGCTCGTGAAAGATCAATGCCTCGGCATTCTCAATATCGGCACTCGGGAATCAGGCGATCCAGATCCCGGAGATATCGAATTCCTCGCACAAGTGGCGATGCAAATCGCCTATGCGATCGATCACGTCCAAGCCTACGAACAAATCGATCGGTTACGGAACCAACTGGCAAAAGAAAATATGTACTTGAACGAGGAGCTGCGGCTCACAAAAAACATCGACAGATTGGTCGGGGAAAGTGCCGTCTTTCAGCATGTCTTAACCCTCGCGCGACAAGTTGCCTCGACGTCGACGACCGTTCTCTTGACGGGCGAGACAGGAACCGGCAAGGAATTGATCGCTCAAACCATTCATGATTTGAGTCAGCGCCATCGGAAACCCATGGTTCGCGTGAATTGCGCCTCCTTTCCGGCCGGCCTGGTTGAAAGTGAATTATTCGGACACGAACGCGGCGCATTTACCGGAGCGGACCGCGCCCGTGAAGGGCGATTCGAACTGGCCCATGAAGGAACATTGTTCTTGGATGAAGTCGGTGAAATGCCTCTAGAAACGCAGGCGAAATTACTGCGCGTCTTACAGGATGGGATGGTTGATCGTTTAGGCGGAAAACAGCCGATTCGAGTGGATGTTCGTATCATCGCCGCCACAAACCGCGATCTTTCTGCGGCGGTCAAGCTCGGTACGTTTCGAGCGGATCTTCTGTATCGTCTGAACGTGTTTCCGATCCGACTGCCCACACTGAGCGAGCGTCCGGAAGATATTCCGTCGCTGGCCCGGCACTTCCTTGAACTCTACGCCGCGAGGATCCCCCGTCCGTGTACGCATATTGATCCTGATTCTTTAGAACGATTGGTCCGCTATTCTTGGCCGGGTAACGTCCGTGAATTGGCAAATGTGATCGAGCGAGCCTTGATCCTCTCACACGAGTCGATCTTGCGGATCGATGACCATCTCCTGGGATTACAGGACCGCTCATTCACCAGTCTGCCGTCGTCCAGCCTCAAGGATTTCGAACGTCGGCACATTCTCCAAACTCTGTCATTGACCGATTGGCGTCTCGAAGGTCACGACGGAGCAGCAGCACGTCTTGGCATCCCACCCAGTACCCTGCGCAGCCGGATGAAGCACCTTGGGATAAAGCGACCGGCTACTCACTAACGTACTCGCACTCCCTGTCCCATACGCTCTGACCCTCCCCCAGTTTCGTGGACACCTGGTTACGCGACGGCCATCCTCGATTCGTACTCGACCGGGGAGCGAT
>JAHBWU010000148.1 GCA_019636835.1 Nitrospira sp.
GGCCATGGTGTGCTCGTCGAGGCCAGGGTCGATGGGTCTCAGTTTCCTCGAAATGGTGACGGCCGATAAGAATCGCCTTAGCCAGGTCATTCTCAGCCTGCTGGTGGGACAAAGCCTGCATCAGAATTTCTTTTCTTGAGGACTACCTCCCAGCCATCTCCCAGGCTCCTCCAGGCAAGCACATCTTTCAAGTACTTCTCGACAGCTTGCTGGGCGTGGAAGCACGCGGTGTCGTAGGGCCCTTCACTGGCGATCGTGCGCCAGGCATCTGCAAGGTCGCTGTCGGCTTTCCGAAACCACTCTTGAGCCAGAGCCGACCTATCTTTCATAGAGCAGCTTGCCTTCCGCCAGTACGGTGGAGATGAAAGCGTTGGGCACGGCCTTCCATTCCTCGACCTCTTGGGAAGTCCAGACGACGATATCCTTGTCGGGAAACACCCCGCAGAGCACCCGTCGGTAGCATCCCGAGCGCCGATAGCGGAGATATAGTCAGAAGTTGGGGAACGAGGGAGAAAAGGTGACGTACCTTTCCGGGTAAAGCATACCCCGCACAGACCGGCTGGCAGGCCGGGGAAAGGCACGCCGATGATGACAAGAGTCCGAACGCAAGAGGACGCGCACGGGAGTCACCTGGAGGTGGCCACGGCGCTGGATGCGTTGGCCCGAGAGGGAGCCCGCCGTATGATCCTGGCGGCGTTGGAAGTCGAAGTGGAGGAGTACCGGCGGCAGCACCGGGACGCTCGTGACAGCCGCGGCCATGCGTTGGTGGTCCGCAACGGACCGGCCCGGTCGCGTCGCCTCACGGTAGGAGCCGGGACGATCACGATTCGAGCGCCGCGGGTGAATGATCGACGGCGCGTCGATGGGGTGGGCCAACGCTTCACCAGCCAGATCCTGCCGCCCTATCTGCGCCGCTCGCCGCAGGTCAGCGCCGTGTTGCCGCTGCTCTATCTCCATGGTCTCTCGACGGGGGACTTCCGCGAGGCGCTGCCGGTGCTGCTCGGAGCAGACGCCGCGGGGCTCTCGCCCACCGCGATCACGCGCCTGACGGCGACCTGGCGGACCGAGTATGACCAGTGGCGTCGCCGCGCCCTTGCCGATCGCGACTTCATCTATGTCTGGGTGGACGGGGTCCATTTCAACATTCGGCTGGACGAGGATCGCTTGGCGGCCTTAGTCATCATTGGAGTCCGCCCCGATGGGACCAAAGAGGTGATCGCGATTGAGGACGGGTATCGCGAGAGTACAGAGAGTTGGTTGACGGTGCTGCGGGACGTTAAGAGACGGGGCATGCGGGCGCCAGCCTTGGCCATTGGCGACGGGGCGCTTGGGTTCTGGGCTGCCGTGCGCGAGGTCTGGCCCGAGACCCGGGAACAACGGTGCTGGGTGCATCGCATCGCCACCGTGTTGGACAAGCTCCCGACCCGGCTTCAGCCCCAGGCCAAACGTGCCTTGCATGAGATGATGTATGCAGAGCGCCGGGCGAGCTGCGAGGCCGCTATGCAGCGGTTCGCCCAGGACTATGAGGGGAAGTATCCGAAGGCTGTTACGGCGCTCTTCGCGGATGTGCCGCGGCTGCTGACACACTTCGACTTCCCGGCGGCCCACTGGAAACATATTCGGACGACCAACCCGATTGAATCGGCCTTCGCCACGGTGACGCTGCGCACGCGCGTCACCAAGGGGGCTGGCTCACGAGCGGCGGGACTGACGATGGCGTTCAAGCTGCTGGCGGCCGCGCAAAACACGTGGCGCCGGCTCGACGCGCATGATCTCCTTCCGCTCATCCGCGCAGGCGTCGTCTTCAAGGATGGTCAGGCTGTGGAACGAACGGGAGCACGATCCGAGAAGAACTCAGGAAGGGTCGCTGCCTGATCACCCTAAGCTACAACTCTTGACAATATCTCCGGGGGTCTCCTTTCATACAGAAAGTGGTCTTCACCACCAAATCCTCTCGTCCGTCATTGTCGAGATCGATGACTGTCTTGTCGAGGCTCGAACAGCGCCTCACGCTGGGGCCCTCTCCTTTCAATTCAACAGGCTCCCACACGACCGTCCGCGATAAGCCGCTCTCGAACACGAGCCGGTCTCCTGACAGGTTGGCCACTGTTTCGCAGAATGGTTGATCCGTGAACGCCGTCAGTTCCACAGGGGCTGCAACTGCCAGCGAAGGGAATATCGCCACCAGCACAATTCCCACCTTCAGCCATTTCATAGCCACTCCTCCCGTATTTTCTCTGATCATCTCGATTGACATCCCGACTTGCCGTTCCTAAGATACCGTCACCACTTCTTTACGACTGCATCACACATGACACTGACCCCTCTTCAAGAACTAGCCAAGTCGCTCGTGAACTGTGAGCGCTGCAAGCTGGCCAAGTTGGGGCGCAACCAGGTCGTCTTTGGCGTCGGGAATTCTCATGCCAGTGTCATGTTTGTCGGGGAAGCGCCAGGTTTCAATGAAGATCAGAAGGGCGAGCCATTCGTTGGTGCAGCCGGCAAGCTCTTAAACGACCTGCTGGCATCGGCGGGCCTCTCACGTGACCAGATTTACATTGCAAATGTGATCAAATGCCGACCGCCGAATAATCGAGACCCCGAGCAGGATGAGGTGGAGACCTGCAAGCCGTTCCTACTGCAGCAGATTCAGTTGATCAAGCCGACACTGGTCTGCACCCTCGGCAACTGGGCCACTCAGACACTATTGGAACGCAAAGTTGGAATCACCAAGGTGAAGGCGCAAGCCTTCCACATGAAAGACTTCGTTATCTTCCCGCTCCTACACCCAGCCGCAGCCTTGCACCAAGGCAATCTTCTCCCCACGTTGAAAGAAGATTTTAAGAAGCTGAAAGAATTTCTCGACAAGAACACCACGCCAGCGGAGCCGACCAGCTCTGCCCCAACCCTGGCCGCA
>JAHBWU010000149.1 GCA_019636835.1 Nitrospira sp.
TATAGGAATCTCCTCATCGATGAAACCCTCACGAATGGTCGGAGACCCGCCGGCTCCTAAATCGCTTTGATTTGGAGAACTCATAACCAATCAAGGCGAGGAGAAGCAGGACGGTCAGCGGCCCAATAGCTTTTCTGGCAATTGTCGCATAATCGATTTGCTGTACTCGCAACAGATAGGACGAAGGACTGAACCCTTCCGGAGTGATGATGAGCTTATAAAGGCCCTTGGCCAACTTGGCTTCACCTCTGACCACTCCATCCAGATGAATCGCCGGCGGCCAATACGCGACTGTCTCATCTTCTGTGGTCTCGCTGAGGCCTCTTACAACCCGCACTCCCACCGGCAGATTGCGCAGGCCTGGATCGACGAGATCGACCACAAGGAACGTCTCACCTTCACCAGGAATATCCGTACAGTACTGAGCTTTTGCCTCATTCTGCGGCTGATACGCGTTGAAATGGACGAGGTTTCCTCCAACCCTTCGGGTACAGCTATCTTCCTCAATCGCCACATTGCCATGTGCGCCTGCTACAGCAGGGAGAAGGGCCATAAGAAACACAAGAGCACGGATGACTCGATGGGAACGGGCCATTTGTTTGCGTCTGACCATACTGAGGCGTAAGGGCTGCCTATACATCACCCCGGCGATAACGCTCAATGCAACCACTGCAAAAAACATTGCTGTCATCGACCTTCACCTCCTTTCTCTATGGAGAAAGCATACTCCTCGAAATATGAAGCCTGCATTAGAAGTTCATGAAGAATTCTTCATAATTCCACGGTATCTTGATGGTTAGGACGCTGTATGTAGTTATGAGAAACATCCGAAGGCCGCAATCACCTCCCTAAAGCTCTTGCTTCTACCGTGACCTCCGTTGCAGGTATCCCCATGACACCGGTTCCTATTTCAGGAATAAGAGCCGGCATGTACCCGCGGACAGTTAGGCAGGACCAACGGGAGAAGACTGTAGAATAATCTGGTCTATCTCCAGCCCATCCAGCGTCTCTTTTTCTAACAGAGCTTCTGCCAGTGCCTTCAAACTCACCATCTGCTCGGATAGGGCTTGCTTAGCCCGCTCATAGTTTTCTGTGATGAGTCGTTTGATTTCTAGATCGATCTCCAATGCCATTACATCACTGACATCACGCTTGGCCGCAAAAGAGCGCCCCAGAAACATCGATTCCTCTTTTTGCCCGAACGTCAGCGGCCCCAGCTTCTCACTCATACCCCATTCGCAGACCATCTTACGCGCGAGGTCCGTTGCACGCTCCAAATCATTGCCAGCACCGGTCGTGATGTGCTTGAACATCAATTCTTCAGCAACTCTGCCGCCCATGAGAATCGCCAGCATGTTGTACAAAAACTCTTTGGAATGATTGTGGCGGTCGTCGGTCGGCAACTGCATGGTCACACCTAAAGCGCGGCCTCTCGGAATAATCGACACCTTGTGAATAGGATCGGTGTCCGACAGAAGTTTGGCCATCAAGGCATGACCCGCCTCGTGATAGGCGGTGACCCGCTTTTCCTCGTCCGTAAGCATCATGCTCTTGCGCTCGGCGCCCATCAAGATCTTATCCTTTGCCATTTCGAAGTCTACGGCTCCAACTTCGCTTTTGTTCTGACGAGCAGCCCAAAGCGCCGCCTCATTGACCAAGTTTTCCAAGTCGGCGCCTGAGAAACCGGGAGTCCCTCGAGCAATCTTCTCCAATTCTACGTTGGCTGCAACCGGCACTTTCTTCGTATGCACCTTAAGAATTTCTGAACGGCCTCGAAGGTCCGGATGATTCACCGTCACCTGCCGGTCGAATCGGCCAGGCCTGAGCAGAGCCGGGTCGAGCACATCGGGTCGATTGGTCGCGGCAACCAGAATGACGCCCTCCGTCGTATCGAATCCGTCCATTTCGACCAGCAACTGGTTGAGCGTTTGCTCGCGTTCATCGTGTCCGCCGCCAAGCCCCGCTCCCCTTGATCGACCAACTGCGTCGATCTCATCGATGAACACGATACAGGGCGCATGTTTTTTCGCTTGCTCGAACAAACTACGAACGCGAGAAGCTCCGACTCCCACGAACATTTCCACAAAATCCGAACCGCTGATGCTGAAGAAGGGAACTCCCGCCTCGCCGGCAATGGCCTTCGCCAATAATGTCTTCCCGGTTCCAGGCGGACCCACAACCAGCACTCCCTTAGGAATGCGTCCCCCGAGTTTCTGAAACTTTCGCGGATCCTTCAGAAACTCAACCGTTTCTTGTACCTCCTCTTTCACTTCATCAATGCCCGCCACATCGGAAAACGTCACCTTTTTCCGCTCGTCCGTCAGCATGCGGGCTTTGCTTTTCCCGAGGGACAGGGCTTCCTTCCCGACCTGCATCCGTCGCATGAAGAACAACAACAGGCCCAGAAAGAGAACGAACGGCCCCAAGGTCACCAGAAATTGGATGTACCACGGGCTTTCATCGAGTGGTTTGACTTCGATCTGAACCTGCTTTTCTCGCAGCACTTGGACGAGATCGGGATAGTCCGCCGCGTAGGTTCGAAGTCGGGAGTTATCTTTTAATACGCCGCTGATCTGATGCCCTTGAATGATGACCTTCTCGAAGCCGCCCTTGTCGAGTTTCGCCATGAAATCGCTGAAAATAATCTGTTCCTCTCGCGCACGCGTAGGCACACTCCACAAGTTGAAGAGAAATATTAGGGACAAGCCTACCACTGCCCAAAACAGTATGGTTTGTGTCTTGGTTTTCAAGAGTAGCCCTCACAATGAGTCCACAGCCAATAATCTATCTCCGTGACCGTTGAAAACGTGAGCC
>JAHBWU010000015.1 GCA_019636835.1 Nitrospira sp.
TTGACTCTACGTACATGCATCGGTACTCTCGCATGAAAGAACCGCATTGGATGCGGAAGGCTTCGCTGGTTGAGCACCATCAGCACGTGAGCAATTGCTCATAAGGACGGAGGAGGATATGGTCATGCGACGGATACAAACCGTATTCAGACTCATTCTTGGTTTGGCCTTACTTACCGGGTATGCGGTCTTGGCGGAAGGACCAGCTGTCGCGGCAAGCGGCAAGCCCGACTCCTCAACATTTCACTATGGCAAACATCTGACGAATGCCGAGCTGGTTGGCGCGGAGATTTGGTTCAACGCCACGGCCGGCAACGCGCGCTTCTTTACCTACGTCTATCAGCAACGACTCGGTGTCATGATCGATTGGTATCGAGTCTTGCGAAGTGACGCGCGCGACGCGCGCTTCTATCGGTGGGGCCTCATCAACGATCCGGATTGTTGTAAGCCGGGTGATCCTCACTGCCCGGCTAAAAGCTATGATGAGACCTATGGCTTCGACTATTGTCCGGGCGACGACGAATTGCTCAAGTATGTCGGGAAGACCGGGTATCGTGATCCTGCCTGCGATTTGGAAGACGTGCCGCTTGCAAAGGACGATCCGCACGGTCCAAAAGATTTGCGACAATCAGCCTGCGACCTCGAGTTCGGGACGTCGACCGGCGCGCTGGGACTGCGAAAATTTCCGAATCCCAAATTCGACAAGGTGAAATGGCTCCAGATTAACGGCGGACATCTAGACACGTGGGACGGCTATACCGCCAAAACGGCACCGCGCAAGGACCGTGAAGCGCCCGCTAAGAGTCATTTGATCGACGGCTCGATCGAGCCGCCCTATCGCATCGGCATGTCGTGCGGCGCCTGCCACATCGCCTTCGATCCAATACGACCTCCCAAAGATCCGGCCCATCCGAAATGGGAGAATCTTTCCGGCACAGTCGGCAATCAGTATGGGCGATTCTCGCAAATATTGGGGTCGGGAATGGCGCCGAACACCATTGAGTACCAAATCTACGGCCATTCCCGTCCTGGTGCCGTCGATACCTCTGCGATTCCAAACGATCAGGTCAACAACGCCGGCACGATGAACGCGATTATCAACCTGGCCAAGCGGCCGATCTTTGAGGAAGACATCATCAAATGGCGCAAGACCAACCAATGTCCGGCTGGAGGAGACGAGCGGACCTGTTGGTGCGAACCGGGCAAGGACGGCAAGTGCTGGGAGCGGGGCCGAAAGAAAGAGTTCGTCCACCACATTTTGAAAGGTGGAGAAGACAGCATCGGCGCCCTCGAAGCAATTCAACGGGTGTACTTCAACATCGGAAGCTGCTCCGAGGAAGGATGGGTGAATCATCTTACAGACATGCGCCAGCTCGACCCCACGATGCGGGGGTTCGGGCAGACGCCGTTCGACATCGGACAGGTGCGCCGAGACTGTCCGCAGTTCCGGGCGATTGAAGACCGTCTAGAGGAAGTCCTCAAGTTTTTGCTCACCGGAGCCCCGGCCGACCTGTACCAAGCCCGTGGGTTGAAGAACAACGCCGCGCTCGTCGAACAACTCAATAAGGAATTCGGCAAGGGCGCAGTTGAGCAGGGCCGCACAATTTTCGCGAGCAAGTGCGCCTCGTGCCATTCCAGCCAGAGCGGACCGTTCGAGAATCGAGATTTTCGAACAGTCTCCACAGATCCGAAGGATAAAGGCATTCGCGTCGATTGGCTCGGTAACGACAAGCTCATCCCCGTGAGCGAGGTCGGCACAAACCGCTCGCGATCCCTCCATTCCAATCACATGCAGGGCCGCGTTTGGGAAGAGTACGGTTCTGAGACCTTACGGGCGAAGCCCGGTGACCCACAGCTCAAGGAACCCTCGGACGGTGGACGGGGCTACTACCGGAATATCTCGCTGTTGAGTCTGTGGGCCTATGCCCCCTTCATGCACAATAACGCCGTGGGTCCTGAAGTCTGCGGTGGCCCATTGGACGAGCACTACTACGCGTCGTATGTCGATAAAGATGGGAAGCCGCTGGCCAGCCCGCCGCCCTGTTGGGTATTTGATCCCAGCGTAGAGGGGCGATTCAAGCTCTACAAAGCGTCGATGAAAGAGCTGCTCAACCCATCTCAACGAATTCCAAAAGTGACCGGGTTCAATTCCGATGTGACCATTCGGCTGTTTCCAAAACTGAGTGATAAAGAACGCGAGCGGTTCATCGACACGGCCATCCGCTTTCCGGTCGGCACGCCGGCCGCGCGCATCGGGAACTTCCGTCACAAGGAACTGGTGGGAGACCTCGTCATGGCGCGGGTAGATTTCGACAAACTGAAAGCCAAGTACGCCGACCGGTATGGTGCGGAAAAAGGCGAACGGATCGCCAAAACGATCCAAGACAAGGGCACGGAATTGATCGAGAAGCCGGGATCGATACTCGAAGCCGGAGCGGAATTGCGGGAGATCTACAGCAACAGTCTCGCGGTCATCGAAAACGATGGGCACCGATTCGGCGAGGATCTCTCGGATCAGGAGAAGGATGCGCTGACAGCGTTCCTAGCGACACTCTGATGCATGAATTCAGGAAAGAGGTGATCACGATGAAACGCGCACGATGGTTGATGTCAGTCGGCTTGGTGGTAAGCCAAACCGTTCTCCTTGGCTGTAACCCAGATCCGCCGCCGATTCCATTTGCCCAGAGCGGCGAACGATATCACGACAAGATCGACTTTGCCCGATTGGAGCACGAGTCACCTCTCATGCCGGCCGATCTCATGAAGGTCACACCGGACAATCTCAAGGGCGCCACGCAGGAACAGGTCGATCAGATCTATGCCCGTCTGACGGCCGGTCCGATTCCGGACGGAGTGTACGATGGACAAATGTTTTTCCCGAAGGGATCGAGCGAACGGGCACGACTGGCCGAAATCGTCGGAGGAGGCATCAAAGGGTTCTTCGTCGACCTCAAGGCAGCCACGCTTGAGCACATCGGCGAATTCATCTGGAAAGGAAAGGTCTTCTATCGCGGGGAAGGCGTGCTCAGAAATCGCATTGAGGATTTGCGTATCTTGAAACCGATTGTCGGTCCGAACGTCGAGAAGATCCAAAAGCTGGATGTAGACGGGAAGGACGCCTGGTTGCTGTTCCCCGCGAAGCTTTACTGCGGCCAGAGCCTACTGGATGGACGCCGGGAATCGGTCATCATCGATTATGCCTTCACGGATGACCTACCGGGCTACCGCGACATGCCGGATATGTTAGCCGGGCGGGAAGGCCTGGAGATACGCGATGAAATTCGCATGGTTCGTCCAGGGTTCTATCTGGGCCGGGCTTACATCAAAAAGGTCTTTGCCTTGAATTTCACCCTCTATAACAAGGCGGTGGCAGACAAGGAATCTTCGTCTTTTGTCGGTTCCGGGACAGTCAACGAGGACTGCTGGGTCGGCAGTCAGCGCATGACGGCAATGGCCAACAAGACGGGCAACCAACATGCTCGGTTAATGGAAACCCAGTGACGTCAGATTACACCGGTTAAACCATGCAACGGATGGCCAGACGGTGGGTAACGGGGTTGAGATGGATGGTCATGATGACGGCATTGGTCTCGGGATGTGATCGGCAGGATATAGGAACGTCTGCCGACCAACGGCCTGCCTCAGTTGCCCAATCGACTATCCCTTCGTCTCCTGATTCCACGACACCTCCATGGGTTGTCGATCCGACCGAGCCCGGAACAAACGTCCCACCGGTCGGACGATCCCTGTTTGACTTCCTGATCACAAACGACGTAAACGGCAAAAAGGTCTATGACATCCCATTTCCGTTTTCTGCCCTGTTGGTTCGTATCGAATCGCGACTCCACTCTGAACGCGCACCACCGGTCCTTAAACGATTGCTGATTCCCGTCAATCGCTCGCTGCAGCGGCGGGCCGGCGACGGAGCGTTCTTTACCTATCCGCGAGCTGTGCTGGCCGTCGATACTGAAGGTGATTCGACCTTAAGTTTGTCCGGCATGCATCTCAAAGATCGGCTCTTCATCGGCTACCATGAAAAGACCGCTGTATTGGAGGTCATCAGTTATAACGAGGCGGCGGGCCGATTCGAGTTTCAGATCGTGAGCGACTATCGGGCCGACGGCACGCCGATCGTTCGGTACGCCAACCGCGCGCTCTGCACCGCATGCCATCAAAATCAGAGCCCCATCTTTTCGCGTCCCATGTGGGACGAAACCAACGTCAATCACAAAATCGCCGCCTTGCTTATCCATCAACGCCGACCCTATCACGGCTTTCCCATTCGACAAGGTGTGGGGACGTTGCAGGCCTTCGATGACGCCACCGACCGTGCCAACGACATCTCGCTCGCACAACTACTCTGGCGTGAGGGATGCGAACAGGCCGGTCGACCGGAACAGTCGATCAGGTGTCGAGCCGAACTGATCGAGTGGGTCCTTCGATATGCAATGTCTAAAAGATTAGTCCAGGACTGGCAAACGGCCGAGGCCGGTATAGAGCCACCTTCGTTTCTTGCCGCCTGGCTGGCACGCTGGCGACACGGGCTAGCCATTCCCAATCCGGATATCCCGAATCGCAATCCCTTTCGGTATGTCGCAGTGAGCGAGTTCCCTGGTCTCAGCGAGGTGGAAGCCACTGCCCTTGAGGGAAGAGAACCACGATCCCTGTTTCGCGGACCGCATGAGCCGACATTGCCTCGCGAACCGTTGGAGGTGTGGACCATTCCTGATACACCACAGACACTCGAGCGAGTCCTGGCTTCGTTCGCGCAATTCTTCACTAGGGCTGATCTCGATCGGTTGAACCGCCTGGTGCATCGACAACCGGAGCGGCTCAAACACGTGGTGAACGCCATGGCGCAAGAGACCTTGATCGGCCGAACCGATGTGTTCGCTGACCAGCCGTTCCGGCGTGTGACCGTCTTGACGGCGCTCGATCAGCAATTGGGCGCTCCGGCCGTCGCTCGCTGCTGTCTGGATGATCACGGCATGCCGCCACCGGTGGACGACGAAGTTGCCTCGCATCCCTCACCAGGCGCGGCACACGAGGCTTCGCTGATCGGCGACCACAAGACGTTCCATCAGTATTGTGGTGCCTGTCATCATGGAGAGGATAGTTTTCCCCCGAACTTTCTCCATGGGTCTCCCGCAGAGATCAAAGCGAATTTAACGCAATGTGCCGATCGAATCTTCGTGCGGTTACGTATGTGGGACATTGCCGGCCCCGAACAACTGGAAGCGCCGATGCCGCCGGCCATGCATCTATTGCATCACCGGGTCAGCCTGGACCAGTGGAAAAGTCATCCCGATTTGCAGATGCTTCGCAAGGAGGCAGTGGCCGCGATTCAACGAAAACGGGGCGCGACATTTGCCCCTGAAGATTTGCTGCGGCAGGACTACGACACCTTACCAGCTTGCCTGACGCCGAGTCGTGAGTTGACTGAAGCGGCGGGAGCACATCATGGATAGGTTGATGGCCAGAGCTGCCATGCAAAGGATCTGATGCCGTGACTCCGCAGTCCCAATTCATGCTGGTGGCACAGGTCACGCCAGGCCGTGAACGCGGTCTGAGGGAACTGCTGATGACGATGAATTCGAAGCCAGGTATGGCCGACCCGACGAACGCGGTCCTGCCGTTCGGGCAGTTCGAACGCCTGCATTTTGCGCGGCTGGTGGTGCTGGATGATCTCACGCTCGGCGACATCGAAGCGCACGCGGTCCCGCGCCAGAACCTGCCCGTCTACCTTGCGTTTATCGGCAGCTGTGACGGATCCGCAGGCGAGTGCATCGCGGATCTGGCACAGCGCGCGGATACGGGGTTGCGCCGAATCTTCATGCATTGCGACGGCTTCGATGCGGATGAGGATCTACTACCCTGGATGCAAACGCATCAACATCGACTGGCTGCCAACTACATCAACTGGGTCGGTCGCACGGTACGGCAAGTCAAGGAGGAAAGCGCACTGCAACGTGCTCTCGCCGTGAAAGTGCCGCGCGCGCCGCTCGCATCGGCCGCGCAAGCTCAGCAACTCCGGCGCGAGTTGATCGACTTTGTCGATGCTGAAGTCAGCGCCGGGAGGCTTGGTCTGACGCCGCCGGAGCCGACGCCACTGCGCTGGAAAATTGCAAAGCTCCTCCATCTCGTTGCGATTCCGCTGGCGGGCCTAATTCTATTACCGTTTCTGATCGTCCTGTCGCCGCTCTTGATCTTCATCTTGCGAACGAAAGAGAACAGCGACGCCGAAATCTGCCCGCCCCCGGACCGCGCGGCGCTGCTGGAATTGCAGCATCTGGAAGACTACGATGTGACCAACCAGTACACGGCATTCGGCTCGGTCAAGCCGGGACTGTTTCGCCGCTGGCTCGTGACGCTTGTGCTGACGGTGATCGACTACACTTGTCGCCATATCTTCACGTGCGGTTTTCTCGCACGCGTACAGACGATTCATTTCGCCTTCTGGGCCTTTCTCGATGACAAGCGCCGGCTCGTCTTCACCAGCAACTATGACGGCGGCCACGAGGCCTACATGGACGACTTCATCAACAAGGTGGCGTGGGGCCTGAATCTCGCGTTCAGCCACGGCGTGGGCTGGCCGCGCACGCGTTGGCTGGTCGCGCGCGGCGCGCGCATTGAAAACAAGTTCAAGCACTACCAGCGGCGCCATCAGTTGCCGACACAGGTCTGGTACCAGGCCTATCCGGGCCTGGCCCTGGTCGATCTCAAACGGAACCAGCGTATCAGGGAAGGGCTGGAGCTTGCGAGCGTGACTGACGCGCAGGCTCAAGCCTGGTTACAGCTGCTATGAGCACACACCTGAGTCAGGACAGGTCTGTGGAACTGAACGACGTTCAGGGCCTGGTGCGGTTCGCGCACAAGCACCTGACGGAAGCGTGTTTTCTCCTACTGCGCGTCAAGGATCCGTCCGCGGCACGCGCGTGGTTGGCGCAGGCGCCGGTCACGAGCGCAATCAAGGCCGATCCACTGCCCCAGACCGCGCTCCAGGTCGCATTCACGAGCGAGGGACTGCGTGCATTGGAGGTCGCCCCCGACCTGCTCGCGGAGTTTTCAGCCGAATTTGTCGCCGGCATGGCGAGTGACGCCGCGCGTGCGCGCCGTCTGGGAGATATCGGCGCCAATGATCCGAGCGGTTGGCAATGGGGCGCCGGCGAGCGGGTGCCGCACGTTGCCGTGCTTCTGTATGCCCGGTCCGGGCGACTGGCGGCATGGGAACAGGAGATCGACGCGCAATGCGCGGCCGGCTTCGCGCGCATCGAACGCCTGTCGACGTCGGATACACAGGACGTGGAGCCGTTTGGATTTGTCGACGGCATTTCGCAACCGCAAATCGATTGGGAGCGAAAGCGCCCGGTGCGCGACCAGGACCAGATCGAGTACAGCAACGTGAGTTGCCTCGGCGAGTTTCTGCTCGGCTATCCCAACGAATACGGGCTCTACACCGCGCGTCCGCTGCTTGCTCCACGGAATGACCCAGGTGGTCTGCTGCCGAGAGCCGAAGACGCACCGGACCAAGCCGACCTCGGACGCAATGGCTGCTATCTCGTGTTGCGTCAACTTCAGCAGGACGTGCAAGGCTTCTGGGGCGAACTGGACCGGCAAGCGGACGGTGATGTGGACTTGCGCGAACAGCTGGCTGCCGCGATGGTGGGTCGGAAGAAAGACGGCGAACCTCTGGTAGCACCAAGCAAGGACTCAGGCGCCGGCAACGCTCCCGCCCAGCGATCGAAACTGAACGACTTCACTTACGAGGACGATCCACGAGGTGTGCGCTGCCCGTTGGGCGCTCACATTCGACGCATGAATCCGCGCAATGCGGATTTGCCCCCCGGTCCTCCGGGAATCCTCTCGCGTCTGTGGCGTATGTTGGGCTTCAACGCGGCGGCGCGGCAACAAGATTTGGTCGCATCCACACGCTTTCATCGCCTGCTTCGCCGAGGACGAACCTTCGGTGCAGGCGTGGCGCCTGCGCTGTCCGCGACGCCATCCTCGCCCGGCACAGAGACCGGGATCTATTTCATCTGCCTTGTGGCCAATATCAAGCGGCAGTTCGAGTTCGTGCAAAGCGCGTGGTTGATCGGGAGCAAATTTGCCGGACTCACCGGCGAAAGCGATCCGTTGCTCGGCCATCGATTGCCGGACCCGGGAGATTCGCCCACCGACGGCTTCTCGATTCCGCAAGCCGATGGTCCGGATCGACGGCTGACCGGCCTGCCGCGGTTCGTCACCGTGCAAGGCGGCGCCTACTTTTTCCTGCCCGGGATTCGCGCCTTGCGGTACCTCGCGACAACGTACTCAAAGGGGTCGTGATGAAAAGGAACGTGTTAGGCTCAATGACGAGCCGCCCGGCACCGCCTGCCGATACCGGTTCAGCATTCCTGAATTGGATCAGCGATACGTTTATGCGACTACTCCAACTGCAACGGCGCATCGATCCCTGGATGCGTCCGGCCTTCGACGCGGTGCTGCGTGACCCGATCGCGCGCCTAACCACCGCCTTGATCAACTGGCAGCGGCCGAACGAAGGTCTGAAGATTGCCGAGGAACGGGTGCAACCAGACGAAGAGGCCTCGCTCCGATCGATCATCGATACCTTTCAGCAGCAGATGCGCGGACTGTGGAAGCCGGGCGGATTCGAACGCGGCGGAAATACCAAGACCCACGGCATGGTGCGTGCCGAGTTCATCGTCCACGCCGGCCTGCCGCCTCAATTCCGGCACGGCATCTTCGCGCACCCCAAAACCTATCGCGCATGGGTACGTTTTTCCGGTCCCGGGCCCTACGTGACCCCGGACATCGACGACGTGGGGTTCATGAGCATCAGCATCAAGCTGATGGGAGTTCCCGGTCTCAAACTAATGGAGGAAGAACAATTCACACAGGATATGATTGGCGTGTCCACACCGACCTTCGTGACGCCGGACACGCGCGCGAACAGTCAGTTGCAGCGTGAGAGCCTGAAGAATGCGCCGATGTTCTACTTTCTCAATCTTCGCCGTCCCCACCTGTTGGACTTCATCATGCAGGGACTGTGGACCAAGACACAGAGCAGTCCATTCGAGGCGCCGTACTTCAGTTGTGTGCCCTATCTGCTGGGAGAAGGGCAGGCGATGCAATATTCGGTGTGGCCGAAATCAAACAAGAAAACTCCGATCCCACGCCTGCCGCTGCGGCCGCCTGATGACTACCTGCGCAAGGCCATGGTCGCCGCGCTCGATCAGGGCGATGTCGAGCTGGACATTCGCCTGCAGTTGCAGACCGATCCTCATCTGATGCCGATCGAAAACAATGCGGTGCTGTGGCCGGAGCAGCTGTCGCCTCGCGTCTCGGTGGCTACGTTGCGTATCCCAAAGCAGAAATTCGATTCACCAGCGCAGATCGCGTTCGCGCGACGCCTCTCCTACAATCCCTGGCACTGCATCGCCGAGCACCGCCCGCTCGGCAATCAAAGCCGGGCCCGGCGCCGCATGTATTTCGAGTTATCGAAGTTGCGACACGACATGAACGCTGAGCCGCACTATGAGCCGACCGGGGATGAAACGTTTTGATGAGGCACGCTCGCTGGTGGCAGCCACGACGCCCGATCGGTCATCATGGATTCGGCATTAGGCGTGATCGGCGCGAGGCCGAAGAGCAGGACGGAGTTTCTCGAATATGTCGATTGGTTCGAGGATGTATCGCATCCCCCCCCTTCTCTACCTGATCTGAACCAGAGTTTTGACCGAGTTCACCAACTCAGGAGTGACGATGCCGGCCACGGCGAGAAGATTGCGCATTTTGAGGTGAAATTGCCGCAGAGATTGATCTTGCCAACTCCGTTGTTGCGCCGCGAGATAAGTGAAATGCTTCACCCAGTTCGATGCATGATCCGGCACGACGCCGGTGAAGTCTTGAAACAAATGCACGGGCACAGGGCTGCCTGCTTTCGACAATGGCTTCAGCACCGAGATGAGATAGGGGCCGTCTTGATATGTCGTGCTGAGCTTGCTCAATAGAATTTGAGCGGCCGCATAATCGTAGGCGGCCAGCGTATTCTCTGCCCATTCTGCACTCGAATTTCCGGGCTTCGGAACCTTCGTCACCGGGATATAGGTGGCATTCAGTTCGCCTGGCGGCTGCTGCCTTTCAAGAAAATCATCGATATCCTGCATGATGCTTAAACAGGATCCTAAGATTCTGAGGTACCTGGCTTTCTCTTCCAAGTTTTTTGGAGGGGCGCTGAAGAGCAGGTAGCTATAAAGTCCATAATTCAGTTTTTCAGCTTTGTTGGGCAGCAAGAACTGTCGAGCCGAAATCAAGCCCCCGCGAGACTTAATACCGATGAAGATCTCCACCTGACAGCGTGCCGTATCCAGACTTGGCACAGTGGCATGGACAATGGCGACGATTTTCTTGGGCTGTTCGGTCGGCTTGATGGGGGCCGCGGTCAAATCCCAGCGCACATTGGCTCCCGTGCCCTGGATGCGGCCCTCCGTGACCTGCCATTCAAAGGTGATCGGTTGCGCAATCGGTTGACCATCCGACCTACTCCCCCACGCCCGCAGTCCTACGCTGTCACCCTCGACGATGGCAGGTTGTTCCGTAAGACAAATCAGCTCCAATCCATCGGTGTCATCTGGCCTGACGTTCTCCGCCGCATGAACGGCGGAGGAGTAAGAGAGGGTTGCAATGAACCACAGCCCTACCACAGTCCACACACATGAAGAGCGCCTCATGTCCCCCCCCTTCTCCGCTCAACACGAATACGCCACAGACGTCTTACGCCAACCGCAAGTCCATAGAATACCAATAACAAGACGAATGGCTCCCCATTCACGAACGGGGTGTTGGAGAGATAGGCCAGCGTGGCGGCACAGATCGTCAACACGGCAGCAATGCTGATCACTGTGATATCCGGTTTGAGCCACGTCGACGACTCGGCTTCACTTGCATCGGTGGTCTCAGCACGTGCCTTGAGACCACCGACCGACTGGATGTTCTGAATCAAGACCTCCATGTCCGCCTTGCGTCGTATGTGAGTGTCCCCGATCTTATACGCTTGTTGATCACACAGGTGGCGCAGGTCCTCCGGCAGCTGTTCGGCCCGTGGCATAGGCGTCTCCTCGACCAGCACAGGAATCACCGTGACCTCAGGCCGATTCAGTGCGAGAGCGACCTCCTGGCGATGGACGTCGTCTGGGAGATCGAGACGTGGTTGGTGCTGTGCATCTACAGTGGTGAGCCATCGTGGCCCAATCACGACCAATACGACGGCACAGCGATCGAGTGCCTGGTTGATCTGATCTCGCCAATTACCCGCGTGCAGGGTGTCTTTGTCGAGAAAGACTTGGTCATTGCCGAACGCGCGAGCAAGGTCGTCGCGCAACGTCATCGCCCAAGGTGCAGCATCGGCCTGCCGGTAACTGATGAAGATTCCCGCCATACGTTCCCCGATCTGTATCGCGACGTGGTTGAACTACCCACCCCTCCACTAATTACCGCGTGTGCGCCAGTGGCTCCTATAAAGCCACCCGCAGCCCGAACGTGCCGGCGTAGTTGTTGAAGTGTTCGTTGCCGACCATCGCACGGAAGTTCGTAAAGAATTGCCAACCATTCGGCAAGACCATCACAAGACCAGTCCCCAGATTGAAATAGTTCCGAACAGGGACATCATTCTTGAATTGAAACTTGGTCGCGTTGGTGCGGAAGTCTTGAGCGAATTGCACAGTGATCAGGCGCTGGGAGTTGGCGAATTCATGGATATAGTCCGCATTAAACTGTGGAACCAGGACGCCGAAGCTGGTGCTGAAAGCGGCTGATCCCTGGACTCCGAGGACACTTTGCAAAGAGTTGATCCATTGATCGTTGTACTTGAGTTCGATTCCCGTGCTGCCGTTTTCGGTGTAGTCACCAATCTGGGTATTGCTGTAGTTCACCCCCGCGCGTGGTCCAATGGTGAATCGGCCGATCGGATGGTCGTACCCAGTCAAGAGTCCGAGGGTGAAGACATTGCCGTTAGAGTTGCTGGACGCAATACCGCTAATGTCGTTGACAGCGGCAGGGTTGTTTTGGGGTCGGGTCGGATCATTGGAAACGTTAGCGCTCAGAGCCCGAGCAACCAAATAATTATTGCGCGTGTAGCCCCCGGTCACCTGCATGAAGGTCCGGTCCGTCGGCAGATAGGAGGCGAACAAGAGGCCGCCATAAGAATTCGTGCTGAAATTACCGCCGCTCCTGAAGTTTCCATCGGTGTTGGAATAGCTGAAGGCCAGCCCGGCAACGAGTTTTTTGCTGAAACGATAATCTGCTCCGCCGGTGAAGCCAAAAATTGTGGACCTGTACCCATCCTGAAAGGTCGTAATGTCACGATTGAGGGATTCAACCAGCCCACTGGCAAAAAATCCCAACCCGTTCCAGCGTCCCTGGCTGCCGCTGGTGAATGTCGCCGTTGACCCACCGTCGGCTGTCGTAGCGGCATACAACGGAGATGATACGGAAGAAGCGTACCCAAGTGACAGCAGTGAGCCAAAGGGGTTGAGCCTCATGGAAGAGGATCGTGCATGTGTCTGGCCTTCCTCCTCTTCCGTCTCGTACAACCGTTGAAGCACCCCCCTGTTCAAAATCGATGCGGCAGACCCTTGAACCGATGCAGCGCCACCACCTGCAGAACTGGCTGCGCCTGTTGGAGGGAAGGCACAAAGAGCATCGAGTTCAGGACCGAAATTAGGTGAGCCTCCTACGGCCCCAAGACCCGCACAGTTGTTCTGTAAAAGTTCATCCACCTTCTGGTTAAGTACCTGTGCAGAGGCTCCTCCGGGCTCATAAACCTGAAGACCAAAGACAACCGCGCTCACGAGAATGAGGTGCCAACTCCTACGTTTCGAATTGTGTAGGATCATGGGGTCCTCCTTTATTCTGGGTCTTCTCCTTCGCCAGTGAGGTGATTGCGGACTGAGTTCATCCTATCGGGTCGAGCCTATCCTTTCCCCTGGCGGGGGCCTTCTCGTTTGACCTTCTCGACGAACTGGACGCACGTCTCCGTCTGCCCTATGTGCGAGATGCCCCGTCAGGCTTCAGTCTCGAACCCCTTGCGACAGCATTCATGAAGAATCCTGGCTCTGGGAATATAGAGCACGCTCCGTACCTGATCTGATCTGCGTATGTCTTCTGTCATTGTCTGTGGTTGTTCCCAGCATTGCGCCTTGAGCTGAAGCTTCTAGAATGGAACGCAGTTCCTGTGAATCGAAAACGATCCAGTCATAAATCTAGAGAGATCCAGAGATCATCTCCTTCCCGAGCAGACGATTGTGGTCTGACTTCACAATGAGGGTAAGCATGCGAGTGAGGAGGTTCAGACACAGATTCACTTTATCGCGTAAACCGCGAGTCCACCGCTGGAGCGAAACGACCAGGGGCTTCGGGGCACTGACGATGCCCGGTACTGTTAGAGTGGGCCGGAAGTAGGGAATGCGGGAGAAGTCCCACAGGCGTTGGAGGGTATCGGCAGTCATGCCAGATCTCCAGGCCAGGTAGAACGCAGAATGCTCGTTCCTATCTCGCCGATGATACCATGTCTCGCGCTGCGTGGACCCACTCACCAAGGAGAAGAGCCCTTATTTTCTTACCATGCGAAAGAACAGATGCTGCTCAGGCCGGATCGCTGCCACGTTTAGATTAGCGACAATATCCATCTATGGATAAATGCTCATAGTCCTTCCCGGTCGAAATGTCCTTCAAGCTGCCAGGTCACGACATACGTCTATAAATATGATATCCGTCAAGACTGCCCTCGCTGTATCTGTGCATAAAATCAGTCGAACGCCACTTGGCGAGGCGGCCCATTATAGGTACAATACCCGTATAGGTACAATGCCTGCCATCTGCAATGGGACGTTCCTGCTTGTTAAGCAAGAACCTGTCCTGGCAACGAGCATTTCCCGAAACTCCACCCCAGACCGATCACGGAGGGTCTGGAGCTGGGGCTATCTCACGACATGAACACAGCCTGTAAAAGCATTCCCATCTCTTTCTTTACGGCGGCGACTCTTATGGCTGTGCTTTCGGCCTGTGCCTCAGATCCACCGCCGGTCGATTCGGTGACCGCTGTCACGGGGGCCGTGAATGCGCCGGGTGGCCCTGAAACCTATGAGGTCGTCGATTGTTTATTGCCGGGACAAATTCGCCAACTCGGCACACAAGTAACATATGTCACTGACCGTCACCCCGTCCGCACAACCGCAGAAGATTGCACGATCCGGGGCGGCGAATACGTCGCGAGAGACCGAGCAGACTATGGGACATCCCTAAAAATCTGGCTGAGTGAAGCTCAAAAAGGGTCTGCGGAAGCCCAGTATTATGTCGGGACGCTGTATGAAAAGGGCGCAGGCGGACAACCCGATTATCAGCAGGCGGCGGACTGGTATCGCAAAGCCGCTGAGCAGGGAGACAAACGAGCGGCAGTTAGCCTTGGCCGGCTATACGAACAAGGCTTGGGTGTGCCGAAAGATCCGGCGCAAGCCTTCACGTGGCTCGCGAAAGCGTCCGGTTTGAACGACGCCGCGCTGTCCCTCCTCACTAACAAGCATCTCCCCGACACGCAAGCCACGACACGCATCCGCGAACTGGAGCAGGCGCTCGCTACCAAGGATCAGGAAATCAAGAAATTGACCGGCGAACTTCGGGACGTCAACAAAGAGGTCGCCACACTCCAGACAACTGTGAGGGAACGAACCGGTCAGGCACAACAAGAGCGCGCGAAACTCAAGCAGAGTGAGCAACGGTATCAGACGCTTCAGGCTGACCTCGCCGCCTTTCGCGTACAGCCTGAGAAAAGTCAGCAGGCCGCCGCACTCGCACAGCAGATTCAGAAGCTTCAGGAAGAGATTATCCTCGAAACACACCAGCTGACTAACCGCAATGTGGAGATTGCCCAGCTGCAAGCTCGTATCGCCGCGCTCGAAAAGAATGCCGACCGCATTCAAATCCTTGAACAAACAGTCGCCCGCCGTGACAGCGAAGCGCAGACCCTGCGAGAACAGGTTGCCGCTGCGAACCAGGACCTGAAACGGCTAGACGGCCAGCTCCAGGAACGCCAGCGGTTAGCAGCCGACGAGCGACGTAAGAGTCAAGATGCCGAGCAGCGCTACCAGACCGCGCGGGCAGAGTTGGAACAACTCCGCGCGAAACCTGATCAGTCCGCAGCCATAGCCAAGTACGAAGCGACGGTCAAGAAGCTTCAGGACGAAATGGACAGGGCGAGAGGAGAGCTTGACGGCCGGATTAAGGACGTCGTGCAACTCCAGCAGAAAATCGCCTCTCTCGAAGCCAACGCGGAGAAACAGGCCAAAGAACTTCAAGTCGCGTCTGTCAATGATCTCGGCTTCGACGGGCCCTCGCTGGAAATTATCGATCCACCGCTCACCAAGACCCGGGGCATTCAGGTGAGCACAGACGAACTGGCCATTCCTGTCAGCACCGGCGCTCATCGTTCCGTCACAGGTCGTGTGCTGGCGCCGGCCGGACTCCGGACGCTGACGGTGAACGGAGAGAACATGAAGGTCAACGAAGACGGCGTGTTCACCGCGACCCTTGCGGCCCTTCGATCAACCAGCGACGAACTGGCCGTCCAGATTCTCGCCGTGGACATGCAAAACAAGCGCGCCGCATTAAAGTTCCTCCTCAAAGCCAAAGGCACGGCGCACACGAGTCTCCAGGCGCCCAAACAGGACCTCTCAGACTTCGGCCGCTACCATGCCTTGGTTATCGGCAACGATCATTATGCGCACTGGTCGGAATTGAAGAATGCGATTTCTGATGCCACTGCCGTCGCCAAGACATTGACGGAACGGTACGGGTTCCACGTCACGATCCTCAAAGATGCGACGCGCTCACAGATTATGAAGGCGCTCAATAAATACCGAGAAATTCTCAACGAAAAAGACAATCTGTTGATCTATTACGCGGGCCACGGACATCTGGAACCGGGCATCGATCGCGGTTACTGGATTCCCGTCGATGCCGAGACCAACGATAATTCCGAATGGGTCCTCCTGCCGGCCGTGACCGACATGCTGCAACTCATCTCCGCAAAACACGTGATAGTGGTGGCGGATTCCTGCTTCGGCGGCAAATTAACGAGAAGTTCATTGGCGCAGTTGAAGCCGGGCTTGACCGACGAAGCACGGTTCGACGTGTTAAGAAAGCTGGCACAAGAGCGTGTGCGCACTGCCATGACTTCGGGTGGAGTCAAGCCGGTCCTGGATGCAGGAGGTAGCGGACATTCCGTCTTCGCCGAGGCCTTTCTTGGCGTACTGGAAGAGAACCCCACGATTCTGGAGGCCGAACGACTATTTTTAGCCGTCCGCACCCGCGTCGTCAGCACGTCACAGAAAATGGGCGCCGAGCAAATCCCCACGTACGATCCTATCCACATGGCTGGGCACGAGACGATCGGTGACTTTATCTTCGTGCCGCGGGCACTCTGATAACATGCCCGCCCCTCGGAAAGCTGTTGGGCTGTCATCTGCCGGCAACGGATCGGATGGAAGCAACGGAAAGGAGGATACCCGGACTCTTGTCCAAAACAATTTCCTGATCGATGAGCGCCCCTCCTGAAAGCTCATTGTTCTTTCGCCGTCATCTTATCGAGACTCAACCACATCGTGGATACCTTTTCTCCGTTGAACAGCATGCAGCAATAACTCTCATACCGCTAAGCACTTGAATAAAAAACAACCTAGCCACCCCAGACGCTTCAATGGCGCCTGCTACACTTCTTGATGACACTGAACGCTCAATTTTCAACACAAGGAGCGATCATGATCAATCTGAAGCCTGCCTCTGCCATAGATATTTCTCCAAAACTTTGCGATAGACCGATCACGATCCTAGCGGGGCGATCTCATGACATAGCCCTCACATGCAAAAGTATTCTCGACTCTTTCTTTATGGCCGTGACTCTTCTGGTTGGACTGTCGGCCTGTGCTTCAGACTCTTCGTCAGTCGCTTCTGTGACCTCAGGAGGCGAGGTGATCAATGTACCGGATGGACCGAAATCCAACGAAATGGTTGATTGCCTGTTGCCCGGACAAGTCCGTCGGCTCGGCACACAAATGACCTATGTCACTGAACGGCACCCCATTCGCACAACCAAAGAAGATTGCACCATCCGCGGCGGGGAACAGGTCCTCGGAGAGCAGCTAAACTGAGAGGATGTCCCTGAATGTCTGACTGGGGACTCGGCAGGCTCGCTCTCTTCTCACCAGACCGTCCCTCAGCACCGCCGCAAACACCGGATCACCACGGAGAACCTTCACGGCTGATGCGAATTCCACATCCGATGGGTGCAGTGGTAGCGCCGATTCAGTGATCTCCTTTCTCACATCACGCCCAAAGTCGAAGTACCCGGCGCTGAGAGCGCCCTATCATCTCTACGTGCCTATGCTGACTCCAAGTTCGTCGCTTTTATAGCCAGATAGCTGTTATGCCCCTCACGCTCAACAGACACCCGCGCTTCTGGTGAGGCCTTCCTTCATCGACGAGAACTTCTGCAGCAGATCCGCATATAAGACCTTGAGCAACCCATTCTCATGCTCCAATTCTCTCAGGCGCTTCCTCTCGGACGCCTTCCGGCTCTGCATTTCAGAGAATTTCGTTTTCCGCATGTCGACCCCTCCTGGCTAAACGTGATTCGTGTGCAAAAACCTTATCAAGGAACAGAGACATACAACGACTGAGCAAACTCGATACCAGACGGAGCTACTGAATCCATAATTCTTCAAAACCACTGCAAGAGCAGGCAGTTACAGTACTCAATAGAACACGGGACGGTATGGAATGGATTGTTGGCTGAATCAGATATGGTTCAAGTTAGATACCGGGATGAATCAGAAACGATACAGGCAACCAACCGAAATATTTTGGCGAAAGCCCTACCGGCTCAATGAAAGTGCGCGCGAAAAATAGTCACCGTAACCTCACCACGGTCACTCCATCCCCTCCCTCGGCTCGATCGCCAGGACGAAACTCGTCCACATAAGGTGACTCTTTTAGATATTCGCGCAAGACGGATTTGAGACGGCCGGTCCCATGACCGTGGACAATCCGGAGGTACAGGGCCCCATCGAGAATCGCCCGATCCAGGGCCGCGACGACCAGATCGAGCGCCTCATCCGCAGCTTGGCCTCTCACATCCACCACCGTCTGTTCATCGAGTCCCAATCCTCCAGCAGTTGGAAACCGGCGTGCGCTTTCCGATGGCGCAGCTGGCGGCGCGGGAGCTGATTCGCCTGCCAGGCCGACAAGGTTCGAGACAGTCGCTAAGATTTCGCCCTCCCCGACTTTGACACGTACGCGCTTTTTCCCTTGAGGCATTTCCATCAAGCTCCCCGTCATGCCCAAGCCGGTAATTTCCACCTTGTCGCCGATCCCAAGTTGCTCAAGTGGGATCGGCTTACTTGGCGGTACAAGCTCCTGCCTGGCTTTTATCTCCAACTCATGCAGGCGCTGTTTCGTTTCCTTGGCTTTGATCAGCTTCTGTTCGTGTTTCAAAGAGTCGACGGTGGCCTGGACCTCCGCTCGCGCACGTTGAAACTGCTCACCAAGTTTTTTCTTGAGTCCACGCCGAACCTCTTGCTCCGCTTCTTGTAGTTGCGCTCGAAGCATTTGTGCTTCCCGAGCCGATTGTTCGGCTTCTTGTCTAGCTTTCTGAGCCTTGTCACTATCTTCAGCCAATTGGCGTTGCTTCCGCTGCAAATCCATCATTAACTCATCGAGCCGTTGATTGTCGTGACGCAACCGCTTCCGCGCGTCGTTCAATATACGTTCATCCATACCCAGGCGACCGGCGATCTCCAAGGCTGATGAACCGCCGGGAATTCCGATGAACAATCTATACGTCGGCGCCAATCGCTCCACATCGAACTCCACACTGGCGTTCACAAATCCCGCGGTCGTTTGCGCCAGCTCTTTGAGCGCACCGTAATGCGTGGTTGCCACCACTTTCATGTTCAATTCGGCTAGACGGCAGAGAAGTGCCTCTGCCAGTGCCGCCCCTTCTTGCGGGTCAGTTGAAGTCACAGGCTCATCAAGGAGTATGAGCGCGCGCGTTTCGGAGAATTCATTTGACGTTGGCCGAGCGGCGCTCTCGGAAAGGAGTCTGATCATATAAGCCATATGAGCGGAAAAGCTCGACAAATCGCGGCTCAAATCCTGGGCGTCGCCGATGTCCGCATAGAGGTCGAAAAACAATGCCATCTCTGACTCCGGAGCACAGGGGAGATGAAGTCCGGCCCGCACCATGAGCGCGAACAACCCGACGATTTTGAGCGTGACGGTCTTCCCCCCCGTGTTCGGCCCGGAGATCACAAGGACGCGGACCGTTTCATCCATGTGAACATCGTTCGCGACAACCTGATCTTTCGCGATGAGCAGCAACGGATGCCGCGCCTGCTTGAGCACGATACGACCATTGTTATTCAATGCGACAGGGTTGCACTTGAGCCGACGACTCATCTCAGCCCTTGCTCTGATCACATCACATTCGGCCAGCACCTCGATCCCTTGCCCAATCTTCTCCGCGTTGGAGGCCACCAGCGCGGTCAACTCACGCAAGATACGCTGCACCTCACGTTCAATCTCCAGATCCGCCACCTTGATGGAATTATTGAGTTCGACCAACTCCCGCGGCTCCAGAAAAACAGTTGCTCCGCTGGCCGACACATCGTGGACGATTCCAGGGATTCTCCCCCGCATGTCCGCCTTCACCGGCACGACATAGCGTCCCTCTCGCTGGGCAAAATACGTCTCTTGAAGCACCTCCTCAAAGCGTTTGGAATGGAGGATCTGCTCCAAATGCTGCCGCATCTCCTGCTTCAGCCCCTGAGCCTGGTGGGTAAGTCGTCGCAGCTCCGGCGAAGCCGTGTCTTTCATGGAACCGTCGGATTGGATCGCTCCTTCGATAGCCCTCAGAAGTCCGCGCAAACTTTTTGTGTCATGAAGCGGCTCCAAGACCCTGGCCAGGGCCTTGGTTTCGACTGTATGAGACTCGGCATATCGCTCTACTTCTGCCATAAGGGCCAGCACAACCGCACAATCTCGTAACTCACCGGCTTCAAGCGTTCCTCCCTTTCTGGATCGAATCAGCTGTTCGCGAATATCGGGAAAGGTGAGCGCCGGCATCGGATCGCTCCCCTCCAGCAAACTCACCATCTCGGTTGTCTCTTGTTGACGCAGACGGGCTTCCGCGAGGTCGTTCGACAAGGAAAGCGACCGGCATAGTGCAGCTCCAACCCCCGACTGTGCATGCTGCGCGAGAATTTCCAATACCCGGGGCCACTCCAACGCCTGTGCCGCATGTTCAGATAATGTCTCGTTCACATGAGCCTCCTAACCCGCCTGGTCCCATTTTAGACGCCAGCGCGCATTATTCATGACGGTTCGTCGCGAAATCGCGCAGTCGCCAAGCGAGACAGGTGTGCGGAGCCGCGAGGAAGGAAGGCATACTTGAAACAGTATGTCGACCGACCGAGCGGCGAGCCCGCCTGCCAGGCCGCGCGAACCCGTGGCCAGGCTTGTCGTAGCGGCGAATCCGCGATTGCAGCAGAAGCGTTCATGAATAATGCGCGCTAACCAAGTGTCTTGACAAGAAGGAGAGGGCGTCGATACTATCGTTTTTGGGCTGTGCCATAACCAATATATTTGCATGTAGAGGATCACGCTATGGCTATTCGTGTTGGAATCAACGGATTCGGACGTATCGGACGCAACGTGTTGCGCGCTTCGATGGGTGACAAAGATCTTCAGATCGTTGCCATCAACGATCTCACGGATGCCAAGACACTCGCCTACCTGCTCAAGTACGACTCGGTGCACGGGACCCTTTCAGCCACGGTTGAAGCCAAGGAAGACCAGATTCTCGTCGATGGGAAACCCATCAAAGTGCTCGCGATCAAAGATCCAAAGGAACTACCCTGGAAAGCGCTGAACGTAGATGTCGTGATCGAATCAACGGGCCGATTTACTGATCGAGAATCGGCCGGCAAACATCTGTCTGCCGGCGCCAAACACGTGATTATTTCCGCACCGGCGAAAGATCCCGATGTGACCATTGTGCTGGGTGTGAATGAGGATAAGTTCGATCCGAAATCACATCATATTGTGTCCAATGCCTCTTGCACGACCAACTGCCTGGCGCCTGTTGCCAAGGTGCTGTTGGAAACATTCGGCATCAAGCATGGGATCATGACCACGATCCATTCCTACACCAACGATCAGCAACTGCTCGACCTTCCTCACAAAGACCTTCGGCGCGCCCGCGCAGCCGGCATGTCGATGATTCCTACCAGCACCGGCGCGGCCAAAGCGTTGCACCTCGTCATTCCTGAACTCAAGGGCAAATTGGATGGGCTCGCCATTCGAGTGCCGACACCGAACGTGTCGCTGGTGGATCTCACAGTCGAAACCGAGAAGGATTGTGACGTGGCGTCCGTCAACGCCGCCTTCAAGAAGGCCGCGGATGGCCCCCTGAAGGGCATTCTCAAGTATTCCGAAGACCCCATCGTCTCGATCGATCAAAAAGGGGACCATCACTCGGCCACGGTCGATGCCCCGCTGACCAACGTCGTGGATAAGCGTCTTGTCAAAGTCACGGCTTGGTACGACAATGAATGGGGCTATTCATGCCGAGTCCGAGATCTGGTCAAGGTCCTGGCCGGAAAAACCACCACGCACTGATGACCGCGTCGAAGATGATCGGACAGGTTTCAGACACACCCATCTCAATCGCTTTATTTCACAGGTCATAGGATCTGGAGGAACGCCTCATGAATTTGCACAAGAAAACGATCGACGATGTGCAACTTCGTGGCAAGCGGGTCATCATTCGTGCTGATTTCAACGTCCCGCTCGATGAATCGCTTCAAATTACCGATGACACCCGTATTCGGTCAACCCTGCCGACGATCAATCGCGTCGTCGACGAAGGAGCGAAAGTCATTCTCTGCTCTCACCTCGGCCGGCCCAAGGGAACCTTCGACCCCAAATACAGCCTGGCACCTGTTGCAAAGCGACTGGGACGACTGCTCGGGAAAGACGTGGTCTTCGCTCCCGACTGTATAGGGCCGGCCGTCGAGAAACTGGTCGCGAAGATGAAGGATGGCGACGTCCTCTTGCTGGAAAATCTTCGTTTTCATGCCGGCGAGGAACAAAATGACGACGCCTTCGCCAAGGCTCTTGCCTCGCTGGGCGATATCTTTATCAATGATGCCTTCGGGGCGGCCCACCGGGCCCATGCATCGACGGTCGGCATCACCCGATACATAAAAGATGCGGCGGCCGGCGCACTGCTCAAGAAAGAGATCGAATACCTCGAAGGCGCCGTCGCCAATCCCGTTCGACCGTTTGCCGCGATTCTGGGGGGAGCCAAGGTGTCCGGCAAGATCGGTGTGATCGAAAACCTGGGTAAGAAAGTGGATAAAGTCATCATCGGCGGCGGCATGGCGTTCACGTTCTTGAAGGCGAAAGGCATGGAGATCGGTAATTCTCTCTGCGAAATCGACATGTTGGATTTTGCCCGAGGAATCGAAGACCATGCCCTCTCACGAGGGGTCAAATTTTACCTCCCTGTCGATTGCGTGGTGGCGGCCAGCCGAGAGGTGGGCGCTGAAACCAAGATTGTTCCGGTACAGGAAATTCCTAAGGGATGGTATGCCCTCGATATCGGACCGGCCTCCGTCAAGCTGTTCAATGAGGCGGTCCAAAATGCGAAAACCATCCTGTGGAACGGACCGATGGGTGTGTTTGAAATCGACGCCTACGCCAGGGGCACCTTGGCAATGGCCCACGCAATCGCCGATGCGTACGCGCTCACGATCGTCGGCGGCGGTGAGACGTCACTGGCCGTTCATCGGGCCGGCGTCTCGGAGAACATGTCGTTCATCTCGACCGGAGGCGGCGCGGCCCTTGAATTACTCGAAGGCAAAACGCTTCCAGGTCTAGCAGCGCTGCCTGACCGCCCAAACTGATCACGATTCCTCAACGAAACCTCAATTCCTGGAAGCAGAAGCACCGTGCGTACAGTCCTGATCGTCGGCAACTGGAAGATGAACAAGACGTCGTCTGAAGCGGCGATTTTCGTTCGCGAGCTGAGTCAACGCCTGCCTGTCACCTCTACAAGCATTGAATTTGTCATAGCTCCTCCTTTTACTGCATTGGAATCGGTCCGCCATGTACTGGGTCCCGGGTCTCCGATTCAGCTTGGAGCACAGGACATGTTCTGGGAGGATCACGGTGCCTATACAGGAGAAGTTTCCGCTCCGATGCTTAAAGACCTCGGTTGTCGCTATGTGATCCTGGGTCATTCGGAACGGCGAACCCTCTTCGGCGAACAGAGCGACAGCATCCAGAAGAAAATCCGAGCAGCGCTCAAACACGAACTCCGTCCGATCCTCTGTATCGGTGAGTCGCTCGCGCAGCGAGACAACGGTTCGACCGACGACGTGCTCACAAAACAACTGCACGAGAGCTTGTCCGATTTGACCGGCGAGCAAATGACCGGTGTCACCGTGGCCTATGAACCGATCTGGGCCATCGGCACGGGCAAGTCGGCAACAGCCGAGCAGGCCGTGGCTGCCCACCGGACTATTCGGCGAGTCCTTGCCGGCGCAGCTTCTCCCGCGATCGCCGACTGCATGAGGATTCTCTATGGGGGGAGCGTCACACCCCAAAATATAGAATCGCTTCTCGCCTCGGATCAGATCGACGGCGCACTCATCGGCGGCGCTTGTCTCCAAGTCGAGTCCTTTGCTACAATTGCCAAGATCGCTACCGCTTCCCGACCAATCGGAGTCTAATTTCATGCTGTATACGTTGATTGTTATTGTCCATGTCTTTATCTGCTTTCTCATGATCGGAGCGATTCTTCTCCAATCCGGGAAGGGAGCGGAAATCGGCGCCGCTTTCGGCGGATCCAGTCAGACGGTGTTCGGCAGCCGTGGCCCCGCGAATTTTTTGAGTAAACTAACGGTCGTTGTGGCGGCCGTGTTTATGGTGACATCGCTGACTCTGGCGATTTTAGCCAAGCAACGAAACGTCTCTTCGACCATCATTGATATGCAGCCCAAGAGCGAACCAACAGCTCCCTCGGCTGCCCCACCCGTTCAGTCTTCAGAGGATTCGCATCCTTCGGGAGAGACTCCGGAAGCCAGCCACTGACCTGTTCTTCGTCAGATCGAACCCGCGCCATAGTCACTTTCCATCCGTAAGTGAACGGATCACTTGCATCAGCGTGTCTGCAATGACCGAATGTTGTTTGTCAAATAGGTCAGAGATCAGGCACGGAATCCAGAGGCACAGCCCCCATTGAGATAAGATTTGGATTGAGAGCTGACCGGTGGGTGTAGAGCGGTTTCCCCCACTGAAGGACTTGATGACAAAGTGCTTCCGTCTTGCCCGCAGGTTCGGCATAGCTCACAAAAACGGCAGTAGCTAAGGTCACGACAAATTGGTTTCTTCGGCTTGCAAGCTCCACAGTATGCCGTCGTTCCTTCTCCAAAAAGGGGGAAAGAAGCAAGAGTCGTCCTTGATCGAGAGGTTTCTTGTACGCAGAAGGCAGCCGCATGTCCTTCAGACTGCGGGCCGGACAGACGATTAGGTGTTGGTTGCCACGTAGCAAAATCGTCAGGCACTCCCGCTCCATCGGAGAGTGAAAACCTCCGATGACCGTCACTTCGGCTTCCCGTAACTGTTGAGCGAGATCGTACGTTTTCAGAATCAGATCGCCCGGACATTTGACGGAGCAGAAGAGAGCCAAGGTCTTCTGCTGGAGAATGTCCAGGTTGCCTAGCGCGGAAAGCTCAGCAGGAGCAGAGTCCTCCAATTGTTTGAAAAGTGAGCTAGGGTACCGAGGGCTGTCTTGCCTAATCAGCACGGTGGATGACACGACCGACATATCAGGGTTACTGTGAAAACGAGGAGGACTCCTCTTCCGTGAAGCCATAGTGCCTCGCCGGCACGCGGCCGATCTCGTCGATAATGGACTAGCCTTTGTTCAAATCGTTCTGCTGCTTGGGCGACCGGACCCGAACCTTGTGTTCGGTCGCCACAACAAAGCATCCCTTCCATGCCTCAACGTTTTCGGTTTGAAAGAGTCCTCGAATCCGACTCACAAGCGCATTGCGGCCGGGATCCCGTAAGCGCACAAGTAGAAGGCCGTGGTGGGTGCCGGGCGCAAACCGGCGCACGTCCGAAAAGTCCAAATCCTGCGTGACGAAAAAGCGTCCGACTGTTTGTGCCGCTTGCCAGACGTGATCGTCATCCTGGCCGGCCAGGCCCTCCTGCGGGACGGTATCGGTCTCATGGCCAAGTGGGGCAAGAATGCGAACGAGCCTGAGGGGAAGGTTTTCGTCCAGTTTGATCCTCACCGGATGTCCGGCACGCTTTGGACCGGCAGGTCCTCTTCGGCGGATGCGGCGGCGAAGGCGATCACAGCGCGGACATCCTCTTCCTTGAGCGTCGGAAAGTCCTCAAGGATTTCCTCGACCTTGGCGCCCTCCGCGAGGCTTGCCAAGACCGTCCGCACGGTCACACGGGTGCCTTTGACCACCGGCTCCCCGCCACAGACTTTCGGATCGCGCCCGATGAACCGTTGATATTCCACGGTCGCCTCCTCTCTTCCCACATCACTGCCTGCATGTTCCCAAGGTTCACCATGGATTGCAACACCTGTTCTGACATCCCAGCTTTCACTCTATTTCCCCTGCATCCTGTCCCATACGGTACTTGATATCGTAGTTGATGATGAAGTCCAATTCCTCGTCCGTGAAGCCGTAGTGCTTAGCTAGCACGCGGTCGATTTTGTCGAGGAACAACTTCGACGTGCTCGGCCAGAATTCATCATATTCGACATCGCCAGTCTTCTCAGAAACAACGCGACGACGGAGCGCATTTCTTCTCAAGTCACTCATCAGTTCCAGGCTGATCTTTTCAAGCTTGGCGCCGGTGGCATCCGGCAGCGCCTCAAGGCCCAACGGAAAACTCAACACAAACTCTCTACCGCAATGGAAGCAATCTCCGAGTGCAACAAAGTAAAAGAAGAACGCTGAACTATTGAAACCAGCTAAAGCAGCCCGTGATTTGCTACCCACACCAAAATGGAATGGCTTATAGTCCTCCGATTTCTTCACTCCATCCGTTTCATTCCTGAAATACGGAACAAAATCGAAGCACTTGATGAACATTGTGATGACTCTGTGGACGTAGATTGTTGGTCCCGACGTGGTGAGCTGAAGGCCAACCGGCGATCGCTGCAACAGCTTGGCGAAACTGGATAGGCTCAACATATTTCCTATTTTGGGGAAGCGGTTCAGATGCCACATCTGCTTTTCGATCTTGCAGAATTCGATCGAAGTAAAAAGGTTCGGGCGCTCTGCCGCAAACCACTTTAAATATTTGCTTGACCATAGCTGGAAATCACTCCCCTTCTTTCCAAGAGGGATGTCTAGGCGAAATTTGACACCCTCGAAAAGCTTAGACGGGTTAGCATCGCCTGAAAAGTGACTGAGCCAAGCATATGCCATTCGTCGAGCTAAGTGATCGCGCAACTCTTTCATACGTTCCGTGCACGAAAGGCTCATTGGAACAATCATTCCGAATCTACCGTTCATGACCGCCAACGATAGGGTCCGCTCAACCATAGGACATTAGAGATTTCCACAGACAGTCGTCTCGAAACCATGAAACGAATAGTTCTTGACCTGCGACAATTCGACATACGGCGGATTGCCGATGATCACATCGAATCCGCCCTTCTTCATGATCCCGTAGAACTCAATGAACCAATGAAACGGCTTATGTGAACCGAGCCAGGCCTCGTACTCCTCGGTCTTCAAATGATCAATGCGGTATTGTCGGGCAAGATAGCCGTTCAATTCGCCTTCAAGTGTCCTAAGCCTTTTTCGCACTTCCTGCTTGGCATCCCTGAAATCATCAGACTGCATGCCGTGTTCGGTCTGCATTTCGTGGAACTTCTGAAACGCCCTGTCGGCAATCTCGGCATTCTCCTCGATGGTCGGTAATGACTCCAGCTTGAGCCAGTTTCCATCCATGGATTGCTTGATCTCTTCAAGCCTTGCGTAACCCACGAGCGTATTGCCGGTTCGGATGTTGAAGTCGATGTCAGGGAGCGGTTCGATCTGCTCGACACGATCCACCTGGGCGACCATCTTCAAAAAGAGGCGGAGTTTGCAGATTTCGACCGCTTCTTCCATGATGTCCACGCCGTACAGATTGTTGACGATGATGGATTTGTAGATGAAGCTGCGCGGGCTTGCATGTTTGGCCACCCGCTCCAGGGCTTTGCGAAAGTCATCGAACTTCTCGGGTCGGTGTTTCTTCCCCGATCTATCCAGCTCGTCCAAGAACACTTCCATTCTATTCAGACATGCCTCATAGAGCGGTTCTAGAACATTGAGTGCTGCAAAGAGGAACGCCCCAGACCCACAAGTAGGGTCGAGAACCGTTACTCCCTGAATGGCACGCCAAAATGCGCGGAGCAAATCAGGTCCTTCGCAGTTTTCGATCACGTCTTGCGCGAACTGACGAATGTCGAGGTTGTATGTGATGAGGTCGTTGATAGACTGGATGTCGCCTGAAACAAGTTTGGATCTCACATCCTCGTAGCGCTTACGCCTGGCGATCACCTCACGCCAGATTTCAGTTGGTAAGGCATACTCTGAAGGAGCTGGTCTGTTCCATCCGTTGCGTTGACTGACATCGTTTAATCCGATAGCGACCTCGGACGGAAATGGTAATGCTCCTGTAAGACGGCAGGGGGGTGACTCTCGGATATCAATCGTGATGCCGTGCTTCACCGCATCGTACATGTAACGGTCGGGATCGGCTTGAAGGAGCCGCCAGATTGATTGATCGCCCTCAAAGGCAACCTTGCAATTCTGCCGAGCTGCATCAAATAGAAATGGAATGATCGTATTCTGGCTGATGTAACCGGTGATATCCTCCTTCGTGTAGTATGCTCCCATCTGTTTTTGGTTGATGTACTTCTCAAAAATGTAGCCCAGCACATCGGGATTGATTTCTCTGTCATTGCGGTTCGGTCGCTCATCGAGATGCCAATGAAACTCCTCGAAAAAAGCAAAGATCCTCTCAAAGGCCGCATCGCCGATACGAATAGAGGTTCCATGCAACTCTTCGACTTGATGACGAAGGAACAGTCCGCCATTAAGATAGGGCACCTTGCCTAACAGTTCATTGGTGGGCGTCGAACGTTCGCTCTCCTTCTTGGCAAATCCATCGAAGAACAGCGGGCAGAGGAAGCCGGTGTAGAATCGATCCTTCCCGCGCTGCTTACTTTGCCCAAGCTTCGTGCGCAGATAATTGCTATCGTTGTCCAGAAACTCCTTCTTCTGAACGAAGTAGATGAACATCAGCCGGTTCAGCATGACGGCGGCATACCAATGCTGGAGCCCGGCGTCTGGGATGCCCTTGATGAAGTCCAAGAACTTCTCATGCTCGGACTTGAATCGTTCATAAAAGCGTTTGGTGACCCGCTCGGTGTCGAATGCGGCTCGCACGCGGCCGGTCACGTCGACGTGATGAAGTTGCTCTTCCTCATCGAGGCTGAATGCGATGGCCTTGACCTTCTGAATAAGCAGTTCGCCACTCTGGTTGGAATGAAATCGGTGCTGACGAAAGACAGCTGGCTTGCCGGGCTCACGTCTTACCCATTGCCAGACTTGCTCAGCTCTCCTTGTGTCCAAAAAAATAATGAGATGTTGATGCGCTGATTTGGCGACAGCGCGATCGATTCTCCGGCGAGTCTGGTCATCGGGGATGGCGCCCTCGTGGATAAACACGACAACGCCACGCTTTTGCGCGATGGCTACCAGCTTG
Organism: Nitrospira sp.; assembly: GCA_019636835.1. Taxonomy (GTDB): domain Bacteria; phylum Nitrospirota; class Nitrospiria; order Nitrospirales; family Nitrospiraceae; genus Nitrospira_D. The sequence goes on from JAHBWU010000015.1 coordinate 28,900, forward strand.
TAGGCCAGACCGTTCACGACTGTTTCAATCGTGGCACTATGGTGATCCCAGCCGAGCTGTTCGATGAATAGTGATTTGAAATTGAAGGCCTTGAGAAAACGCTGGACTTGGTAGGAATCGAAATCCATCGCTATTGCTGACCTGTGGTATCCGAGAGACCCAGAGAACAAATGATGCGGGGTTCCTGGGTTTGCTGCTCCTCCTGAACGAGGCATAAGTCATCTTCTTCACGGAGTGAGATGACCAACTGGGCGAGATCTTCGTCCGAAATTCCGCTGCGCAGCTGTCGGTTGAGAGTATCCACGGCTGATTGCCGCAGCGGATAGCGATGGATCTCATCGATGGCTTTGAGGAGAGCCTCAGATTCGAAGAGGGTGCCTTTGATTGCTCGGGCGTAGCTCTCCAGCCGCTCATAGGTACGAAAGCGCGCACCTGAAGGTCGACCTAATTGGCCGCCGACCGATTGTTCTTCTGCGGCGATCAGTTCCGCCCCTTTTTGCACAAGCTCATGGTGATGAGCTTGGCGAGGCAATGCCGGAGTCTCAGGAGAGCATGCAGCGGCGTCGAGGATCGCTCGCTGCGATTCCGTCACGCTTTTGCCGTTCTGATCGACCCACGCCAGAGCATCATTATCTTCGGCAGTGCGCAGGTAGACGAGCACTCCGCTGGGCTGCTTTGCATCCGGCTGATGCCCCCTTGTTGCATAGACCACGGGCGGCAAGGCCGGGATAGTTTGTTGCAGGATGGGATCAGCAGTAATGGCATTCTTCCAAATTTGGTAGGCGCGAGAAGCGAGATCGACCTCATCGTCTGCGTCGCCATCCAGTATTCCGGATTTTTCGTTGTACAGATCGAGAATGATCTTGTCGTTCCGGTCGTCCTCGAAGAAGGCTTCATCGGCCCCGACCACTTCTGCGTTTTCCTGCAAACGACGCCGTACACGCGCACGGAGACGGATGATTCGCTCAACGCCCTCGGCGGGAAGGAACGAATAACAAGGAATATGCGTCGCCTGTTGTCCGATCCTGTCTACACGGCCGGCGCGCTGAATGAGTCGGATGATCGCCCATGGAAGATCATAATTGACGACAATGGCGCAGTCCTGAAGATTCTGCCCTTCGCTCAACACATCCGTCGCGATCAGCACGCGAAGCTCATCGTCCGGTTTGATCTGGTCTCTCTTCTCATTGCTGACCGGACTAAACCGCCAAGCCAGTGCGGTTGGATCGAGTGACTCACCGGTTACTCCGGAGATGCTCTTGATCCGGCGCGCGTTGAGTTGCGTTTCGAGATAGTCAACGGTATCGGCAAACTGCGTGAAGACCAAGACTTTCTCGTGTGGATGATCCTTCGTCACCAGTTTCAAGAGCGCATTCAGCTTCGCGTCTTTGCCGGCGTCCCATTCACCTACTCCCTGCAAGAGCTTGAGCAAAGCCTGCACGTCTGTGTGCAGGTCGCTCTCGAGCGTTTTCACAAATAGATCAGGTCGCAACCACTTGAACCGTTTTCCACCTTGGCCGACGTATTGCGCATAGACTTCCGCAGCGCGTCGTTTGAAATCGTTCTCGCTCCGTAGTCTAGCGGGCCCCTTTTCGTTTGCCTCTCCATTGCCGTCGTTCTCGTCGCTTGTTTGAGGGATCTCAGCATCGATATCGCTGACCCGGCTATCGAGCAAACCGATGTCTTGTGGGCCAATAGGAAGAAGCTGATGCGTTGCAATGGCATGAAGGAAAATGTAGTTGCGTAGGATGTGTCGCTCGATAGATTGGAGGAAAGCATGGCCGCTGCTTTCCAAGCGCTTGAATAGGTTCGTTCGGCAGAAGCCCATGAGCCGCTTTCCGGCACGCGAGAGATCCTGCAGAAGTTTGGCCTCGCCCTGGGTCGGCGGTTTGTGCGGGGACGCGGCAACGTAATTGCCCAGCCCATAACGAGGCAGGTTGAGGTGATTGATGGTATCGACCACGTCCGGCGCATAAAGCCGTGCATATTGATCAGCCGGATTGCTGTCATCGATCCGAAATGTGATCGTCTTCGGGACGCGCGTGGGGAAATAGGATCGGCTGCCGTCTTCAAAGGTCAGAAACTTTCGTCCGTTGGTCGGGTCGGTCTGCGCATAGTTTTCCTGAATAAAGCTTCTGGTTCGCCGGACCATATACAACCGCATGAGCTCTCGCCAATCATCGGCGTATGGGCTCTTCTCAAACGCTGCGAGTGAGCGCACGGAACATTGATAACGGCGAAGGAATTCCACGTCACCCAACTCGCGGAGCAATTGTTCCGGACGGATTCCTAAATCTTGGTCCTCGGAAATGAAGAGCCGTAATTGATTGGAGAGGTCCAAATAGGTCTTGTTGTACGGTGTCGCCGACAATAAGATACATTTGCTCTCGTTCTCATGCGCGTATTCCTGGATTGCACGGTAACGTTGGCCTTCACGATTTCGAAGATTATGACTTTCGTCGATCAGGAGAAGACGGTAGCGGCGAAGTTTCGGCAGTTCACGGGCAACCTGGCTGATAGAGAGAACCTTCGCACGCAGGCGGTACTGCTGCCGATAATCTTCCCACATGCGCACCAAGTTCTTCGGACAGATGATCAGTGTTTCCAGACCATAGTCGTCCTCAAAGATGCGAGCGAGAGCCGTAGCCATCAATGTTTTGCCGAGTCCGACCACATCGCCGATCAGGACACCTCCGCGTTTATTCAAATGTCGGGCGGCAATCTTGACGGCGGCTTTCTGAAATTCGAACAGCTTGTTGCCGAACTCTTTCGGGATGCGGAATTCTGAAAGTCCCGCCCGCGCTTCCTGGGACAGGTGATAGGCCATCTTGATGTAAATGTGGTAAGGCCGAATCGGCTCTTCACGTGCCCAGCTCTCTTGAATAATGGCCAGTAGCTCTTCTGAAATATCCACACACCATTGATCGTTCCAGCGATCCTCGAACCATCGTGCAAGCTTCTGACAGGCATCGTGATCAAGCACATCCACATTCAATTCGCCCTGCTGAGCAAGGCCGGCGAAGGTGAGATTACTGCTGCCGAGATACCCAACGATGGGATTGATCGGATCGGGTCTGAAAAGTAAATAGAGCTTGGCATGGAGGGGGTGTCGGAGGAATAACTTGACGACAAGCTTCTTGGCTTTGATGTGGACCGCTAGACGGCGTAGGCCTGTTTCGTCTTCATTCGTAGGGACACCAAACGTCAACTGGCTTCGAAACTCTTCCGCTAGTTTCTTTTTGAGCCGAACGGCGGTTTGGTTATCCATGCCGCCATTATTCTTTGCGAGGCTGAGCGCGGTACGCAGCTCTTCTTGGGGCAGTCGCTGCATTCCTACCAGAAGCCGGCAACAATCACCTTCGCCCGTCCACTTTTCGATGTAGGAATCCAGCTGTTTCCAGCCTCGCAGGTTGAAATACCCGACGCAGAAGTCGGCCCGATTTGAGACAAGCAGAGTCTCTTGGAGCGCAGGGAGTAACTGTCTGTCTATGTTGTCGAAAATGCGTGGCATTGCAACCGAATGGGGGCCCTGTTTGAAAGGTTCTCGGCTTCGGCAGGGTCTGCAAGACGACTGCCATGTGTTGCTATTGGCTTAGCTGTATGGTGATGGCGGTGTAATTGATGGTTTTTAGAGCGCAATTTAGGGAATGTGCATGTGAGGTGGTCGAGAGGTAAGGCGTGACTTCTAGGATCGCAACCTGCTGGTATAAGAGACTATTGACGGTCGGCGTCAAAAGGATGACGAGGTTGGGGAACGAGAGGCTCGTATTCCGCCGGCGTTCGGTGGATGAGGTAGAAGCGCTCAGGAATGATGTGGGCTAGATGCGTGTGAGCCAGGACTCATGCGCAGGATCTTCTCCGCGCACGATCGTAAAGAAGGCGTCTTGGAGAATACGTGTAATCGGTCCAGGCGTACCATTTCCGATGCGCCGGTTGTCGACTTCCCGGACCGGAGTCAATTCAGCAGCCGTTCCCGTCACAAATACTTCGTCGGCAATATACATTTCATCGCGCGTGAATCGCTCCTCCACCACGGTGATTCTTCGTTCTTGAGCCAATTGGATGACGGAGTTTCGCGTAATCCCTTCGAGTACCGACGTCAACGGCGTCGTCTTGAGAACACCCCGGCGAATAATGAACACATTCTCCCCCGTTCCTTCGGCAACATAGCCTTCGGGATCGAGAAGAATGGCCTCGTCATATCCATCGGCCTTCGCCTGCCGTTTGGCCATGATGGAGTTCACATAGTACCCGGATATTTTTCCTCTGGTCATGGACACATTCACGTGATGCCTCGTAAAGGACGAGACGCAGGCGCGCATCCCATGGGCCAATGCATCGTCCCCCAAGTAGGCACCCCACCTCCAGGCAGCAATAGCCACCCGAATCGGATTGTCGCCCGGATGGACGCCCATCGCACCATACCCAATATAGACCAACGGACGAATGTAACAGGCATCGAGACGATTGACACGGACGGTCTCGATGATAGCGTCTGTGATCTGCTTTTTGTCATACGGCATGGTCATCATGCCGATATGGGCAGAATCAAACAGGCGATCGACATGTTCCGGAAGCCGGAAAATTGCGGATCCTGATTTACCCTTGTAGCACCGAAGACCTTCAAACGCTGCTAGGCCGTAGTGTAACGAATGGGTGAGAACATGGACGTTGGCCTCTCCCCACCCCACAAATTTCCCATCCATCCAGATCTTTTCAACCGGTTCCAACATTAAAGACGATCTCCAGCAAGGGCTAGTGACGATTTACACCTCTGTGGGCGTGAGGGACTATAGCGTGAGGTCGAACGTGGGTCAAGCAAGCAGGCCAGGAGCTGACTCGGAATCTACTCGATTGATGATGCGAGCACTTACGAAGAGGCGCAATAGGCACGCAGGCGGGAGCTCAGAAACGTTCCTACTCGTTCTTCTCCCTCCGGACTCATGGTGACGACCTTGGCACCAAACAACAGACCGCGCACCCATCGCACAACGACACGCTGAATTTCGACCGGCTCATCTTTGTCCGGAAGCGTGAGTCGGACGACCAGTTCCGTCCCAGGAACCACTTGATGATCGCCCAGAACGCGGAACCCATTACGACACAGGTTCATCACCGTTCCTTTTCCGAGAAAATCCCCGCCCAGGTAGTACACCACGCAGCGAACGGGAATCCGGTGATAGGTGCGGATCACAAACTTGTTGGAGTGAGACATGAGCTGGTCACCATCTCCTAGTTTGTATTGCAAAATACTCGATACGTGCCGCCGCGATGATAACGCCAAGCATACTTGTCGGCATGACCTCGGTCATAGCCTTCTAAAGAGGGGGCCATGGATGATCAATGATCTCTAGGCGCTCCTCCTTGAGCTTGACACCTCTCACATCCCCATGTTAAATGAACCGTTCCTCAAGCTCGGAGAAGGGATGTATGTACGCGATCGTTGAAACAGGCGGCAAACAATATCGAGTTGAAACAGGCACGACGATTCAGGTCGAGCGGCTGACGGGAGATGTTGGGGCTCAGATTGAACTCAGCAAGGTCCATCTCGTACATGGCGATGCCGGTATTCTGGTTGGACAGCCTCTCCTTAACGGAGCCAAGGTCACAGCTGAAATCGTGCGGCAAGGACGAACCCGATCGATTACCGTCTTTAAGAAGAAGCGCCGCAAGAACTATCGCCGCACCCGTGGGCACCGACAAGGCTTCACCCAGTTGTTGATTAGGAATATTGCGACGGCCTAAAGACACAAGAAGGACGTACCATGGCAACAAATAAAGGCGGCGGATCATCACGTAACGGTCGTGACAGCAATCCTCAATATTTGGGCGTGAAGGCCTATGGTGGTCAGACGGTGACAGCCGGCAGCATTATTGTCCGTCAGCGCGGCACCAAGTTTTTCCCTGGATTCAATGTCGACCTTGGAAGAGACCATACCCTATTTGCCAGAACGAGCGGTGTGGTGAAGTTTGAAGGTGGACGCGACAGACGAAAAGTCAGTGTCTATCCGGTTCCGACCAAATCCTGATTCTCTTTTCTGCTCCCTCCGTTACTACCAAGCCGGATAAATTCTCTCTCCCCCCTTCGGGTCAGGGTCGGGTATACTTTCTCGGCCTCGTTCGTGATTCGCCTGCGGAGCGGTTGACAGATTATGTTCGTCGATGAAGTACACATCACGGTACAAGCCGGTCGCGGCGGGAACGGCATCTGCAGTTTCCGGAGGGAGATGTTTGTTCCACGCGGAGGCCCGGACGGCGGTGATGGAGGCAACGGGGGCGACATCGTCATGACTGCATCTCATCGATTGACGACCCTGCTCGACCTCCGCTACCAAAATCATTATGAAGCTCAAGACGGACGAGCCGGTGGAGGATCCAATTGCACGGGCCGTTCCGGAGAAGATCTGACCATCGCTGTTCCTGTCGGCACCATCGTCTATGATGACCAGACGAAAGAAACACTTGCGGATTTCATCGAAGATGGTCAAACAACCGTCATCGCTCAGGGAGGGCGAGGCGGGAAAGGCAACAGCAACTTTGCCACCTCCGTCAATCGAGTGCCGACGAAGTGCACTCCCGGAACACCTGGTGAAGAACGATCATTGCGTCTTGAACTGAAACTGCTCGCCGACGTTGGGCTGGTTGGTTTTCCCAATGCCGGCAAGTCGACGCTCATTGCTGCTATATCAGCGGCCCGACCCAAGATCGCCGACTATCCCTTCACCACTCTGATCCCCAATCTCGGGGTTGTGCGGTGGGGATCCGACCGAAGTTTTGTCGTGGCCGATATTCCCGGCCTGATCGAGGGCGCCCACGAGGGGAAAGGTCTGGGCGTCCAGTTTCTCCGCCATATCGAACGCACCGCGTTCCTGCTCCACTTGATCGATGTCTCGGAATGGGCTCCTGACGATCCCGTGATCGCTTTTGAGACGTTACGGCGAGAACTTACCGCCTATGACCTGGGGCTCACCAAGCGCCCATTCGCTGTTGTCCCAACCAAAATCGATGTAATCGGCACGAGCGAGCGGCTTGCCCAGTTGCAGACCTATTGTCGCCTCAACGACTATCCCTGTTTGCCGATTTCCTCTTCCACGAACAAGGGACTTGATGACTTGATCACCTACCTCGGGAAACAGGTCGAGCGTTTACGAAAGATGCCATGCGAGACAAGCTCTTAGAACAAGCGAAGCGGATCGTCATCAAGATCGGCAGCAGCCTGGTCGCTTCGCGCGCGGAAGGTCTGCGACCTCAACAGATTGAGCGATTGGCTGATGAAATCGCGACGTTCCGAACACAGGGTCGTGAAATCTTGGTGGTCTCTTCCGGTGCCATCGTTTCCGGTATCCGAAAGTTGCAGCTGAAGGATTACCCGAAAAGCCTCCCTGTCAAGCAGGCAGCGGCAGCGGTGGGACAGAGCCGTCTCATGTGGGCCTATGAAAAAGCATTTGAGCGTCTCAATATTCAAGTGGCGCAGATCCTGCTCACCCACCAGGATCTCGCCGATCGCCGCCGATTTCTTAACGCTCGCCATACACTCGCGACACTCATCGGTTTCGGCATCGTGCCCATCATCAATGAAAATGATACCGTCGCGGTTGATGAAATCAGGGTCGGCGACAACGACACCCTCGCGAGCGAAGTGGCTCACCTGGCCGATGCGGACTTGCTGGTGATTCTCTCTGATGTCGACGGACTGTATACGGAAGATCCGCGTAAAAACCCGTCAGCGACCTTGATTCCGCTGATCACGGAGATTACCCCGGATATCGAGCGCCTGGCAGGAGTTTCCAGCACATTTGAAGGGACAGGCGGGATGGCGACCAAGCTTCGAGCAGCCAAGAAAGTCGCCGAGTATGGAATCTCGACGTTAGTCCTCAATGGCGAGCGGGCCGGAGTCCTCCCAACGGTCCTTGCCGGGGGACCCGGTGGAAGTCTCTTTCTTGCCCGGGAGCGCCGGCTGAACAGCCGTAAACATTGGATCGCCTTTACGCTTCGCTCCCGCGGTCAGGTCCATCTCGACCAGGGGGCGGTGGACGCCTTGACCAATCGAGGGAAAAGCCTGTTGGCATCGGGCATCCTCCAGGTGACGGGATCATTTGACGCCGGCGATCCAGTCAGTTGTGTCGATACAGACGGAAAGGAATTTGCCAAAGGCTTGGTGAACGTTCCGTCAGACTTATTGGGTCAGATGAAAGGCCTCAAGACAGCGGACATTCATGAACAGTTCGGACCCCAAGAGTATGAGGAAATCATCCACCGAGACAATTTAGTCATCCTCTAGTGCTGAGTCATGAATTCTTCTAACCCCGACCTTCAGCACTCAACACTCAATCCTCAACATTTCCCTCCACAACGCCTCGGCCTGCTCGGTGGAAGCTTCAATCCTATTCATAATTGTCATCTGACCATTGCTCATCACGTCTATGAGCGCATGCAGCTCTCCCAGGTCCTATTCATCCCGACCGGCGACGCACCCCATAAACGGGACGGCTCACTGGCTCCGGCGAATGTTCGCTACGAAATGGTACGTCTTGCGATTGCTGACAACCCACTTTTCACGGTCTCGGATATCGAGATCCAGCGAAAAGGAAAGTCCTACTCGATCGATACCGTCCGCGCATTACAACAACACTATAGCCCATCCACGGAGCTGTTCTTCATCATTGGTCTCGACGCATTTCTGGATTTCCCTACATGGAGAGAACCACACGAGCTTTTAATGATCTGCCACTTCGTGGTGGTGCCTCGACCTGGGCAATCGTTCCGGGCGCTGGCCGAGATGCCGCTGCTTCCCAACCTTCATCCACTGGCCCTTGCCCAGCTCGACAACGGCGAGCAGAGGCGACTCGACATCGTCGTCCCTTCCTGCCCGGGGATCACCTGCCTGGCCATTCCACCCTGTCCGACCTCGGCCTCGGAAATTAGACGGAGAGTTCGGAGCGGACTACCGCTGGCAAATATATTGCCCCCTCCGGTAGAATCCTATATACTTCGTCATAGTCTTTATCAGGAGGACAACAATCGTACGCGCATCTAAGGCCACCGCCCTAGCCGTCGCCAGGGCGATGCTCGACAAGAAGGCCCTTGATGTCCAAGTCCTCCATGTCGCCCCGCTTACTTCAATCGCTGATTACTTGGTCATTGGGTCGGCTGAATCCGACCGACAAACACGCGCGATCGCTGATTCCGTCGCCGAGGTACTCACGCGCGTGGGCCAACGGCCGCTGAGTCTCGAAGGCACAACATCTGGCCAATGGGTCCTGATCGATTTTGGCGATGTTGTCGCCCATGTATTCAGACACGACACGCGCTCGCACTATGCCCTTGAGCGTCTGTGGAGCGACGCCCGGTCTATCCCGATTCCAGACAACGTGTCGACTTCGACTGCCACACCGAAGAGACAGGTGATCCAGAAGGCGACTTCTCGGAAGATGGTCTAAGCTATGTTCAAACTGCTGATCACCATTTTTCTCATCAGCGCCGGCGTGTTCATTTACAGTTATTTCCGCGAGTTGAACCCCGGAACGGTCGTCGTCCATACCGCGCCGGGCGCCGAGTTTGAGCTCAGTCCTGTCACGCTGGTGTTGATTTCCATGGCATTTGGAGCGGTACTCGCGACCCTTGTCGTGGGGTTGCAACACACGACGCACCTGATTTTAAACTGGCGCAGTAACCGCCTTGTCCGCCGCAAGGAGAAGGTCGATACACTCCACCGAGACGGAACCCATGCGTTTATGTCGAAACGCACCATCGAGGCGATCAGCCTTTTGGAGAAGGCCCTGGCCATTGATCCCAATCGAGTCGATTCGCTCTTGTGGCTGGGAAACATCCACCGATCAGAGCAAAATTATCCTGAGGCAATTCGACTCCATCAGCATGCGCAACGGGTGGACGATCGGAACATCGAAGTCTTGTTGGAATTAGGCAAGGACTTGGAGGAAGCCAAACGTTACGAGGAAGCGCTTCTGACGCTTCAGAAGATTCTCAAGATTGAACCGGATAACCTGACGGCGCTCATTCGGAAGCGGAATCTCAATATCCGTATGGAGCGCTGGGGTGAAGCGCTTGAGATTCAACACCGCTTGCTCAAAGCCAATCTTCCCGCCGCTGAAAAACAGGCGGAATCGGCACTGCTGGTCGGATGCACGTATGAAGTCGGGCGTCAACTGCTCGAGCGTGGTCATCCCGACAAAGCTCGGCGATACTTCCGCGGCGCCATCAAGAAAGACCGCAGTTTTCTCCCAGCCTATATCGGAATGGGCGAAATTCTGCTCCACGAAGGCAAGACCAAAGATGCCGTCGAAATCCTCAAGAAGGTCTATTCACGGACTCGAAGCGTGATCATTCTGCATCGGCTGGAAGAACTCTTCTTGGATCAAGGCGAGCCGAGTGAAATCATTCGAGTCTATCAGGAGGCCTTACAGCAAGATCCGCACAATCCGATTCTCCAGTTTTATCTCGGTAAGCTCTACTATCGTCTGGAAATGGTGGATGAAGCATTCGACCTGCTGACGACGATCGAAGGCCCGCAGGACCATCTGTTGGACTATCACAAGATCATGGCCAACCTGCACTTGCGGAAGCAGCATTTTGAAGAGGCTATCGTTGAATTGAAGAAGGCCCTCAGTTTCAAGAAGCGCGTGGTCGTCCCCTATATCTGTACACAGTGCCAGCAGGAGTCCGTCGAGTGGTCTGGCCGCTGCCGGCGCTGTGCCAAGTGGAACACACTCACCGCCCTCCCTTGGCTGGAAGCCGGCCATACCGCTGCCGACTCAGTTGGAGAACCCAGCTCCGTCCGTGCAGTCCCCTATCAAGGCATTGCTTCTCCGTTTGAAACCGTGTAGGTTTCCCGCCACCGTCTGCTGAGTATTTGGTCTACCGGTTTGTGAAAGAGACCTGCTCTTCGATTCGATAGATCGGAAGCACAGCAGATCACCACGTCAATACTTTGAGGATTCAATGACTTATATGACTTTGGCAGATAAAGCACTCAATGACGAATCCCTGACCAGAGAAGAGTGCAACTCCGTCCTGACGACACCGGATGGCGAATTGCTCGCGTTGTTGCATGCAGCCTTTCAAGTCCGCTCCAAATACTTCGGCAGGACCGTTCGCCTTCAAATGCTGCAGAATGCCAAGAGCGGAGCCTGCCAAGAAGACTGCCACTACTGTTCACAGTCTTCCATCTCAACAGCGCCGATCGAGCGCTACAACCTGCTTCCACAAAAGCAGATGATCGAAGGTGCGCGACAAGCCGCTGCCTCAAAAGCCCAGCGTTATTGCATCGTCATCAGCGGACGAAGCCCACTGGATCGGGAAATCGACGAAATCGCCGGGGCCGTTCGTTCGATCAAGCAGGAGATTCCGATCCAGATTTGTTGCTCACTCGGTTTGATGAATGAATCCCAAGCCAAGCGCCTAAAAGCCGCTGGTGTCGACCGGGTGAATCACAACCTGAACACCAGCGAAGCCTTCCACTCGTCGATCTGCACCACCCACACCTTTCAAGACCGACTGGCGACTATCAGGAATGCCAGAGCGGCTGGACTGGAAATCTGTTCAGGCGGAATCGTGGGCATGGGTGAGAAAGATGAGGATGTCATTGAGCTGGCGATGGCCCTGCGTGACGTGAAACCGGATTCCATTCCCTTGAATACACTGCATCCAGTCGCGGGTACGCCATTGGAAAGTTGTGATGCCCTCACACCTCAACGCTGTCTCAAAGTATTGTGCCTCTTCCGTTTTCTGCACCCTCGCACTGAAATCCGCATCGCGGGCGGTCGCGAACACAACCTGCGTAGCCTTCAACCGTTGGCACTCTATCCAGCCGACTCAGTCTTCGTGAACGGCTACCTGACGACACCAGGCGCACCGGCCCCGGAAGTCTGGGGGATGATTCAAGACCTCGGCTTCACCATCGAAGTGGACTATCAGCAGCCTGTGGCAAGCTAATCGCTATAGTGAACGACGGACCGCTTCGACACCCTCGCTGCATTATCATCGCCGGACCAAACGGTTCGGGAAAGACCACGTTCGCGAGAGAATATCTGCTACGCGAAACCAATGTGATTCACTTTGTGAATGCCGACCTCATCGCGGGTGGACTTTCTCCTCTTCGACCCGAACTGGCCGCCCGACAAGCAGGTCGTCTGGTCCTCGGAGAACTCACTCGTTTGGCTGGCGCTCGGAAGAGCTTTGCGTTTGAAAGCACGTTAAGCGGTCGCACCTATCTTCGACTTCTGAATAAGTGGAAATCAGCTGGATACCGGATTGAAATCGTGTTCTTGTCTTTACCATCGGTCCATCTGGCACTCCAACGAATCGCAGGTCGCGTTCGTCAGGGCGGCCATGATGTCCCAAGATCTGACGTAGTACGTCGCTTTGATCGCAGCTTGAAGAACTTTCATGACTTGTACCACCCTCTTGCTGATGCATGGGCAATTTATGATAATTCTGGGCCTGCCCCTCAACTGCTGGAGCGAGTCACATGAAGACAAAGCGGCAGACGGAGAACACCCGGTTTGTGCAGAGCGTCGGGCGCGCACTGCGCCGAGCGGCTAAGGCAGCTCGCAAAACCGCCAAGATGTATGGAACGCCGATTTATGTGTGGGAAAACGGCAAGGTGGTGGCAAAGAAACCTTGAGCTTTTTGAAATAGCATTCACCAGATATTTTTCTAGAAGTGGAGGGCCTTGCCGTCAAGTTTCTACAATATCCTCGGCAAAAACTAACCATTCTTCGGCGCAATAGCTTCAAACACGAAGTAAAAAATCGATTAGTTTTTTGATCGCTCTTAGGAATACTCTTTCCTCATCAGAATACCTGGATGCGTAACCAAGAGCCCATAGAAGAACCTGGCTATTTCTGGCTCTCTACCCAGCCAGAGACTAAGTTACCTGGAACGCTCTATATCTCTGAATCCTGCGAAATAACCCTTGAGATTCTCGGCATGTTTGGCGACCCCATTGCCGCGCTGAAAAAACCAGGTACCTTAAGCCGGATTGTTGGCCTGATCAGGAGCGAGTACATCACACTGGATTTGTGCGCCTATAAGAGGAAGAATGTTCGGTTTTCTGGAATATCGAAATCCATTATCACCGCCAAATTTGCATTCCTTGGTGTTGCCTATGACGACAAGGAAGTCATCCGATTCTCCAAGTTTGTTTTTTCGGTAGAAGGGCTTGATGAATGGCTATTAATCACAGGGATCAAAACCGAACTCAACGCAGATGATTTGAGTGTATCAATTCAATATGACCGTCCCAAGGACATTTCATTACAGCTTCCAGGTGACATTAATCTCACATTCTTGTTTAGCTATTCTATGACTGGTGGAGGTACTGAACTTGAAGCGAAGATAAATCAGAAGGCCTTCATAGCACTTCATTCGAAAACCGAGAAGCCCATTGAGGATTTCCTATCCTTGGTCTACAAGATTAATCTTTTTCTGTGTTTCGCGATTGACAAGACAGTGTCGTTAGATTTTACAGAAGGCTTCTCGCAGAACCTTATGAAGGAAGGAGAGCCCGGCAAGACCGTGCAACAACCTGTCAGGATCTACCATAAGATCATTCCTCATATCGAGCCGACCCCGAAAATCTATTGGCACGATATGCTATTTCGATATGACCAGGTTGCGGAGGACTTGGAAGGGCTTCTCGCAAAATGGCTCGCTAATTATCAACTCTCTGAACCCGCCTTCAACCTATATTTCGCCTATAAGTCTGGCGCTCAAAGATACATTGATGGTCGATTTCTCTCTCTAGTACAGGGCATAGAGACATTGCATCGTCGTAACTCAACGAAGACTTTGATGCCATCAGATGAGTTTAAACGACTTGTTCAAACTCTATTGGGAGGCTGCCCTAGTGAAAAGAAGCAATGGCTCAACGCAAGGATAGCCTATGGTAATGAGCTGCCATTACGGCAGCGACTGACAGAAATGATTGAACCCTTTCAGGCTCTATATGGTACCAAGGAGGAGCGAATAACTTTTATTGAAATGGTTATAGATACTCGCAACTACTTAACCCACTATGACGAAAAGCTATCGGATAAAGCGGCTACAGGCATTCCGCTCTGGCGGCTTTGCATGAAGATCGAGGTCTTGTTTCAATTACATTTCCTCCGGCTAATGGGACTCTCAGAGCCTCTCATAAAGACGCTTGCTATGGAAAACGAGTCCATCAAGTGGAAACTAAAGCAATAGGCTTGTTCATATCCAGGCCCTTCTCATCCTACTTCTCCTCTTCCATACGCGTCCGAAGCGCCCATGGCAGCATTTGATTGGAGGCTGGCACCGCATTGACCTTTGGAAACCAGTTTGAACAGTCCATCAAGGGTGCCCTGATTGAGCGACCCGGAATCGGACTTCATCCACATAGGCATAGGCGGAAGTTCGTTCCCTCGCAAACAACCCACAGCGATAGAGACCCAATATCCAACCTGTCGTAGGACGGGTTAATAGAAAATAGCCCGATCGATCATTCATGGTAGTTCTGACGTGATTCTGCACAGCGCCTGAACCCCACAATGGACCAAAAATCTGGACATTCTACTATTCGGAGATCATCTCGTCCTCGCCGAAAGCTGACTGGTCAAGCTGGTTTGGAGCTGCTAAACCACCGCATGAGGCGATGTCTTTGCCTAGTTGCATTCCTCAGGGCGGACGCCTAGGCTATACCCGATTGGTAGGTCGCCGTGCTGATGTCCCCATACCACTTATTTCAGGGCGACGCCGCCTGTTCTACTGAATGATACCCGCAATGCGGGCGGGTAGAGGAGGGCCCGATGGCTGATCTGATTCGCACTGCCCACTATTTCAAAATGACCATTCCAGATAAGTCCGGAACCTTGGCTCACATGCTGGGGCTACTCCACGACGCCGGAGTCAACCTGCTGGCGGTCCATGCGTTTCCTCGGATGCGTCGCACGCAAGTGGATGTGGTGCCGGAAGATCCTACGACCTTCAAGGATGCTGTGAAGCCACTGAAGTGGAAAATGCATGGCCCGAAAGCGTGTTTCTTGGTGGATGGCGATGATCGTCCAGGAGCGCTGGTGGAGCTGACCGACCAGCTTGCTTCAGCCAAAATCAACCTGACTGCTGTGACCGCAACAACGGCCGGTCAGGGACGCTTCGGCGCCATTCTGTGGGTCAAGACGCGGGATGTGAAAAAAGCCGCCAAAGTCCTGGGCACGAGATAGACAGGCGGATTGCAGGACCCGCTTCGGCTCGTCCGCGCGGCAGTAGATTCCGCTTTCGAATTTCTCATTTCCGAACCAAAGGTACAGCCTTATTGGCCTGCTCAAACTCGACGATCGTGTCATACAGCATGACGAAGGCTTCCTCCCACCCTGGTTCTTGACGAGCACGTAGCTGCGACGTAGGGTATCTCCCCATGTTCGACGTCATCCTGTATCAACCGCAAATCCCTCCTAACACCGGAAACATTATCCGTCTCTGCGCGAATACCGGCGTAGGACTACACCTTATCAAACCGTTGGGGTTTTCCCTCGAAGACAAACAGCTCGTACGCGCCGGCTTGGATTACCACGAGTTCGCCACGCTCAGCGTCTACGACAACTGGACCGAGTGCGCGGCACGGTTCACAACTCACCGCATGTTCGCCGTCTCTACACGCAACTCTCGACATTACGACCGTGTTACCTATACCAAAGGCGATGCATTTGTTTTCGGTCCTGAAACCAGTGGGCTGCCGACCGCACTGCTTGAATCGTTTTCGGAAGAACGGCGCATCCGTTTACCGATGCTCCCTGAGAGTCGCAGCCTCAACCTTTCGAACGCCGTGGCAGTGGTCGTCTACGAAGCTTGGCGACAGATGAGTTTTGAGAACGGGCGCTGACGTTCGTTCTTCGTGTGAAAGGCCGCCTGATGGCGTCAGCATTCTCCCATGCGTTCGTTGCCCTCGCATTCGGCAAGGCTTTCCGACATCCGAGCATGACTTGGCCGGTTTTGCTTCTTGGTATGACTTGTTCGATTGTTCCGGATCTCGATGTCATCGGTTTTTACTTCGGCATCCAATACGGCGACCTCTGGGGTCATCGCGGCATGACACATTCCCTCTTGTTTGCCGGCCTGTTGAGCGCTGCTCTTGTGGCCATGTGGCATAGGTGGAAAGTAAGGACACCACAGCTTGGAATATTTATTTATCTCTTCCTCTGCACCGCATCGCATGGTGTGCTGGATGCGCTGACCGACGGCGGACTGGGTGTGGCCTTCTTCTCCCCGTTCGATTCAAGTCGATATTTTTTCTCGGCTCGACCCGTTGCCGTATCTCCGATCGGCGTCAGCGCATTTTTTAGCGAGGAGGCTTTTCACGTGCTTGTCAGCGAGGTGACATGGATCTGGCTCCCGACCATGGCGGGGTTCCTAATCGCTCGCGGGCTACACGCTGTACGATCGGCTCAATGCGCTGTGAAGCAAGCACAGGGAGATTGATCACTCTCGATAAAAATGACCCATCGATCTCACCCGGTATCTGAAAATCGCGTCTGACGGATCGACCTATTTCCACAACGGGAAGGCCGTCGGGATCCGAAGCGTCACTTGGAGGTCCGGTGCTTCCCGAGTCGCTCCAACCCCGAGGACAAAGTTCACAAAACTGCGATCGCTCCATTGATACGAGCCGCCGATGAGTAAGACACCAATATGGGTGACTTGCGGCGTGGTGGTGAGGAGCACGTTGGAGGCGGAAGTAGGTTTCGAAAAGATGGTATGGTCGTATCCTAGGGTCAGCGACAGCTTTTCATTCAGCGACACGCCGATTCCCAAATTGGCATTGCCGCCGCTTCCAGGATCGACGCGCCCCACCTCGCCGCCGACATCGCGAGGTATGTTATAAATGAAACTCACACTGCTGAAGAGGACGACCGGATCGCTCGGGTACAGCAAGGTCAGGCCCGGTTGAAAAATGTAAAACCCGGACCCTGTCGGTAGTTCGGTCTGGAGTCCCGTAACCGGGTCTCTCGGCACTTCGAAGGGACCTTTCCCGGAGACGCTCTTAAATCGTGTGAATCCGATGAAATACGGTTTGTCGGGCCCGCCTTGGTTGATCTGAAATCGCCCTGTTGTTTCGACATCTCCGAGACCCGAACCGTTGAAGGTCGACAAGGTATCAGCCTGAGACGGCGTGGCGATGGGTCGCTGCGTAATCGAATCCTCCCGATACAGATAGGGCACTCTCACCTCAACCTCCAGCCGATTCGTCAGTCCGTAACGCCCTACCAATGCTGCAGTATAAATGTCCCGACTTACGCCTTGGATATTGATGAGCCCGATCGTGAGGGCTGGGACGATGGTAAACCCTGTCAGGGTTACTCTATTACTGCTGAGATGAGCAAATTGCAGATACGGCTCCACAATGAGAGTGCCCTTAGGGGTCAATACTCCAGCCCCAGGCAAATCGAATGTTCGAACCATCCATGAAGGAAGAATTTCTTGTGGACTTGTCGGAGCGACCCCCACCGGACCGGTAGGTTTTGAACCTTCCGCAGGACCCTCTTCCATAACGGGTTGATTCTGCTCGGGGCGCCGAGGTCCGGCTGCCTGAACAGTCTGTTCGTTTGCGGCGAGATATCGCGAAGCGTCCCGTGGTGACTGAGATGTCGTGTTGTGAAGGTGCTTCCCGTCGTCCGTCCCTCTCTGATCGACATGTCGATCGATGAATCCGATCTGATTAGTCCAGCCTTGAGAAGGCACCAGGCTCAGGATGAAACCTAGCCCAAAGATTATGCAACCGACTTCGCAGGTTTTTTTAGCAGTCTTCAAGAGTTCGATAGATTGTCCCTGTTCAGATCGGTACAAATGCAACCTCCGTAGTTTCTTCGATATCTTGCAGATGCCGTGACTATCATTGGCCGTTCCACTTCATGCAAATTCGGCTTGAGCAAGCCCTCTTCAATGCCGGATCGCCTCTATGCTGGCCTGTGAAAGCGCGTTCCCGAGGTGGAGCGATCGAGCCCAGGTCAGAGCTTCCACTGTGGCGTTGATGACGGTTTCGCTCTGAATGGCCCGGTTATCAAGAGAGTTTTGAATGAGGGTCATAAACGGCGGTAGCGAAGATACATCGTGAGGTACTGAATTGCCCGGTCCGCTTTGGATGAGCGTGAGGGTATCACTCGGACGATCGGCGAAGGGTTTCATGCCTGAATGGTCGACAGAGGATCTCATATCCGAATCATTGACAAATGATTTCATATCACGATGATCGGGAAATGGGTTGAAGTCACGATGATCGGCCAATCGTTTCAAGTCCGGGATATTCAGCATCGTTGAACTGACAAGTTTCTCATTGATAAACACATTTCGTTCAATCCCGAATGACATGAAAGGCCCATCAGGGTCTCGTTGAAATCCCCCGCGCATACAGTCCAAGACCGCTTCGCTCAAGGGCGTGCGGAGCGTAAAATCTCCATCTCGCACGGACGCCATGGCGGGAGTCAGCGATTGAATGCCCAGGAGAGTCAGCGTAACAATCTTTACCGTCCAGCGAATCGCTTTCAATAAGAGATTCATCAGAAATCCCTCCCTCCAGGGCGAAACAGGACGATGTTGTTTAATGTGTCAGGGCTCAATGGCCGCCCGAGTGGGGACATCGGTCGGACGCTCCAATCACGGGCTGTATTGAATTCCCCACGCGCCGGGAAATCATGGATGACAAACACCACCCCACTGGGCCATGAGGCCTCAAACTGCTCGCGCGGCACGACACGTAATCCGACTGCCGGGTCGCCGAGCAGGACCTTATCGCCTCGCATGCCTTTCACCACCACAAAATGGTGATACCCCTTATCAACCATCAGGACAATCGCCGGAATGCCCGCCTTCGAAAAGTCGTCCAACGAGACTTGAAAGCCGTCCGCAGGATAGCCGTGGAACTCCAAGAACCGCTTCATATCTAGGAACGAAAAGCCTTCTTGCTGGATTTTTTCCTGGTTGCCGTGGTCGAACATCGTCCGGAACGTCACCTCTTCGGTGATGGGATGCCCATAGTGGTAGGTTAAAAGGGTGGCGACGGCGGCCGAACCACAACTATAGTCATATTTCTGAAGGATGACAGACCGGACCTTCAGTTCGCGCATGCTCCAGACTTGGAGCAGCATGCGACTCCCCACGCCCGGAGTCACCTCAATCGTGGCCGCCATCGCCCCTGGCACAATCGACAGCATCACCGCAACCATGTACCCGATGACCTGTTTCGTCGGCATAGCAATCTATCTATTTCAGCGTTAAGTTCAGCACCGTGCCGCTCTGCATAATCACGTTGTTGCCGGAATTTTGGAAGACGATCGGAAGACCGCTGGCTCCGGCAAACGCGTTCCCGGTAATCGTATTGTGGCCGGTCACATTGTCGCTGGCGGCATTGTCGTAGAGCTTGGCGTTCAATATGTTGGCATTGATCGTGACCGGACCGGTATCCGTTCCCCCACGTTGGGCCTCCAACTGAGCCGTTGGAATAGGATCGCCCCAAGATGAGAGGCTCTTCGCATCCGGTGAGTCAGCGTGGGCCAGACCCACCCAGAGACCAAGGGCACTCATCAGTATTGAAAAGATGATACGCATGATACCCCTCTCTGGTCGAAATGGTGCACTGAGGCTGGAGGAGCTGAGGCTCCTCCAGCCAGATTCTGCTTAGTGACCAACCGTGACATTCGCCATCGTGGTGACACCGACCTGCTGCAAGGCAGCCATGCCCGTGTTCTGAATGGCGACGGTCACACCGGCGGCGCCGCTCAACCCAGAGAGCGTGTTCGACGCATTGAAGGTCCCGGCGCTTCCGCCGTGCGCATCCCCTCCTCGACCGCCGTTTCCACCGTTTCCACTATTCTGGTTCTGTGATGCCGCGTAACCGCTTTCCCCATAGGCGCCGTTTCCACCATTCCCGCCTCTTGCATCTCCACTACGCTCGCCTTGGGCGTATCCACCATTCCCACCTTCGGCATAGTCACCGTTCCCACCTTCGGCATACCCGCCATCTCCGCCTCTTTCGGAGTTTGCGTTACCATTCGCGTCCCCACCGCGGCCTCCAGCGCCGGCGCCAAGGCCAACGCTACCATTACCACCATCACCACCATTACCATTGCGCGAGGCGGAGCTGTACCCTCCATTGCCACCCTCGGCATAGCCACCGTTGCCACCCTTGGCCTTGCCGCCATCGCCACCGTAGGCATAGCCACCGTCGCCGCTCCTGGCCTTGCCGCCTTTCCCGCCATCGCCACCATAGGCATCTCCAGAATATGCTTTGGCCTTGGCGTAACCATCTCCGCCATATCCGCCGGGGCTGTAGGATTCGGCATAGCCTCCACGATTGCCGACGTCATAGACGTTGTTATGGCTGACATATCCATCAAGTTTGGTGACATTGATGATCTTGGTCTGATTGAAGGAGTTGCTCACGTCCACATCAAGCCTGGTAGAGGCGGTCGAATGGTTGTTGGCCGCCGCCCCAAAGGGGGAGTAATCGTTCTTCGCTTTTCCATCCCACTTTGTCTTCTCGTTATAGCTGTCTTTTATCTTCGTGTCGTTATCCTCTTTGTGCACGTCAATGTTTTTTGTAATGGTCTTATTGGCGTGGATAGTTTTGTCGATGTCAATGTCCGTCGTCTTCACCACAGCCTTCGAATGGTCCTTTGCCGCGGCGCTGCCGTCATCGGCAGTTTGAGCACTCGCGAAGGGCGAAAGGCCGAAGGCCAATGCCACCGCTGCCGTCGTAATCATCACTTTCTTCATTGCATCCTCCTAGACATTAACGGTTAAAGTGAACAACTACCGAATGAGCTCACGCTTGTACTCGCGGCGGCTGGTCACCTCCTTTCGACATGATTCATTCTTCCTCTCTCGTCCTTAACGTCTACACAACTCGTTTCCCCTCGCCTCCGGCCTGGAGACACTCATCAACGTTTTCGTCCCCTTCCTCTGCAGCATCATCCGGCGATTCGTCCCACAGCACCACATGGACGTGCACATGGTGAGAAGGAACCTGATTTTGGACTTGCTCTGCGAATTGACGGTTGCGTAAGTGATCGTTCTTCTCATTCGGTTCACGATGCGCCATGCCAACACCCGCAGCCATGCGTGGCTGGTGAACCGCAACTCGCCCAACCCACACGAACCCTGCATTCTGTGAACGTAGGCCGCTTCCCTCATGGCAAACACAATTACGTTTAGTTCTTATTATTTAAAAACAATTCCCTCATGCGTTTTTGCGAATTCCTTCGGTGTACCCTGACTACTCCACACTGCACATACCGTTGTTGAGTCAGACATGAGCAATCCAAATGCCTAGGTGTAAGCGCTTGATTTCGTAAGGCCTAGTGAAATGAATAGGGCCGATTACAGAGAGGATCGGGGCCGATTGTTCTATTGCGTTACAGTCGGCTGAGGATCAATTCATGTTCAAACGAGTAGACCCGGCTTCCACGGCTCAGATAAATGTATGCGAACACCATGATATTTCATGTTCTTTTGCAGGAAATATCAAGTATCGTTACCTGTAGAACGAATCACCGGGCTATTTTGCGCTGTTCTACAAATGGACGGATCCGAACGACCCTCGTGACTAAGACGTGAGTCGCTCCATCGCTCTCACAATATTCGGCACACGAACTACGTGGGTGAATAAAGGTCGGGATGCAAGCCCTGAAGAGATTTCCTTAGGAAGGACGCGTTTCAGAATGAAACAGTAGTTCTATGCCACATTACAGTTGGACTGATCTAGAATGGAGCACACCCATTCACATCATCCCTCGGGATTCGCTCACCACATGACATGAGGACTATCCCAATGGGTCCGCGCCATTGGGATGGTCACGCACAGATGGCGTCGGATGGCATGAACTTTTCCAGGTTGTAGGCTCGGAGTTTTCTGTACAACGTCGTTCGACTCACTTCCAGGTCGCGCGCTGCACGGGTCAAATTCCCTCGGTGCAGACTGATCGCCTTGATGATCAGCTCCACTTCAATCCGGCGGTGCGCAGCCCGCAAGGAAGCCAGAGAGTCATCAGATTGGGGGGTCTCGTAGGTCAAATCTAAGTCGCGAGACGTAATGTCGTCGCCTTCCGCCATGACGACGGCTCGCCTCACTTTATTACTGAGCTCCCGCACGTTGCCGGGCCAGGAATAGAACTGAATCGCTTTAATGGCCTCAGAGGTATAGCCCCGTATCGGCTTCCGATAGAAGGCCGCAGCGCGCTTGAGAAATATCATGGCCATGAGCGCGGTATCCTCTCCTCGCTCCCGGAGCGGAGGAAGATGAATGTGCATCACGTCTAATCGATAATATAGATCCTCTCGAAACAGGTGCTTGCCAATGGCTGCCTTAAGATCGACGTTCGTCGCGGCAATCACGCGCGCATTGATGTGGAGAACCTGCTGCCCGCCGATTCGCTCAAACGCGCCCTCCTGCAAAAAGCGGAGCAGTTTGACCTGGAGCGGCGGAAGCAGATCGCCGACTTCATCGAGAAACAGGGTGCCGTCCGCCGCCGCTTCGAGCTTGCCTTTCTTTTGCTGCACCGCTCCGGTGAAAGCGCCCCGTTCATGTCCGAAGAGTTCCGATTCCAACAACGTGTCGGGGATGGCGCCGCAATTGATCGGCACACAGGGGCCTTGCTTCCGCAGGCTGCGCTCATGAATCGCTTGTGCGGTCAGTTCCTTGCCCGTACCAGTCTCGCCGGTAATCAACACCGGCATGTCGGTCTTCGCCACCTTCCGGACCAGATCGAAGACCGCGCAAATGGAGGGGCTTGTTCCAACCATTTCTTCTAATGCTTCCATGGCTCACCTCACAGTAATTCCTGGTCATTGAAGTTCGGTTAGCGAATGGTTATGCAATAGATGATCCATTCTCCTCTAGTACATATTCCAAAGGGTTTTCCTGCTTCGGTCAATAACTCTAAGGAACTTATGGTATCAAAACAGATGCAGGGTGAATCGCAATAGATACAGGATGACCGTATAGAGGTCATCGATATTGGATGTATGGGAGATGGTGTCAATCTTGCTCCACATTCCCCATAGCCGCATCAACACTTCATTATCGTACCGTTAACATTGCGCCTATCCGCACGTACGAAGTGCTTGCCGTGCCTAAACTCCGACGAAGAAGTTAGGCATGGCGTGAGCAAATTACTATACGGAACTCTCCACATTGAGAACACATGAATGGAAGAGGAAGGAGCCATCCTACCTCTCACTTTGATTTGGGCTGCGATGAGGAGTTGACTATAGCATTTTCAGCCCTAGCCGACCATCCCTCCTCAGCCCAGGGTCAATCGTACCTATACGTATGTATAGTGCCTAATGGCACTATACCTAACCTGCACCAATGACTTTACAACCCCGGGGCTGAATGCATGTGAGTCCTGCAATTATCTGTGTGATTCGCACACATCGTTTCAATTAAGCCGCCGCAATGGACGACGAAATGCGCAGGCACCTTCGATGGGTTCGGCTCTATCAGGAAGCCGATGATGCCGGCCTAGTCTGTTGAGGATGAATGAGGTTGAGGCCCTGTATGCCCCAATAGGAAAACGATTCCAGGTTGAGCCCTACCAGAAAGACTCAACTTCAGGCGACATACGCAAGCCAGATTGCAGATTCAACAAATGTGAAACGATGTTTCCGAAATCGCACATATATGGGTTACCATCGGCTCACTCAATGTTCCGGCAACACTTCTCCTCTGCTCGTAGATTGATGAATTCCATCCGTATCGAGCCTTCGTCGAGGCGGGTCTAGTTTGCCTATGTTTACCCGCTACAATGTCCCTATTTCTTGCCCTTCATGATGGAATCCATCGCACCACCCACGCCACCACCAGTCGATGATAGCGAAGATAACTGATCTTTGGCTTGCTTGATTGTATTCATATTTTTCTGAAGCTCGTCCACGTTCTTCTGCATCTCAACCAGTGAGCCCCCGATCTGTGTGACTGAATCTTTGAGTCCCAAAATCCCTTGGGCCGATGCCACATGGAGCGACATTCCTCCCAAACCGAATCCGATCAGGAATGCAAGCATCGCGATCATGGACATTGAGCGTGTGGTGATCATCGGTTCCTCCTGGGTTATAGGATTACCCTCTCGTCTTGCGCGTGATTGATCATGCTGCTCGCTCCCGCCTTGACAGAACAGCGTCCTTGCGGAAGCGGCCGTTCCTCAGCTCTTTGAGGCCTCGACCTGCACGTACCGTGCTTAATACGCCCTCAGGCCCACGGCTATCCGAGATATCGACCGTACAGGAAGGCGACAAATTGCTTTGCTCCACGCATTCTATTTTTGACGTTTTCCTCCGCAACACCAGACTGTCGCAGTTGTTGTTCAAACCTAATCAATGCGTCTTTCAATTCTTTTCTTAATTCTCTCTCGATCACTCGATCCAGCACGCTTGGCATAATCTTCCTCCCCGATTGATAAGCTAGCCCAACCGGTCACGCCCTTGCCTGTGCGATATGATTTCCAGGCAGCAGCAGCCGTCCGGGAATTCTATAGGAATTTGAAGACACAAACCAGTTCCTGCACAGGAGAAGACCAACGACACAATCCGAGGCCTGCGCGCAGACCTACAAGCGCCCAACGTAAAAAAGCGTAAGACCTGGTTTGACTCGAGCCTTCGGCAGGATCGTCCTATGCATAAGAAAGGTTGGGAGAGAGGCAACTGATTGATTCCAATGCACCAGCAGCCGTGACCACTCCTGCGTCAGCAGCTCCCCTAGTTGAATCGGGCCAACGACAAAGGCATTACCACCCCGCCGTAACATTTGACTCAACCTCGTGACAATCATTCTCATGGTCGTCGAAGAATCAAACGAGTCATACGGCAACCACTGATAAATCAGGTCATAGGGTTCGCGGTTTGCCGGGGACTCTTCACCAGCATCCTCCGCGACCATTCGAATTCGTTGCAACCAATCCCATCGCTGCACCTCGGCACATTGAGTCCAGAGCTGCTGAGCCTGACGCTGTGCATAGGCAACGTAGCGGACATTCACGGTATAGTCACGTGGCCGGTCAAAAAGAATACAAGTGGAAATGACGGCATCCCCGTTGGCAATGAGCACACGCTCTGCCTGCGAGCGTAGCCTTCCAACTTCTCGATCCTGTTCACTGAGATCGTCGAGATAATCAGCCACGAAGGATTGCGCAGCGAGTTCGCTGATCTCCGTGTCGTCCTCTGGAAACAAGGGCACCGCCTCGAAGGCTTCGGCAGGGGAAACCTTAGGAACTCCCTGCACGAATACGGTGCGCCAATCGACAGGACTGAGTGGACATTCATCGGGGAGCGACGGCCTCACCGGAAGATCGGGATTCAACGGCAAGGTCAATCCCGTCTCACGATCTTTCAAAATCAACCGGCTCCCTTCGGCACGGAGACTACGATCCAGCGGGAGCACACGGCGATTGATCGACCTGACGTAGGGAAGGCCCGCTGAATCTTCAGCAAGTGTCGCCTTTTGAACAATTCCGTTTTTCACGGACAGACACAACCCTTGACTCTCGTCAAAATACCGAACGGGAGGATATTGGGCCGGCAGCCATACAACAAGGTGAGATTTTGAGGGATTCATGAAAGCTGTTAATGGGTCTTCACCACCTAACGGCTGAGGCGTGAAAAATCCGCTGAACAAGCGAAAGGCTGCTTCAGATGGATACGTAGGAATCCCGCGATACCGTAAAGTTCTCGGAACAAAGTTTCCCTTGTTCTGATCGTCATACAGTCCGCGAATCAGCTCGAACACGGCAGAGCCCGTTCCCGGCAACAACGATTTGAACAGTTCGACCACCGGGAGAAAGTCAATTTGGTCCCACTGCATGGCTCCCATGCAGGCCATGAAGCGCGTTGTTTCAAATCCCCCACTATCCAAAACATACAAGGTGTCTTTCCGCTGTCGAATCGTGGCCATCCCTTTAGGATCAATCGCAAGATCCTCGTCACGATAAAACCACCGCACCTCCTCGATTGGCACACCTAACGCCCCGGCAGCCATAGCACGAAGATCATCCCGAGTGATCCGATGCCAATTAGGCCGCGAGGCGAGATTCAGCCTGGTTTCATTCACCAGCTCATCGGGCTTGATCCCGACCCACCGTCCCCAATCAAGTCGGACTCGCGCGCGCCTCAGAGTGACGGTCCCGGCGCCGGTCAACTCCCATTCGCACTCATGCAAGGGATGACCTACAGGGTCTGTCTCAAGAAAGCGTCGTCCATCCGGCCGATAAAAAACGAGGTGCCCGTTCGGAAAAGTTTCAACGTGTCCGCCGACCTTGTCGAAAGACTCAGCGAGTGTACGTGTGGAAGGAAACCGAAGATGGCCGGGAGTGTTCAGGGCAAATGCAATGACGTCCGAGGGCATTCACTCGCGGAGTTGGCCGCTCCCCAAGACAATGAATTTAGAGCAGGTTAACTCTTCCAACCCCATGGGGCCTCGTGCATGAATGCGCGAGGTGCTGATACCGATTTC
>JAHBWU010000150.1 GCA_019636835.1 Nitrospira sp.
CTGCCACCTTTGTGCAGAAAGCTGCGAGAAGGTTGCAGGAGACGATACCCTTAAACAGTGCGCCGACATGTGTCGACGCTGTTCAGTGTCTTGCGAAAGCATGGGCTCTAAAGCGGCCTAGCTGCTGCAGGGGGGAGAGGAAGTAGGCCTCTCCCCCCTGTTTCATAAGTGGTAACTTCTGCAACATTTCCCGAACCTGCATAAAACCTACCGCGGCGAGTTGGTCCAGCTCGATGGGTCGCATCATGACTGGTTCGAGGGGCGCGGTCCGCGCGGTGTCCTGATGGCGTACATCGACGATGCCAGCAGTCGGGTCTTTGCGCGGTTCTATGACCATGAAGGAACAATCCCGGCAATGGACAGTTTCCATCAAGAAAAGACTCCCGACCCCCTTCGCCGTTGCAGGGGTCATAACGAGTCCTTGTGCTGGTGTCCAGGATCCGGCAGGCCTTGGCGTACGCTCCAGCGTCGGCATGGATGAGGATTTTGGTTCAGCGGGTAGGTTCCTATGAATATGGACATAACCAGGCTGCTCGCGTACTGGCCAGCCTGGTCAGAGCCTCACGTCAACGATTAACAATCTTTTGAACCGCTTTTTTATGGATGTCATGGGAACAATGGAAGTTGCAGGAGCGGCCGCTTCGCTGTCGACGGTATAGACATGCGAGCTCTTGGCAAGGTCCTGTTGACCGTACTGAAGACCGGCCGGTCTCCCAAACCCGACAAGTTTGGCAGAGGAAGCACTGTGACTGTGACCGTTGTCCGATCGAACGGCAGTCGGCTGATGCTTCGTTGCGACTGATGAGCCGCAGCCAAACTCGATTCCTGTCTATTCACCGTACATGCGAAGAGAAAAGCCAAGGCCACGAACTTCATACTCATGTCTTACCTCACGGCTAGATGATCAGGCGGCAGCGGTTCAACGATCGCCTCGAGATAATGTTGATGGTCGAATGCCGGAGAAGGAATATTCTGAAACCATTGGGAGTGAGCCACAGCGAGCAAAGCCTATCGTATACGCCGTCTGGGAGAACGATGCAACTAAGGATTTTCGGTGCGATCTCACCTCAGCTAGCTGTGTAGGGGCGCGCCGGGAGAATCGCGCCGGGAGAATGATTGAGTTGGTCGAGCGTTCTTGCTGAACTTCAGAAGTAGACAAGCTTCTGCGCGACACGAGCGCTTCCTATTAGCATTTCGTTTCACTACCCGCAGCGGCCTATTCTTTGCTCAAAAGCACAGCGCCAGGTGACCTGCTGAGCAGGTAGTGGCAGTGAGGCGGCGCGAAGAAACTCATGCGGTGCATAGGGCTGTACGGTCCTGTTTGGTGGAAACGAATGCCTTTAGCCCTTAAGAGGAATTGGTGAATTTGACGAAAGTCGCTACCATCTGCGCCGAATTCGGAGACCACTTCGTTTCTTGGCGCTCAGAACGAGCGAAGTGACCGAACGAATCAATCTGTAAATGAGCAAAGACATGGGCCAACGCGTGAAACGAAGAATCTCCACTTTTTTTGGTGTTCGCGAACAGGTGACTTTTCAAATAAGTCAATAGTCATGCCTGACACCATTTGACATTGGTTGCGGGCGCGTTCAGTATCACTCAGCGGCCGATGGCGATGGGCTTTGGCCTGGACGAAGCTCTTGGCGCGTGGCGCGTACTGCCGGATCACGTCGCGGTGCCCGCTGTAGGCGGCATCACCCCACACTCGCGTCTCTTGCCCATGCAGTAGCTGGGGTAAGACCTGGCTATCGTGGACATTCGCCGCCGGGGCCGCGACCGAATGGATCAGGGTGGTCTGGCTGTCCACCCCGATATGCGCCTTCATGCCGAAATGCCACTGGTTCCCCTTCTTCGTCTGATGCATCTCTGGATCCCGCGCCTTCTGGTGATTCTTGGTCGAACTGGGCGCACTGATGATGGTGGCATCCACGATGGTTCCGCGGCTGACCTTCAGTCCGTGGGCAGCCAGATACGTGTTGATGTGCGCAAAGAGCTGCTCACCCAACCGGTGGGCTTCCAAGAGATGCCGAAACTTACAGATCGTCGTCTCATCCGGGACGGGCTCACGGCCCAGATCAATGCCCACGAACTGTCGCATAGCACGTGAATCGTACAGGGCCTCCTCCACAGCTGGATCTGACAGATTGAACCATTGTTGCAGACGCAGCATACGCTCGACGCCCACCGGCGGACGCCCTGGGCCTTCGGCCGTGGGATACACCGGCTCAATAACGGCCACCAATTCCGCCCATGGCACGACGCGGTGCATCTCGTCGAGAAACCGCTCCCGACGGGTGAGCTTTCGGTACGG
>JAHBWU010000151.1 GCA_019636835.1 Nitrospira sp.
GCCTTCCTCCCAATCTCTACTCGTCCTTGCCATGATGCATCATCTCCAGATAGTCGGCCCAATACCGTTGCGCAAGGCCAATGTCCTTGCGCTGAGAGGCTTTATCCCCCGTTTCGAATCGGAAAATCCTGGCTTGAACCCGAGCTCTTACCGAAACATCAAGCGCGTTAAGCCACCTACGGAAGGGGTTAATCCCCTCGGCAGTCACATACTCCCGAACAATCAGCTTCATCCGGAGACAGACGATAGCAGGCCTGCGAGGAAATCTTCAAGGCCTCATACCCTGTTTCACTTAAGGTCGGTAGGCTGCACATGATCCATTGTGCAGGGGGCCTGCTTTTGGGGTGGGTGGGTCGATTTACTGGATCGAATTATGTCGGCTTGAGTGTTGCCATGCTTATCCTTCTCACGGAGCCTTCCGGCTTAGCACAGATCGCGCCTCCCATTTTCGATCCCACGCTCCGGTCCGGCGAACCTCCCGCCCCATTGAAGAAAGAATTCAAACCGCCGGTTCCTGAACCGATCCCCACGCTCCCGCCGGTTCCGGCGCCGCCGGAAGACGGCGCCCAGCAACAGCTCGGTCAGGTACAAGTATTCGTAAAATCCATCGTGGTGACTGGAAATACCGTGTTCTCCAATAAGGAGATCGCGGCCGTCGCCGCACCCTATGAGCACCGCACCTTGACCACCGAGGATTTGGAACGGCTGCGGCTCGCCCTCACACTCTTGTACGTCAACAACGGCTATATCACATCCGGCGCCGTCATTCCCGATCAGGACGTGAAAGACGGAGTGATTCAGCTACAGATCGTCGAAGGAGCGCTCTCACGGATCAACGTCGAAGGGACGAACTGGTTTCGACAAGGGTATATCAGCGACCGCCTCGCCTTAGGGGCCGGCCCTCCGCTGCGGATGGAGCCGCTCCAAACGCGGTTGCAATTCCTCCAACAAGATCCCCGCATCGAGCGGATTCATGCGGAATTGCGCCCAGGGGACCAGCGCGGCGAAAGTCTCCTGAACGTCAAGGTCAAGGAGCAGAGCCCCTGGAAGATGTGGCTGGAGTTCAGCAACTACCAGACCCCGGTCGTCGGAGCCGAGCGGGGGCTGATGACGGTCGCCCATCAAAACGTGACCGGTCACGGAGATCCTCTCAGCGTCACGTATGGCGGCTCGCGCGGAGTCCACCCGATCATCGATGTGGCGTATACCCTGCCGCTCAACCGCTACGACACGACCTTCACCGCCTCCTATCGACGAAACGACTTCGTGGTCGTCGAGAACCAGTTCGACTTCCTGGATTTGAACTCCGAGTCGGAAATCATCGGGTTCACGCTTCGTCATCCGATCTATCGAACCTTGTCCGACGAAGTCGCCGTCGCCATCACGGGCGAACGGCTGTACAATAAGATCACGACCGTGCTCGATAGCGTCGGCGGAACCCCACTCCTCATTCCCGGTTCGTCGGATACCGGTGTCAGTTCCGTGAGCGCGTTGCGCTTTATTCAAGAATATGTCCATCGCACGCCAACCTCGGTCATTGCGGCGCGCTCCCGTTTTTCGGTGGGACTGGACGTTCTGAATGCCACAACCAATGCCGGCCCCTTGCCGGATGGGCGCTTCTTTTCCTGGTTGGGGCAACTCCAGGGCGTTCGGCGTTTCGACGACTGGTGGGGAATGCAGCTCTTAGGACAGATGAACCTTCAACTTGCCACCGATCGTCTGTTTCCGCTTGAGCAAATTCCCCTTGGAGGACGCTTTAGTGTCCGCGGGTATCGTGAGAATACACTGATCCGAGACAATGGCTTTCTGTTTTCCGTCGAATCACGTTTCCCTTTGCTGCGGTATGCCAGCGGCGAACCTCTGTTGCAATTCGCTCAATTCGTGGACGTCGGCAGGGCTTGGCAAGCGAAGGGCGAGACTCCTGATCCCCAGACGCTGGCGAGTGTGGGATTGGGGCTCC
>JAHBWU010000152.1 GCA_019636835.1 Nitrospira sp.
GCCGGTTTCCCGCTCACGCTTTAGCTTGAATCGAAGGGCCTTCCAAAGAAATCATGGGTCAAGATCAGCCAGATTCGCACCTTGACGGTTGAACGGATCGGGCAGCGACTCGGCAAAGTGAATCTTGAGGAACTGGCTCAGGTCATCGAAGGTCTGAATGAAATCATCAGCGCCTAACCAGACGCCCCAGCGGACGCTCGCTCCTCGCGCCGCTGATGCTGAGCGGTTAGAGCGTACCAATTTGAGCGATTCCCGCGAAACAATGTGCAATGCTACTTGTGTTTTGGGTGGCAGTGGCGTCGGTATCTGGGAAAAATAGGGTTATGCCTATCCGGTTAACTCCCTTAGCGCCAACCGAATGGAAGGCCATGAGTCATGAACCCCAATGGAGTGTGGGATTACACATGATGCTGGAGTCAACCGGATATGCATAAGTAGGGTTCATTGAACAATTTCAGTGACCGTCAAACCAATCACGAAGTTGGTCGCTCATCTCAGTGGTGCGAGAGGTCTCCCAACCATGGCCCGTCCCCCTTCGCCTCAAGAAGATGAAGATGGTGGGCCGTTCTTGACCGTACGCTTTCGCCCAATATGGGCTCGATTGCCCGGCAGGTAGCTGTTGACTTTGCCCTCGCTCGCCTCCACTATGCCGCCTGCAAGGACGCCAGGATGTGGAAAAAGAACTTCCTCTTTCGCGCTGCCGGATCGACACCGTTGTCCGAGTCCGAGAACGAACTATTCCATGACACGGAACCGGCGCTGGACAGCGCCGGCCTGGTTCTGGAAAAGTTTCTCTCCGTGTGGGTCCAGGGCGAGGGCACGGAAGAGAAACCATCAGCCTTTACGAATATGTATGTCCGGACCGCGATGTTGGATGTCAACAAACATGTGAGTCTCCTGCAGCCGCTTCAAGGCCGATCTCACCAGATCAAACAACTCCTCCTGCCGGAGCAGAAACGGTTTCTCCGACAATGGTTTACGGTGCATGCGCCACACGCCTGGGAGTCTTCGGAGGACCATTTTCGCGATCTCTTCGAGCTGGAATGAGGTGGATCTTGCCGCCCCGGCCATGCAGGTGTCTCAGTAGAGGACTCTCCGTTACGTTGGCCATGGTCGTCCTGTTCGGAGCGAGTCCGGATCTGACGATGGCGGCAGTGGAAGTGTGGTATGGCCCGGACGATCGACCGCTCGAACATCTTGTGCAGAGGTATGATCGCGCCAAACGCTATATCTTTGTCGCTGTCTATGGATTAACGTCCCCACTGTCGGTCAAGGCGCTGGTCGGAGCGAAAAAACGCGGGGTGGATGTTCGTGTCCTCACGGACCGGGAGCGATTGAATGATCCGAAACAGCAGACGGCGCTTTCGGCGCTGCGTGAAGCCGGGATTCCTATCAAGATCAATCGACACGACGCCCTCATGCATCTGAAGCAGGTCGTCATTGACGACGAGGTGAACACCAACGGCTCGATGAATCAGACGACCAGCGGAAATCGGTACAATGACGAGCGGCTGGATATCATCAGAGACCATGCGATCACAGTCAAGGCACGAGAAAAGTTTCTCTTGCTGTGGAAAGACCAAGAACGATTCCAGGATTGGAAATAAATAAGAAGCAATATGCGGGTTCGTGTTCGAGGTGGAATATTTCGATCGCCAGGTTCATGAGGGGCAATAGAGTAGGCCGGAGGAAGCGGGAGCGGAGATGGTCGTGGAGACAGACATTGCGGTCGTCGGAGCCGGCGGAGGCGGGGCCGTCCTGGCTCTCGCCTTGGCCCAGAAGGGGATCAACACCATTGTCCTCGAACAGGCGCCTGGACCACCGCAGGGGTTGCGCGG
>JAHBWU010000153.1 GCA_019636835.1 Nitrospira sp.
GTCTGTGACGCCGGAATCTTGTCCGAACGGCTCACTCGATAACATTGCGGGTATTCGCAATGCCGAAGGCAATGTGCTGGGCCTGATGCCACATCCTGAGCGCTGCGCGGAGGCGATGTTGGGCAACGAAGACGGGTGGGCGATTCTCGCGTCGATGGTGGAGGGGATGAAGAAGACGAAGCAGTTACCCAATCCGGTTTAGAGAGATTGATCTGGAGGACTCCCATGGCAATTTCAAAAGACGAAGTTCTCGAACTTGTGAATCAGTTTCCTGATCAAATTGAAATCGAGGAGCTTATCTATCGTCTCTATCTTCGAGAGAAGCTGGAAGCCGCCGAGGCCGATATTTCGACGGGACGAATCCTGTCCACCGAAGAACTTCGCGCGGAATCGTCCAAGTGGCGACGGTAAAATGGACTCAGCGGGCAAAAGGTGATCTGCAAGATGTCTATGATTTTATCGCGCGGGACTCGCCGCGCGCGGCGGATGCGCTGGTTGACCGAATTATCCACGCATCAGGGCGATTGGCTGCGTTCCCGGAAAGCGGACGAATTATGCCAGAGTTTCCATCGCTGCCGTATTGAGAGGTAATCGTCGGGAACTATCGCGTACTCTATCGTGTTGAGGGGGAAGTTGTCTGGGTTGCGGCTGTGGTTCATGGGCGCCGGCTTCTTAGAAGCGTTGAATAAGTACGACGAGGAGAGACGCCTAGCGACCATGTCATGCTGGTGCGGAAGACGCTGTGCTAGGGATGATGCCGTATCCGGAGCGCTGCGCGGAGGCGGTTCTTGGCAATGACGACGGAGCACCGATTTTTCTGCCGATGCTGGAGACATTGCAGAAAACCAGGCTCAAGGCGGTTGTGGTGTAGGGACATTGATGTCATTTCTAGACCGGATGACCGATTCATGGTTCAAAACTAATAATCACGGACAAGTTGCCTTTTACCCATGGGGGGTACTGGGAAAGGGTTATGTTTTATTTGGTGACGAAAAGGAAACGCAGGTGCGCAGGTTTGCCAGGCGGCATCTCCTGTCTGGTGCAGGACTTGTATTTCTGACGATTGTTACGGTTGGTCCAGCTTTTGGACTACTTTGGCTGCCATTCTGGACGCTCTTCTATTGGTGGTGCGTGAATCGCTTGCTGCAGGGGTGCGAATCTATAGGTTAGAACAAACGCATAGCAGGGCCAGTGCACACGATGAAATTTCAGATCCTAATCCATTACCAAAGACCTCATCGGGTAGCCCAAGCTAATGGGTGACGTGATCCTACTAAACAGATCAATGTCGAAGTTCTCAGCAGGTAGGGTATGGCATAAACCTGCCTATGACGGATTGAAGATCGAAAGTTGTCGCGGTAAAGTGTTGAGTCGGTTAGAGCGCATCAGTATTATATTTCTTTTCTTTCATATATGAGGAGGGTTGCGATGAGACGTGTAGGTGCAGTACTGGCGGCTGTTGGTCTGTTGACTTTGGGTGCCGGTGTCAATGTTTGGGCTGCGGAAGATGACGGCAGTCAGGTGACGATCACCAGCCCGGCAGAAGGGGCTGTCGTAAC
>JAHBWU010000016.1 GCA_019636835.1 Nitrospira sp.
AAGGATGACTTTCCTGCATCGGCCTGGAAGTCTCTGAACGTCGGCCGTGCCAAGGTCACATTGGGTGCCAAGGACCAGACGCGACATCCGAGAGTGACGGTGGAGGCACTGAATGCTGCTGAATCAGAGACCATCCATCTCGATCCCATCGCGGTGGCGCAAGGCATGCGTATCACGCTGGCGACGCGTGAAATACTCGGTGGAAAGAAGGAAGGATTGACGTTCCAGGTGACAGGGCAGGACACGATTACGTTGTCGATTCACAAACCGTTCAAGTTGATCGCGGACCAGGTAGAGTTGCGGGACATCGCATCGCCCTTTGGCAAACACGATGAGCTGACCTATCGCGTAACATTACCGGAGCAGGCGTCCTGGATCGCAGTCACCGCCCTGCCGGTCGGTCTGATTCTTTCGCCGACCTTTGCGTCAGGCCAGGCGACGACATCATTCTTGAGCGGCGTTCCCGTGGCCACGATGGACTTTACCAAGCAACATTCGTCGGGAGAACGGGTCAGCGCCCTGACCGGACAGGGGACCATCAGCTTCCCGGATTACCCACACCTCGGCAGCGTGCCGCTCGAAGAGGGAGAGGCGATCGGCTTGGAGCAGCTGAACAAATTCACGATTGAGCGCATCACGTTGCAGCCTGAAGGTGGGGGAATGAATGTGGTCGGCTATGGCTTGGTCAAACAGGTCCGTACCAAGCGGGGCGAGATTCCAATTCAGCACAGCCTCACCGCGTTGGACGCCTTGTGGCATAATGCGCGGCTCGCGGTATTCTTCACGATCATCGCCGCTGTGTTCACGACCAGTCTCGGGACCTATCGGCTTTGGAAAGAGTTCAAGCGATGATGGTCAGAATCTCGCTTATGTTCCTTGTGATGCTGTTGATGGTGTTG
Organism: Nitrospira sp.; assembly: GCA_019636835.1. Taxonomy (GTDB): domain Bacteria; phylum Nitrospirota; class Nitrospiria; order Nitrospirales; family Nitrospiraceae; genus Nitrospira_D. The sequence continues at coordinate 900 of JAHBWU010000016.1, forward strand.
GACGTCCACGCGGCCATAGGCGTGCTTGATATTGAGGGATTAAAGTCAGGGGTGGTGAGGATTACGGCCACAGAAGGAAATAAGACCAAAGTCGGGACCGGCTTCATCGTCAAGCTCGCCCCAGAGATCGCTTACATCGTGACGGCAGCTCATGTCGTTGCTGGGGATTCCCGGCCGAAGATTCAATTCTTCACACAACAAGATGTCCAGATTCAAGCGACGGTAAAACACATAGAAGGCAGCGACGATGTGACTGCGTTAGCCTTGTTAGTGATTCGAGGGAAAGCAAACATTCCGTCGGGACTTGCCGCCATGTCGCTGGCGATATCAGCACGATTCGCCGGAGCGGATGAGGTGATTGTGATAGGCCATCCGCGGCAAGCTGGAGAGTGGTCGGTCTTGACCGGGGCCATTGTGTCTCGGCAAGGGCGGTACGTAACGATTGATGCCAATATCGATGAAGGCAATTCAGGCGGCCCCATCATTCACAGTGGGCACGTTGTTGGGGTGATCGGGGGAGCACAGAGGTATGGAAAGGGCGTCACTATTGGTACTGTACACGAATACTTGGAAGGACACGGAATTCTCATCCAGGCACCCGCTACACAAAGTGCAGCTACCTCTCAAACTCCTTTGCCTAAGACAATTAAACCCGAACATCTAGAGAGCTTGCCCAAGAAGATCACGGGAAAGGACGGCGCGCCGATGGTACTGGTGCCGGCCGGGGAGTTCACGATGGGGTCGAGAGAAGATGACAGGAGTACTTGGGAAAACGAGTGGCCGGCCCATCAGGTGTATCTGGATGCGTTCTATATCGACCAATATGAGGTAACGACTTCGCGCTACGCCGAATTTTTACGAGAGGTGAAACGGGCTGCGCCATGGCTTTGGTCGGAGCAGGTCCTCAAGCAACATGGGCGTAAGCCCGTGGTTTACGTGGACTGGGACGATGCCACGGCGTACTGTGCCTGGGCCGGCAAGCGTCTCCCAACGGAAGCCGAATGGGAGAAAGCGGCACGAGGAACTGACCAGCGTCCGTACCCTTGGGGAAATGCTGCGGCCAATGAGCTACGAGCAAATGTGTATCGCTGTTGTGATTTCAAAGACTATGGGGCGCTCACCGACGTGGGGTCATTTGAGCAAGGGAAGAGTCCTTACGGCGCTTACGATATGGCCGGCAATGTTTCGGAGTGGGTGAAGGACTGGTATGACGACGCGTACTACAGGAAGAGCCCTGCGCGCAATCCAATAGGGATGACGGGGGGTCTCTATCGAGTGTCTCGGGGTGGCTCCTGGAGTGATGAACCGGTTCACGTGCGGTCTGCGTATCGGAAGAACAACAGGCCCGACAGTCGGGTCCCCTCGCTCGGGTTCCGGTGCGCCCAGGACGTTTCGAACTAAACGTTACGTTTGGACTTTGTTTCCTTTTCCTCATGTCTTGAAGGTCATCGTGCTGAATCGCGCATCGTCAACGCTCGAAGCCTTTCACGCATGCTGTGGTCTGGCCTTCTGCATGCTGCTTCTGTTGTCGGTGGTCTTTCCCTCTTCACTCTGGGCTCAGGACATCGCGCAGGTCAAGAAGGGTGTCGTAAAAATCACCGCGCAGGTGGACGGCAAGAATCGAGTCGGCTCCGGAGTCGTCGTGAAGTTGGATGAGGACCATGTCTATATCGTCACCGCTTCGCACGTCATCGAAGGTGACCAACACCCGAACGTCTTTTTCTACGCCGCGCCTCACCGTGCATATCGCGCTCGCGTGCTGGGGTTGGAAGGAGGAAACCCGGCTGGGCTGGCTGCGTTGTTGGTCGAAGGAAAGATTCCCTCCGATCTTGTAGCCTTGCCCCTCGATCAGGCGGTATCCGTCAGCGGCGGTGAATCCATCACCTTGATCGGCTTCCCACGGGTGGAAGGGTCTATGTGGACGGTAACGACGGGAACTCTTTCCGGCCGACGTGGAAGCGCGCTCTCATTTTCCGGCACGGCCGATGAAGGCAATTCGGGCGGGCCGGTCTTGTTCCAGAACAAAGTGGTGGGCATTGTGACGGAGGTAGGCGCTAAATTTAACACCGCCGTGCCCGCTGTGGTGGCGCGCTTTGCCTTGGACGGATGGGGCGTGAGGCTTTTGGAAGAAACGAGGCAGCCACCGACTCGATCAAGTGAAGAAGAACCGGAGCCGGTCGTGGTCCAGCCGACGTCGAGAGAACTGGTATCCGGAACGTACCATGGTTTTGCGATGACTCTTTTGGGAGGCACATCCGTCATCCAGGCGATCTACAAGCAAAACGGGGATCAGGTCAGCGGGACCTATGCCGATAATCAGGGCGATGCAGGCGTGATGCAAGGCCGTCTGCAGGGCAATGTGTTTGCCGGGCGCCTGGCGTCGCAGGTCTTCCAGGGTGTGGCTTGCGATTTTACCTCGGAAGTCGCCGCAGGCGGGAAAACCATCCAGGGCACGGTGACCTGCAACAATGGCAATGTCGGCTCCTTTGCGCTGGAACGGCAGTAGCAGGATGTTGAAAAAGTCCGCCAGCGACGTTCTTGTCGTAAGAATTGCCTTCCTCGCGACAGCCCTCTGCCTGCTGTCCACTTCACTCGTTCCTCATGATCTTTTGGCTCAAGGCAGTGAGGATCTCAAACGCGGTGTGGTGAAGATCACCGCGCGGGGTGAGGGGCAGCAGTCCAAGGTCGGGACGGGGGTTGTCGTTCGAGTAGATCATGATGCCGCTTACATTGTCACGGCGGCGCATGTGATTGAGGGGGATCCCGAACCCATCGTGACGGTTTTCCCCAATCCTCAGAAACCGCTTGTCGCTCAAGTGGTTGGGATCCAAGGTGGAGATCAGCATGGCCTCGCGGCGTTGCGGGTGGTCGGGCCGATTCCCGACGGTTTGGTGGCCTTGCCGCTGGATCTGACGACGAAGGTGGTCGGCGGTGAGGCGCTCACGTTTATCGGCTTTCCACGAACGTTACCACCCTGGACTGTCTCGACCGGCAGTCTGAGTGGAATGAACGGGCCGATCCTCGCGTTTCAGGCTCTGGTCGAGGAAGGCCATTCCGGTGGCCCACTCTTGTTGAACGGGCAGGTGATCGGTGTTGTGAGCGACACCAGAGGACGACTGGGATATGCTGTGCCGACGTCGATTCTTGCCGTCGCTCTCCGTGGATGGCGGATCGAGCCGCGTGCGAGCGAATCAATGATGCCGCAGGAAAAAATCGGCGCGGACGGTGTGCCCATGGTGCTGATTCGGTCTGGGCGCATCCCGACCAAGATTGTAGGCGTGTATGGCGGGGGAACTGTGGAAGAAGTTCAAGGCCCTGCGCGATTTGTGTACCTTCGGGACGATCTCTATGTCGAGACAACGTTAGTCAGCAACGCGCGCTATCTCCGGTTCGTGGAGGCCACAGGCGGGATTCCCTTTGCTGAGCTGGAGGAGCACGCGGCGTCGCTCAAACCCGAGGAGCCGGTGGAAGATGTCTCGTGGCACGACGCGGTCGCGTTCTGCCGATGGGCCCACAAGCGGCTCCCGACCGAAGACGAGTGGGAAAAGGCGGCGCGCGACACGCAAGGCCGAATCCTCAACGATCGGGTATACGAATGGGCGGCCAATACGTATCAAGAATCCAGATTCAGCTCGGGTGAACCGCAGGACCCGACCCGCAAGGTCGTACGAGGCAGCCTTCGGGCACTCAATATTCAGAAAGTCTTCGGAGATATTGACTATCAAGTGCGCATGTACGCGAACGCGGACGAGGGAGCATCCGGCAGAGGGTTTCGCTGCGTCCAAGATCTCGCGAAGGAACGATAAGCTTCCCACCTTGCCCTTCCTCTCAACGCCCCTTTAGAATAGCTTTTTGACTCCGGAGACAAGGAGGGTGTCATGGGTCTTGCCGACAATAAATGTATTCCCTGTCGTGGCGGGGTGCCGCCGTTGCCGAACGATCGTGCTCAGGCGCTATTGAAGGAACTAGGCCGAGGGTGGTCCCTGAACGGGCAAGGACATCTTGAGCGGTTGTATACGTTCAAAGATTTTGCTCAGGCGCTCGAGTTTGTGAACAAGGTCGGTGCTGTCGCAGAGGCAGAAGGTCATCATCCGGATCTGTATCTGGCCTGGGGCAAGTGCAAGGTGGAGATTTGGACGCACAAGATCAACGGCCTGACCGAGAGCGACTTCTATTTAGCGGCCAAAGCCGACCGGGAATTTGAACCGTTTAAGGCAGGTGCCTAGCGTTGCGTCCTCACTTACATTCCTGACATAGTCCGTTCGCCCTTCCTCGGGCTCAGGGCGAGCGGGGATTTGCGTGTAAGACTTGGCATGTTCCGCTCGTGCTGAGCTTGTCGAAGCATGAGCCGTTCGACGGACTCAGAGCGAACGGATTACGACAAGAACTTCAGGACGCAATACTAGAACCACACTCAGGCTGGAAGGTCACACTCATTCATTCCACAGGAGGATGTGATGGCGGACGACTATTTCCTCAAGATCGACGGGATTGAAGGAGAAAGCCAAGATGCGCGACACAAGGGAGAAATCGCATTAGATGCCTGGTCGTTCGGAGGAGCGGCTGAAGAAACGGTTGGGGGAAAGCTGTCAGGGCTTGCAAGGCCAGGTGTCGCCAGCGGAAGATTCAACGCGCAGGACTTTCAGTTTATGGCGAAAATCAGCAAGGCCTCACCGATGCTTTTTCAAGCATGTGCTACAGCCAAGCACTTGCCGAGAGTGACCATGACTGGAAGGAAAGCCGGCGACAACCCGCAAGATTACCTGAAGATCACGTTGTCGGAAGTTCTGATCACGTCTTATCAACAGAGTGGGGCGGGTGGGACAGGGACGGTGCCTGTTGACCAGGTGTCGTGCAACTTCGCCAGAATTGACATTGAGTATCGAGGGATCAATCCTGATGGCTCGCTTGGCAGCCCAGTCAGTGCGAGTTTCGACTTAAAAAAGAAACCGGGACTCTCCAGAGGAAGGCGTCGGTGAGGCTCAAGGCAAAAGAGCGGTCTCCAATCAATTGAGAAGAGAGACCCCTGGGTATAGTTCACGCCTTTCGACAGGCTCAGGGCGAACGGAGCATCAGGCCTTGAGGTTGTGATGGGTCAACAAGCCTGTCCTGAGGCAGACGAAGGGCTCACCACGAACAGATTGTGGGTGTGCACTTACATCGACAGTTTCTCGGCCACGTTTCGCATCTGCACGCCGTGAATCAGTGACGCGCCGCCGCGGATGGCGCAGGCCACGTGAACCGCTTCAGTCATCTCCTCCACGTTCGATCCCTTTTCCAGCGACGCCTGTGTATAGGCGTCGATGCAATAGGGACATTGCACGGTATGGGCGACAGCAAGCGCGATGAGCGCCTTTTCCCGTTCTGTCAGCGCACCCTCGGCAAACACCGCTTCGTAGTAGCCCATGAATTTCTCCCATAGGGCTTTGTTGCCCTTCCCAATGTCGGAAAACTTGGCTAGATCATGTGCGTGATAGTACGAGTCCATACGAACCTCCCATGTTGATTTTAACGAGGAAAAGAAAAAGGAGAGCGGTGGAACAATCAGGCATTGCCCGGAGGCATGGGGTCCGCTTCAGACAGGGCTTTTGAGAAGCGATCACCGACGATGTCGGTGGCTTTGGCCATGAGGTCCGTCACCTCTTGCCATTCATTAGGCAGCAGGTCCTGCTTCAACTGCGGATGGATCGTCCATTGGGCCTCGACTTGTGTTCCCTTGCGGCTGACCAGTACGAGGAGCAGTTCCACATCCCAAGTCGGATCGGCAGGATCATCGCTGGATGGCGACATATCAGAAGGAGAGATAGTCCGCGCCATACATAACCCTCAGTGTCAATCGTTCACACAGCATACTGTATTCTGTGCCGTTCTGTATATCAAGGAGTCTCTTGGTTGAGGACTGCGAGCATCGCCTCGTGGATCTGTCCGTTGCTTGCCACGAGTTCCTGTCCATAGATTGAAAGGTCTTTTCCGCTGAAATCAGTCAGCCGCCCGCCGGCCTCTCGTACGATCACCGACCCGGCCGCCATATCCCATGGATTGAGCCGAACCTCCCAGAACCCATCGAAGCGTCCTGCCGCCACATAGCAGAGATCCAATGCCGCCGATCCCGTTCTCCTGAGTCCTTGGGCCTTGAGAGCAAATTTGGCGAAATGATCGAGGTTATTGCGCGGCGTTTCTCTGATGTCGTAGGCAAAGCCCGTCACCAACAGGCTGCTGTCGAGGGTCATTGCGTCAGACACGTGGATGGTGCGGCCGTTCAACTGCGCGCCTCGATGTTCAATGGCGGTGAACAGTTCATTCCGTGAAGGATCGAAGATTGCGCCAAGCACACAACGTCCCTCGTATTCGAGACCGATGGACACGCAGTAGGCTGGATAGCCATGCGCAAAATTGGTTGTCCCATCCAACGGATCGATGATCCACAAATAGGGTGACTGTTCCTCTTCAAGGCGACCCCGCTCCTCGGCCAAGAACCGATGGGCAGGAAAATGAGCCTTGATTCGGTCGATGACGCACTGCTCGGCAGCGCGATCTGCGTCAGTGACTAGATTGATTGGATTCTTATACTCGATGTGGAAACCGGCTCCGGCATATTTAAGCAGCAGGGCGCCGGCTTCTCGGCTCGCGTCAATCGCTGTTTCGAGGAGGGTATCAAGCGAGATTGGTTCGTGAGGAATCGGCACGTCTGATTGTAGCATGGCCAAACGGTCGTATTGAGAAAATCATGAGCCTTGTACATGTACAAGGCTTCTCAACATAATCTAGGAAAGGATTACTTGCGTACAACATGACAAACATAATCAGCAATGTATGATTACAATAATAAGTCTTGACAGAATGTACAAGCAATGCTATAAAGCAAGCATGCTTTATGTGAGGCGATGGTGGAGGAATTAACAGACATCCTCGTTGGTCTAGAGCAACGGATCAATGCCTATAAAAGTCGGTTCCAGGAGCTGGAGAAGAAGCGCCGCAGACTTGATGACGAAATCGCCACCATTAAGAAATATCTTGAACTTGCTGAAACCCTCTACCGTGTTGAAGCCGACAAGGCCAAGCTCGCCAGTCTTTCCAACCAGATCATTACACCGGATGATTCCAAAGGGATTCGGCCCGTACCGGTTATGGACGTCACCGATCAATCGCGGGAAATTCTTCTCGGACGAAGTAAATACGTGGGGAAAAGTGTCCCTCAAGCAGCCTATGAAATCCTCCGTGAATCGAATCGCGCAATGCACGCGAAGGAACTGGTGCAGCGCTTAATCGAAGGCGGGTTGCAGATCAAAGGGAAAACGCCGCTCACGTCGATTGCGACGTCGCTCAAGCGTGATAAACGCTTCAGAAAAGTCGGTCCCAATACGTTCGAAGCCTTGGACGATATGCTGATTCAAGCTGTGTAGCCGATCAGGCAATGAATCTAACTTGACAGTGCGAAGGGGGGTGAGACTCTTGGCAACAAAGAAGGCAGCGAAGAAGAAGAAGAAGTAATCCCCGCCATGATTGATACGCCGAGGGCAAGGCCACTTGCCCCCGGCGTACCATACTGCACTGCGATGGTCTGAGATGAGAAGGGTGGCCTACCGGAAAGAACGGCAATCAGCCTAATACCGAGAATCCCTTTATAGACTAAGAAGCTTGAAGTGCAACGGCCGGCTGCAGGTGAAGCGCGTGTACAGCCGATCGCTTCCCTTCTCGTGAGGGTTCGGCATTCAGAAGCACCCACTTCTCCGGCTGCGTCAAGATCTGCTGGACCAATCGAGTGTGGAGGGCATGTCCTGATCGATCCGCGACAATGTGACCGATGAAGGGAACCCCCAAAAGCGAAAAATCACCGATCAGATCGAGAATCTTGTGGCGGACGAACTCATCGTCGAATCGGAGGCCGGATTCATTGACGACCCCCTCATCAGACAGTACAACGGTGTTGTCCAGGGTCCCGCCTTTACCGAGCCCACGAGCCCACAATGCTTGGACCTCGTACAGAAACCCAAATGTCCTAGCTTCGGAAATCTCATTCTCAAACGCGCTGACGGAGCAATCATACGCATAGGTCTGCGTTTTGATCAGAGGATGCTCATAGTGAATGGAGTAAGTGATCCTCGGGGTGGAGGACGGTTCGATCCGAACACGCTTCGATCCCTCTGTCACTTCTATCGGGGCCATAATTTTAAGAAACGGCTGCTTCCGATCCTGAGGGACGATGCCGACAGATTGAATCAGTCGGACAAACGGCGCAGCGCTTCCGTCCATGACCGGAACTTCGCTTGCCGATACATCGATGAAAACATTGTCGACATGAAGGCCTGACAGCGCCGATAGCAAATGCTCAATGGTCTGAACTTGGAACCCATTGCCGCTGATGGCTGTGCACAATTCGGTAGGGACCCGATGTTTAACGGAGGCAGAAAGATACGTATCAACGTCCGTTTTACGATTGACAAAAACCACACCGGTGTCAGGGGGAGCTGGCCGCAGCGTAATCGATGCCGACTGGCCGGAGTGAAGTCCCACACCAGAACAGGTTACTGCCGATGCCAAGGTTTGTTGATTGCGCACAAATCCTCCCTCATAGAGACAAATGCTTAAACACAGCCATCCGCATTTCAGTAAAGCAATTCGTATGCCTAAATACGATGCTCGTAAATATTTGTTATTTAATGTGAATATAGAGAATATCTACAATTATGACTGTATCTTAAAAAGCACAACTGTGTTTTTCAAGAATGGGTTCCATCGAGAAGTTGGTCAGTTACGGAAGATCAGAGATGACATCGGTACCGCTTACCGTGTCGACAGCACGAAAGAGGTGGAAGTGATCCTTACTCTCACATTGCGCTAGGGCGTCGTGATCGTATACGCAGTATCAGTGTAAGTAGAAGAGAGTATTAGAGCAGGATGTCGGCACTCAGATAAACGGGCGGGTAGAATTGTATCATGGCACTCGACGCTCCTAAGCAACTGGAGTTCCAAGTCAAACAGGAGATGCCATGGTCTGGATTGCGAATACTCGAGGACATCCTTGTTGTGTTCGACAATCAGCGAGCATGGACCTACAACCACCGCTGTTCCTCGTTCATCACGATACGTCTCCAACGCTCCCATGATTTTTCGTGAATCCAAGCAGTGTATAATGATCGCGGATGGCACGCCCGTCTAACCATTTCCAATCCACAGTCGGCAGTAAAATCGTCATGGCCCTGAGTGGGTTGGGCCTCGTGATCTATGTTATTTTTCACATGTTGGGGAACCTACAAGTATTCGAAGGATCCCATGCGCTCAATGGCTATGCGGCGTTTCTGCGTGAGATGCCTATCCTCTTGTGGACGGCACGCGCTGGGTTGTTGAGCATTGTGGTCCTCCATATCATGCTGGCGATCCAGTTGACCTTGCGAAATCGTCGTGCTCGCCCGGTCGCCTATGTAGTCCGTCAGTATCGCCAGGCATCTTTTTCGTCGCGCACAATGGCCGCCTCCGGCCTTGTACTCTTGCTCTTCATCATCTTCCACTTGTTGCACCTGACGGCCGGCGTCATCGATTCCTCTTCTGCCGATCGCCTCGACGCCGAAGGACATCGTGATGTCTATGGAAAGATCATCCATGCCTTTCAGAATCCATTCATCGTGGCGCTCTACTTGGCTGGTCAACTGGGGTTGGGCTTGCATCTGAACCATGCCGTCACCAGTAGTTTGCAGACATTGGGGCTTGAACATGCCGCGTTCAACAGGCTGTTCAAGGCCGCTGGTCCCACGGTTGCGCTGTTGGTCGTTCTTGGCAATGCCGCCATCATCCTCGCCATCTTCCTGGGGATCGTACGCGGATGATGAAACTTGATCCAAGAATTCCGGCCGGCCCGCTGGAAACCAAATGGGACCGGCACCGGTTCAGCGAAAAGCTGGTAAGTCCGAACAACAAACGAAAAATCACGGTCATCGTCGTCGGCACCGGCCTTGCGGGGGCCAGCGCGGCTTCGACCTTGGGACAGCTCGGCTATCAGGTGGAATGCTTTTGTTTTCAGGACAGTCCGCGCCGCGCCCACAGCATTGCGGCGCAGGGAGGAATCAACGCGGCCAAGAATTACCAAGACGACGGAGACAGCGTTGGCCGACTGTTTTATGACACGATCAAAGGTGGAGACTTCCGCTCTCGCGAGGCCAATGTGTATCGACTCGCCCAGGTGAGTGCACAAATCATCGATCAATGTGTGGCGCTCGGCATCCCGTTTGCCAGGGAGTATGGAGGGCAGTTGGCGAACCGGTCCTTCGGGGGTGTCCAAGTCTCGCGTACGTTCTACTGTCGTGGGCAGACCGGACAACAACTCCTCTTGGGCGCCTATTCGGCACTCTGTTGGCAGATTGAACGCGGACAGGTCACGATGCGCCCACGTACCGAGATGCTCGATCTTGTCGTGATCGACGGGCAGGCTCGAGGAATCGTGGTTCGCGATCTCGTCACCGGACGGGTGAGTGTCCACACTGCCCATGCCGTGGTTCTTGCGACAGGTGGCTACAGCAATGTGTACTATCTGTCGACCAACGCGACCGGCAGCAACGTGACGGCCACCTACCGGGCATGGAAGCAGGGCGCCGCATTCGCAAATCCTTGCTTTACGCAGATCCACCCCACGGCGATCCCACCGGGGGACGCACACCAAGCCAAATTGACCCTGATGTCCGAATCACTTCGCAACGACGGGCGGCTGTGGGTGCCGAAGGCGGCTGCGGATTACCGATCTCCTGGCGACATTCCTGCTGCGGAACGGGACTACTTTCTGGAGCGCCGATACCCACGCTTCGGCAATCTCGCGCCGCGAGATCTCGCATCCCGTGCCGTGAAGGCGGTGTGCGACGAGGGCCGTGGTATCGGTCCGGGCGGTCATGGCGTGTACCTGGATTTCGCCGACGTCATCGATCAGCAGGGACTTGATGTGGTTCGCGAACGCTACGGCAACCTCTTCGACATGTATCAGCGGATCACAGGGGAAGATGCCTACCATGCGCCCATGCGAATTTACCCGGCGCCGCACTATACGATGGGAGGGCTCTGGGTGGATTACAATCTCATGAGCACCGTTCCGGGGCTTTTCGTGATCGGTGAAGCGAACTTCGCGGATCACGGCGCCAATCGGCTCGGAGCCAGCTCGCTCATGCAAGGGCTTGCTGATGGCTATCTTATCTTGCCGTATACGATCGGTCATTATTTGGCGACGGCGAAACTCATTTCTGTCGGTGAAGATCATAAGGAGTCTCGGGCGGCGCTACAGCGCGTGACGAACAGGGTCGGCCGTCTTCTGAATGCGAAAGGGCATCGGACGGCTGCCTCATTTCACCGGGAAGTCGGGAAGCTCTTGTGGAATCACTGTGGCATGTCCCGCAATGAGGAAGGACTCAAATCGGCGCTGACGTCGATCCCGTCGTTACGGGAAGAATTTTGGCGGGATGTGATGGTTCCGGGATCAGGAGAGATCTTCAATCAAGAGTTGGAGTATGCGGGGCGAGTGGCGGACTATCTCGAATTCGCCGAACTGCTTTGTCACGATGCATTGCATCGGGAAGAGTCATGCGGAGCGCACTTCCGAGAGGAGTTTCAGACGGACGAGGGCGAGCCGCAACGTGACGACAGTCGTTTCTCGTATGTGGCCGCATGGGAGTACCGAGAAGGTGCATCGCCCACCTTACACAAGGAGCCCCTTGCTTTCGAATTCGTGGCGCCGACCAGGAGAAGTTATCAGTAATAGTCGGAGCAAAAAGCTCAAGTCGTGAGCAAGTAAGAGCTGGACGGACAGCATGAAATTCAGCTTGAACATTTGGCGGCAAAAGGGGCCGGACGAGAAAGGCAGCTTTATGACGTATGAGGCTCGTGACGTGAGCGCCGGCATGTCGTTCTTGGAAATGCTTGATGGCGTGAATCAGGGATTGATCGCCAAGGGTGAAGAGCCGGTGGCGTTCGAGCAGGATTGCCGTGAAGGGATTTGTGGAAGCTGCTCGCTGGTGATCAATGGCATCCCGCATGGACCGGACCGCGGCATTACCACCTGTCAGTTGTACATGCGGCGGTTTCCCGACGGAGCAGCCATCACGATCGAGCCGTGGCGCGCCCGGGCCTTTCCCATCATCAAGGATCTGGTGGTGGATCGCCGAGCGTTGGATCGAGTCATGCAGGCTGGAGGCTATATCTCCGTCAACACCGGTGGAGCGGTGGATGGGAACGTCCTGCTAATCAGTAAGGACCAGGCCGAAACCGCGATGGATGCCGCATCCTGTATCGGCTGTGGGGCCTGCGTGGCGGCATGTAAAAATGCTTCGGCCATGTTGTTTGTGGCGGCCAAAGTGTCTCACTTGGCGCTCTTGCCGCAAGGAAAGCCGGAGCGGACGCGCCGCGTGAAGGCGATGTTGGGAGTCATGGATCGAGAAGGATTCGGTTCTTGCGGCAATCAAAATGAGTGTGAAGCCGTCTGTCCGAAAGGTATCAGCGTCCGTTTCATCGCCGCTCTCAATCGCGAATATCTCCGGGCCGGCGTTGTTGAATTGGGTCTTCCCGCCGAGCCGGAATCTCCCCATGCAGAGTCCGCTTAGCGGGAACTCTGACCGCCGTTTCTGGCCCTCCTCCGGTGCTCCACCGATGGTCGCACCGAGCACCGGCCTCCAACCTCTCACTGGCGAGGAGACCCAATGGAAGCCGATTTTCGCCGGATGGCGATCGGCTTGACTGTTGGGAAAAGGCCTATATAGTTCGATTGAGATGCAGCAAAAGCTCTCCAGAGGCCGGAGATGAGACCGAATGGGTCGTCAAGTGATCTGCCCACAATGCCGGAAAGACGGAGCGCTTCGTGCGCGACCACAATCCCCCAGTGAACTGATCGCGGCGTTGATATGGATGGTGCCGTTCCAGTGTCAACACTGTTGCCATCGTTTCCTCGCCCGACGAGTGAGCATGGCGGGATCCTCTCACCCGATCGAACGACGGGAACACCTCCGTATCCCCGTTCGTCTGTGCTTGTCGTTTTCCGGCGGAAAGGTGAGGGGCGAGGGCACTGTGATGGATCTCTCACTGGGAGGCTGTATCATCAAGAGCCGGACGCAGGTGCACATCGACGACATCTTCTATCTGCAAATTGTCCTTGACGAAGCCGAGCTCCCGGTCGAGGTCGCAGCCATGGTTCGCTCCGTCAGTGTGCGCGGCATCGCGTTCAAGTTCCTCCGCAAGGGGCAAGAGAACAAACGCCTTCGGACCTTCATCCAATCACATTCAGGCTCCACTTCTTCCGTCCTCTCCAAGGCCGTCGAGCCGACAGTCACCGGTTAGCAGGCTGTTGAAAAAGTCCGCCGGCTGCGTTCTCACATCGCTCAGAGACTCAACGTACCGCAGCGTACGCCTCGCCTCTTCGCTCGCTGCGGCCTTGCTGGACAGCCTTTTTGAACAGCCTGCGGGCTCTTGCGAGACTGTTTAAGACCTCCGAGTCAGCTGCTTTGCCACACTGGGAAAATAGTTTGTCAACATCCTATAGTCTCTCGACCTAGGTAGGCGTCTCCCAGGCTGACGGCAACGGATATTCGGTGATCAAGCGGTCATGTTCGGCAAGATCGTAGGGCTCGATGGCCAGATCGTTTCGATCCATCGGTTCCATGCAGGCCGGTGAGCAGAGCACATCGATCAACGCTTGGGCCTTGTCTCTTGTCGAAAATCGGCAGAGCCCGTGTTCGGGCATGCTGGATGAGGGGTGCCAGAAGGCAAGATCAATCGCACTGCCTTGGTAGATGCCCAGCGTGCGGTGTCGCACTTGAAACCCACCAGGTTCATGAATCGATTGTTTCCGTGTCATAGGCCCTCTTGACCGACATATCTTAATGATTATGCCCATGGTAGCATGACCGGAGAGGGAGGGACACTGCGTCTTGCGCCGCTCTTGAAGGAGGGAACGATGGGGCCTACTAGGTGGAAAAGAACTCTGATCACCGTAACGATGATCAGTGCATTGTCTATGTCCGGTTGCGGGTACAACGACCTTCAAGGCTTGGACGAAGATACGAAGGCTGCGTGGAGCGAAGTGATCAACCAATACCAGCGGCGTGCCGATCTCATTCCCAATCTAGTCGCGACGGTCAAGGGATACGCGGCCCACGAAAAAGAGACCCTTGAGAGTGTCGTGAATGCCAGAGCCAAGGCGACGGGGCTGCAAGTGACGCCTGAGGTATTAAAAGATCCAGCTGCATTCGAGGCATTTCAAAAGGCCCAAGCCGGTCTGACATCGGCGCTGGGCCGGCTCATCGCCATTGCCGAAAATTACCCCAATCTGAAAGCCGATCAAAATTTCAGAGATCTCCAAAGCCAGCTGGAGGGGACGGAGAACCGGATTACCGTGGCGCGTAAGCGGTACATCGACCGAGTCGCGGAATACAACAAGATGGTCCGGTTTTTCCCGACCAACCTGACTGCTAAGTTTCTGCTGCACTTGGAAGAGCGTCCCAACTTTACGGTCGCCGATGAGAATGCTGTCGCGAAACCGCCCGAAGTGAAGTTTTGAATCGAGGCTGAGGTGAAGGTTGGAAGGATTCGGATTGAGCCGTCTCGCGCTCTGCTGTTGCTTGGCAGCCGCAACCCTCTCCTTCTCCACATCTGCCGCAGCGCTTGATGTCCCGCCGCTGACCGGGCGGATCGTCGATCTCGCCCACGTCTTGCCTAGCTCCACGGTTGAGTCGTTGACGGCTCAACTGGCGGCTCATGAAACTCAGTCGAGCAATCAAGTGGCCGTCCTGATCGTTCCCTCCCTCGAAGGCGAATCCTTCGAAGAATTTTCCCATCGCGTAGCGACCTCATGGAAACTCGGTCAAAAAGGCACCGACAATGGCGTCCTGCTGTTGGTGGCGATCAGGGAGCGCAAAGTCCGCATTGAAGTCGGGTACGGTCTGGAAGGCGTATTGACCGACGCGCGATCGGCACAAATCATCAGAAATGAAATCGTGCCTCGGTTTCGGGCCGGTGAGATGGCCGGTGGAGTGACGGGGGGCATCAACGCGATCGTAAAAACCATTGACGGAACCTATCAGGCGTCCGAGAAGGCAGTTCCTCGGCAGGAGAGCGATGTCATTGGGCAGGTCGTAGTTGCCGTCATGGTCGGGTTATTCGTCGGGCTCCTGTTCATGAACATCCATCGGTTCATCGGGCCCCTCGCTGGTGCAGGGATCTCCACGTTACTGGCACCCTGGTTGGTCCCGGCGCTCATGGCGAGCGGTATCACCTTGCTTCTGTTGCTGGTGATCGGTGCCGCCGGCACCGGGGGAAGGAGAAATCGATACAGCGGTATAGATGATTGGATGTGGTACAGCAGCCGCGGAGGGGGGTGGGGTGGAGGTTCATTTGGTGGTGGAGGTGGATTCAGCGGTGGAGGAGGCAATTTCGGAGGAGGAGGTGCCAGTGGAAACTGGTGAAAGGCTGCCGCTCACGGCCGATGAACGGGAGCGGATCAGGCTGGCAGTGCATGCGGCGGAACAACACACGAACGCGGAGATCGTTCCTATGATCGTAAACCGGTCCGGGCTCTATCGCGATGCGCAACATCGCGCCGGGATCATCCTCGCGCTCGTGGCACTCACTATGTTGCTGACCACGGAGATGCTCTGGTTGTCTTGGGGCTGGCACGCTTCCAATGCGGCTTGGCTGGTCTTGGTGACAATCCTGGCCTATGGCGCAGGAGCATGGCTCGGCAGTCTTGTTCCTATCATTCGCCTCTTCACATCCACCGATCGCATGCATCAAAAAGTATGTCTGAGGGCCGAGCGGGCCTTCGCGCAACATGCGGTCTCTCAGACTCGTGAGCGCACGGGTGTGCTGATCATGGTATCGCTCCTAGAGCATCAGATCTATGTGCTCCCCGATCAACCCTTGTTTCAACGAGTGCCGGTGGAGCGGTGGTCATTGGTCGTCGAGGCCGCCATCGGCCGATTGAAAGCCGGTGATATCGTCGGCGGGTTATGCCAGAGCATCCAGATGTGCGGTGGGCTTCTTGCCGAAGTCTGTCCCGGTCGTCCGGGCGACAATCCCGATGAATTATCGAATGAATTAGTCCAGGAACCATAGAAAATCTCTTCCTAAGACGCGGCGCTCAATAAAAAACCGTAGTCAACCGATAGATAAGTGGCCCGGCGGACCGATCGGCACTATGAGAAGGAGGGAATGAGATTATGTGGAAGCAGGAAGAGGGAGAAGGGGGAGAAGGAGAGCGGGAACGAGAGCGGTGGGTGGAGGACAGGCGCAGCCCATCAAAGAGCGGCCCGACCCTTCCCGATGAGGTCGCCTTCGTCGGAAAAGATGTCGAGTTCAAGGGGATCATCACCTATTCCGGCACGGTCCGTATCGATGGATCATTAGACGGAGAAATTCACACCGACGGTGGCTTGCTCGTCGGTCCAGAGGCAGTGCTCAAGGCCAAAATTACGGCTGGAACCGTGGTGTGTCACGGAACCATCACGGGTGATATCCAAGCGAAGAACCAGATCGTTCTCCGCGCTCCCGCCGTCGTTCAAGGTAGCCTGACCACGCCGGTCCTTTCGATGGAAGAGGGAGTGGTGTTCAATGGGACGATGGAGATGAAGCATCAGGCCAAAGTTGAGGTGCTGCGCGAGGTCGGGCCGAACGTCGTCAACATGACGAGCCGACCACCGGTTCAACGACTCGCGGCATGATGAGCGTCCAGAGCCTCTGGCGCGGATCTCCAATACGCGCCAGGGGCATGGCGTCGCAAGAAGTCTACTCGCGTTCTTTGCTTACTCCTTTAATCGTTCACGAGACGGCTGACGTTAAGAAAAAGTACCTGCAAATCTCAGGTTCGATAGACGCCCCGCGATCGTTCCGCTAAAATCCGGTCCATGTCAGAGCCCACCGTTCCGACCAGCGCTCCAACCAAAAGTCGCTGGCAACGGGAGTCGCTGTAACGCTTATGCGTTTGCGTTAGTACGCCGCATTGAGATATCATACATGCATATCATAATAAGATATGTAGGAGAACCGATGGGAGCCATCTTGCTAAAACTACCGGAAGACGTGTTGGAGGCAAGTCGTCGTTGCGCGGATACCCTCCATCTATCCAGAGCCGCCTATATTCGTCGAGCGATCGAGCGCATGAATCGACAGACGCAGACAATACTTCGGGCTCGGCGTTTGGCCGAAGCTTCGAAGAAAGTGCGCAAGGAAAGCTTGCGTGTCAATCGCGAGTTCGCCGCCGTCGAACAGACTCCCGATGCTTAATCGAGGAGAAGTGTGGCTGGCAGATCTCGATCCAAAACGAGGTACTGAGCCGGGCAAGACACGACCGGTTCTGATCGTCCAGGCCCAAGCATTGCTTGACGCGCAACATCCCTCCACACTCATCGTTCCGTTGACGACTGTGTTGATTGAGGGTGCTGAACCTTTGCGCATTCGTGTCTCGGCAGCCGGGCGTCTTCGCCGCACCTCCGAGCTGCTGATCGATCAACTACGCGCAATCGACAATCGCCGTTTGGTTGAAGGCCCTTTGACCAAACTCTCAGTCGCACTCATGGGACGGGTTCACGAGGCCATTACCGAAGTTCTGGATCTTGATCAGGATCGCAACTGATTGGATATGGGGCGCGGGAGTCGATGAAAGCTTTCTGAGCGTGAGGATAACGTATAACGGACGCCGCTTCCGTGCAGCCGGCTCCAAGCCACGTTCTGCAGAGCAAGAATCTTCCCAATGAAATTACCCCATCGATAGACGCCTTGCGAACGTTCCGCTAGAATCCGGTCCATGTCAGAGCCCACCGTTCCGACTGGCGCTCCTGCAAAACCTCAAGACGAGAATCAATCAGTCGTCAAAGCGGCTGGGGTGATCGGCGTCGCCACGTTTTCCAGCCGCATCCTCGGCTTCATCCGCGACATGGTCTTGGCGCGCCTGTTCGGTGCCACGCCGGCTGCGGATGCTTTTTTCATCGCGTTCCGCATCCCCAGCCTTCTCCGCGAGCTGTTTGCCGAGGGCTCGATGTCGTCGGCGTTCATTCCCGTGTACACGGAATACCGGACGACGCGGAGCAAACAGGAGGCCTGGGAACTGGCCAGCGCGGTCTTCACGACGCTCCTGACCATCGTCACGCTGGTGACGATGGTCGGGATAGTAGCCGCTCCCTGGCTCGTTCAACTGCTCGCGCCGGGATTTCAGGACAATCCCGACAAACTCGCGCTCACGACGCTGCTCGCCCGCGTCATGTTTCCGTATCTCCTGTTCATCAGCTTGGCGGCGTTGGCGATGGGCATTCTGAACTCGGTACGAGCCTTTGCGGCGCCGGCCTTCTCGCCGCTTTTCCTTAATGTCTTCATCATCGTCGGTGCCGTGTGGGTGGCTCCGCATTTGCCAGAACCGATTATCGGGGTCGCGATCGGCGTGGTGGCGGGAGGGGCGGCCCAGTTCGCCATGCAGCTTCCCAGCCTGAAACTGCGCGGACTGTTGTTCGGGTTCCGCTTCGAGCCTGGTCATCCTGGCCTGCGGCGGATCGGTACGTTGATGGTCCCCACGCTGCTGGGCCTTTCCGTGACGCAGATCAACTTGACGGTGAGCACGGTGTTGGCGTCGTTCTTCGCTGGCGGACCGACCTATTTGTTTTACGGCATGCGGCTCATCCAATTTCCACTGGGCATCTTCGGAGTCGCGTTGGCGACGGCGATCCTGCCTACGTTGTCTTCTCAAGCGGCGCGAGGCGCGTTGGATGAACTGCGCACCACGCTCGGGTTCGGCCTGCGCATGATCCTCTTCATCATCGTGCCGGCGATGGTGGGATTAATCTTGTTACGCACGCCGATCGTGCATCTCTTCTTCGAACACGGCACATTCACTGCGCAAGATACGGCGGAGACGGCGCTGGCGGTCCTCTGTTACGCCGTCGGTTTATGGGCATTCGGAGGGGTTCGTATCATCGTCACGGCATTCTATTCGCTGCAAGATACCAGGACGCCGGCCATTTCTGCGGCGGTCGCGCTGGCAGCGAATATCCTCTTCTCGCTGGTGTTGATGTCTTTTCTAGGCGCGGCCGGGTTGGCGCTCGCCACGGCCTTGGCGGCCATGGTAAACGGAATCATTCTCGTGGCGGTGTTGAACCGGAGACTCGGCGGAGTTGACTGGGAAGCGGTGGGACGGTCTGCCCTTCGAGTTCTGGTCGCGTGTGTTCCGCTCGTGATTGCGTGCTGGTCGGTCGCTGGAGCGCAGGTATGGAGTCACCCTGCCGAATGGCTCACGAAATCCGCGATGCTTTTGATTGCTATCGGGTTGAGTGTCGGCGGATATCTCGGTATCCATGCGTTGTTCCGGTCCGAGGAACTCGGGGTAGTGTGGGGAATGGTTCGGAGAAAATTGGGTCGATTGAGAGCATAACAAGGAGCGATCTATGCAGCGTGCGATGATCTTTCGTTCACCCTGGGGTTGGATGGGAATCGCGGAATCTACGAAAGGGATTCAAGCGATCGTGTTGCCGAAACGGTCGAGGCGGGCGATCGAGTCTGATCTCAGAGAACAATCAGACGGGCCATTGCAACAAGGAGAATCCGTGCAACTAGAAGAAGCCCGTCGGCAGCTGCTCGATTATCTTGCCGGGGGCCGGAATACCTTTGATGTGCCGCTTGATCTGTCACGGGGAACATCGTTCCAACGACAAGTATGGCGGACACTGCAGCGGGTCCCCTACGGCAAGCTCCGTTCGTATCAATGGATCGCCGCCCGCGTGGGTGGACGACACTATGCCCGAGCGGTCGGCAATGCAGTCGGTGCGAATCCGTTGCCGATCGTCGTTCCTTGTCACCGGATTGTCGCTCACGACGCCTCGCTCGGAGGTTTCTCCGGAGGATTGTCCATGAAACGCAAACTGCTCTCTCTCGAAGGGACGCTGACTCAATTACAGCGAGGGTAACCCAAGCGATGAGAGCGGTCCTTCAGCGCGTGACTGGTGCCTCGGTCGAGGTCGATGGACAAGTCGTAGGCCGGATCAAACATGGCTTGATGGTCTTGTTGGGTGTCGCAAAAGGCGATGATGAATCGGATACACAGTATCTGGTCGACAAGATTCGAAGCCTCCGCATTTTCGCTGATGAACAAGGTAAAATGAATCGATCCTTGACGGATGTAGGTGGCGCTGTGTTGTTGGTTTCCCAATTCACTCTGTTAGGCCGGACCGACAACGGACGTCGCCCCAGCTTTGATGGGGCTGCTCCTCCCGACCTGGCCAAGCGTCTCTATGAACGTGTTGCGGCTGATCTGCGCGCATGCGGGACGTCGGTGGAGATGGGTGTGTTTGCCGCACATATGCAGGTGGCCTTGGTGAACGACGGGCCGGTGACTTTTGTGGTGGACAGCCGCGAGGGGCGCTAATCCTGAATTCAAGATTTAGTGTCGGTGTTCCGATAGAATCGACAAGAGTGGAAACCGGTTCGCAGTCGAGATCTGATATACTGAGTTCAAGCCTCATCGGCCTTCGCAGGAGGTGGAGATGGGCACTCAAGTTCCTCCACGACACCCGCTCCGGCAACTCTTCGGCGCGTTAACCGAAAAGAGCTTTACAGAACACCTCGGTTGGCCCGACGCCAAGGTCACATCGTACGTTTCCAACCTGCTGGTGGATTTCACCCATACGGATCAAATCTATAAAATCACAAATCGACAGAGTCAGCCGGTCGATAACGTCGTCGATTTGCTCTTTGAATCGGAAGTCATGCTGGAAGCCCAGTCGCTGGATCGTGAGCGGGATGTCCATCGACACATCGGGGATTTCACCCTGTTCATGGCCGGACTCTTTCCCGAATACCTTCGCCGGCTTAAATCGGCCGGGCCTATCTATCACAAGGACTTTCTTGTGGACTATGTGAAGACGGGCAAACGATCGTATGGGATCGTCGCGCAAATCGGCCGTGATGATGCGGAAACAAGCTTGCCCTTATTTCAAAAATTATCCGAGAACTTTGAACTCTGCGTGACGGGTCTGGGGTTTGTGCGGTCCGATCTGGATCGCATGCAGAATCCCGCCTATCGAAAGACCCGAGATCTGCTCTTGAATTGAAATCCGTCCGTCCCATCATTCTCGCGCACGGGGGCGCCGGCTCCCGTGCAATGACCTCACCACAAGCTGCGTGTCTCCGTGCCGCCTTGCAAGTCGGCTATCATTTATTGGATCGCGGCAGCTCGGCGCTCATTGCCGTCGAACACACCATTCGTGTCCTCGAACGCAGCGGGCTTTTCAACGCCGGGAAAGGGTCGCGCCTCCAGTTAGATGGCGCGCAGCGGATGGATGCCTCCATCATGGAAGGGGATAGCCTGCGCGCCGGGGCGGTGGCTTCCATCGAAGGCATCATTCATCCCATTATTGCAGCACGTCTTGTGATGGAAGAAACGGAACATGTCCTGCTAGTGGGACCTCTGGCGACGAAGTTCGCCGCGTATTTCAAGATGGAGCGCCATCGACTTCGGACTCCGGCCCTCCGTCTCTCCTATGGTGCGATGCTGAAGCGGAAGCGACCTAAGCGGGAGCGGCATGGCACCGTCGGGGCCGTCGCACTCGATCGGACCGGGACGGTTGCTGCTGGCGCCTCGACCGGTGGGATCGATCGCATGTTGCCCGGGCGAGTCGGGGATACGCCGATCATCGGTTGTGGGGTGTATGCGGATAATGAAACCGGTGCTGTCTCAATGACAGGATGGGGCGAGAGCATCATTCGCTTGGCCGTGGCCAAAGAGATTTGTGATCGCATAGCTCAGGGAACCACACCGGCCACTGCGGCAAGGCTCGTGTTGAAGAAGTTGGTCGCTCGGATCAATGGATCTGCGGGATGCCTGATCCTCATCCCTAACGGGCAATTCACCATTCGCCATACTACTCCCCACATGATGGCCGGGTGGTGGGATGGCAAGGGAGAGCCGGTCGTCAACGATACGTTTAAACACTGAAGCATGCCCACCCATAAAGGACGAAGACCGAAACCCTACAGCCAAGCCGCCCGCATCAATCTGATGGTTCGTCGGCTCACCGGAGGTGCGACAATCTCAGAGTTGGCTGAGGAGTTTCACATCACCAAGCGACAGGTCCATCGGGATCTTCAACATCTCGAAGAATCAGGGTTTCCTCTCCTGCAAGAAGACGGCAGGTACAGATTGCCGCCCGGTTTCAGAGGAATGGAGATTGTCGTCTCCCCATTCGAATTGATGTCCCTGTACCTTGCCAAGAGCCACCTGAACTATCTACAGGACACCTCGCTGTTCGATGACTTCAATAGTATTCTTCGAAAGATAGAAGTGGGACTTCCAGACAGGGTCAAGAACCACATCGAGCGGATCGTCACAGCCTTTGAGCCTCTTCAACGACCGGCCCGCGCCTATGCGGAGAAGAAAACGGTTCTCCATGCTTTGCGCAAGGCGGTACTACACCAACGGACGGCAGTACTTCTCGGTTATCGCAAGCCGGGAGCAGAACAGCCAACTAACTATCGTGTCGATCCCTACGGACTTGTGCTGTATCAGTATGGCTTGTACGTGGTTGGCTACTCGCATGAGACCGACGCAATCAGAATTTTCGCCGTGGAACGAATCGAAGACATCGAGGTAACGGAGGAGATATTTGAGATTCCACGATCATTCTCTCTCTCGGAGAGGGTTGAACGGGGTTTCGGTCTGATCGATGATAGCTCCCAGGAGGTAGAGATCTGGATTGCGCCTGAGTGGGCCTATTTTGTCAAAGAGCGCCGTTGGCATCCAACGCAGTCGCTCCAGCCACAGAAGGACGGTTCCGTGATTCTGACCATGCAGTGCGGCGGTCTCGACGAATTGACCGCCTGGGTTCTCTCTTTAGGTCCGGGGGCCAAGGTGCTTGGTCCGCAGGCGCTCATCGACTTGGTGTCCGGTCAACTGAGAGCCGCAGCTAACTCGTATCGATCCTCCTGCTAGCCGTCTCCAAGTCCAGAGACCTATTCTGTCGCACCTCCATGCTAGGGTTCCCTTGGCACATCAAGAAGGAGGGAGACATGAGTGAGTCCCTGTATCTGCAGAGAGTAAGCGACCGATTTCTCGACGCGCATCCGCGCGAAGCAGGCTGGGTCATCCGTCAAATCCACGGCGACTCTGGTCGCGAGATGTCGCTCAACTACCTACTTGATTGCCTCAGAGAGTGGCACCCGGCCGCAATAACACGCTGCATGGCTCTCCCGCTCGTTGGGACAGGAGCGTTCCGAAATTCGACAGCCATCGACGCCTCGTCCGAAGCAGGGGTCCAGAACGATTCTTCCAAAGAAGCGAACGCCTATAGCTGGCGAGGAACCATTGAATTGATCTGGAACGGCCACGACATCCACTGTCACAAGTTTTCGCTCGTGGTGGGCCACGCCTTAGAAGAGATCTATTTCATAGCGACCAAGTCTCTTGCCGCTTTTCGAGATCTTCTTCTCGTTCTGGATAGGTATGGTCGAGCCAGGCACAAAGGAAGGACGGAAGAGATTTATGTCGTCAATGGCGAGAATATCCCGGTCACCACGAGTTCATGGGATAACGTGGTGTTACCGGCTCACATGGTAAGCGATATTCAGAAGAATGTGGAAGGGTTTTTTTCAAGCCGGGAGCGATACGCATACCTAGGTCTCCCGCACCGTCGAGGATTCTTGTTTGCCGGGCCGCCGGGCTGCGGGAAAACGCTCACACTCAAGACACTGGCGGCCAACACGCCTGCGAAATTCATTTCTGTGTTAGGAAAAGCGGATGTGGACGATGGCACATTCCATTGCGCACTGGATTTAGCGGAAAAGTGTACGCCGGCGGTTGTCATGTTGGAGGATCTCGACCGGGTGGTGCAAGCGAGAGGCGTCTCCCTGTCACACTTTTTGAATCTCTTGGATGGACTCAAGGAATTGCACGGGGTGCTGGTGATAGCCACCTGCAATGAGCCGGACAAACTAGACCCAGCGCTGATTCATCGCCCGAGCCGGTTCGATCGAGTCTGGCGGTTTGACTTGCCCAAGTACGACCAGCGACTGGCTCTTCTGCGTAAGCGTGGGAAAGATTTCTTCTCAGAGTCAGCGTTAGAAACGGCAGCCAGACGGTCCGAAGGCTTCTCGATGGCCTATGTCCAGGAGATCATCGTAAGCGCATTGCTCGAATGTACCCACGACGACCAGCCGCCGAGCGACGATCATCTGTTCAAGAGTCTCGATGTGCTCCGCATGCAGCGCAAAGAGGCCTCGAAGCCTGGGGAATCGATGGATGAACGAGAGACGGTGGGGTTTTGCGCATCTGGTAACACATGAGTCCTGCAATATTTGACACTATGAAAGCGACAGTTCGGAAGGCCTAGGTCCGCAGGTGGCGAAGGCCTAGACCGATGTCCCTCTCAGGACTCAGGTTGTATGCACCTAAGAGGGATTTCCATCAGTTTCAACCTCTACATGCTGGAGACCAAGCCATCTCATTGGGGGCGGCTCCTATGGCAGCGAGGGACTCGATGACCAGCTGGAAAATTCAGATTCATTGTAGGACACACTACCAGGGCACCTGAGGAATATTATGTATATGCGTGATCAAATTATCTCAGAGGTGATTCACCGCCTAAGTAATGATGCAAAGAAACCAGGATCAGTACTCTACAATGGTTGGAACACGCTGTGTCCGAGTCATGGGCTCTACATCATGGGCTTTAACCCAGGTGGAGATCCGGACCAGATCGAAATATCAGTCATTAAGTCTTTTGAGCTTGAGGACGATTATTGTTCCTATGAGGACGAATGTTGGAGAAAATCCTGTCCCCATGGTTGCCAAAAGCACCGTGGCCAAAGCGTTCATCAAAGGAGAGTCAAGGAATTGGCACAAGTTCTTGGCTACAAGATTAGGGAAGTATTTGCAGCGAATGCCATTTTTGTTCGAAGCAAGAATCAGAACGATCTTGATGAACGTGAAAGGCTCTTCGACAAGTGCTGGCCAATTCATCAGATATTTCTCTCAATAGTTAAGCCAAAGATCATCCTTTGCCTTGGAAACGGCGAGCGATCAAGCGCGTTCGCTTTTCTAAAAGAGAAGCTGAAAGCTAAGGAAAGCCATGTTGGAAATGTGAAAGCGTTTCTCAGTGAGATACCACTAGCAGATGGGGAGACCATAAGAAGCCGCATTATTGGCGTTCGTCATCCTAGTCGCCCATGGTTCAACCCTGTGAGAGATCTCAGACTCTTTCTCGAAATGCAGGATAGTTCAGCAGGAATTTGACTTGGAGGATACGTAGTGGATCTCACTTCCAACACTCAGATTGAGACGGCCAAGGAGCTAATCGAAAAGGCGGGTGAGATATTATGTACCCAGGAGAAAAACGATAGGAAGAGCGGGCGCCGGTTCAATATTTTTAATGCGCTCGGGGTTGAGCGTTCAGAGCATCCACATTCCCGATTTCTTGCTTGTCTGCTCGATCCTCAGGGGCTACATGATCAAAAGGATCTTTTCCTTCGTGCGTTTTTGCGAGATGTGATTTGCGAACAAGCTGACATGCCTGACCTAATGCAGTCGGAGGTGAGAACAGAGGTACCTATTTGGAGCGGTCGGTTAGACGTACTGATAATTCTTTCCGACGGGCAGATGGTTGCTTTAGAGAACAAAGTACAAGCTGGCGAAGGAGAAGCACAGCTTGAGCGTTATCGAAAATGGTTGCATAGCCGACCGCAATCAGAATCGGGGAGGCCACACCATCTTGTGTTCTTAACCCCCGAGGGAAGGTTGCCATCGTCATGCAGCTCGCCCGATATAAAATGTATATCCTATACATGCATTACTGACTGGCTCCTTCAACTGAAAGATGAGATGCCTGATCCTTTGAAGATTATCATTGATCAGTATGTAAATCTGTGGAGAGGTGTACCGATGAATTCAGAAATGCACGCTTTAGTTAGTGATTCCAAAAACTTCGACACTGCCGAGAGTATTTCAAAAGCGGTAGAAGAGGTTAAGGCGATTGCAAGGGGGCAGTTCTTGAATAGGATTCAACAGGACCTCCAGAATAAACTAGAAGCTACCCATCTAAGCTCAGCTTGGGAAGCCATACGCACTCATCACACGGACAAGTTTGCAGGCTGTGGCCTCTTATGGAAGGATCGAAACCCCAATCTCACTGGCAAGGACTTTTTTTCTCAACAATTCACTTTATTATGCGAGCTCCAGGACGACAGCTGGGAGGGAAAGCAGTTAATTGTTGGTGTTTGCCGGGGCGCTAAGGTTCAGAAAGAAAGTCAGGTCGTGTTGGATAAGGAGATTTCTCAAAGACTCTTAAGTGACCAGAGGTTTGAGCAATCACCATATTGGCCTGGCTATGTGAAGCTAAAGGACTTGATTGGAGGACGAACAATAGGTGTGAAGGAATTGATAATCGAAGGACATCAACTTTCGAAACTAGTTGCTGACGAACTCTGGAAACTATTTGAGGTTTATCGGAAGGAACTCGAAGATCTCAATCGCAATTACCCGTACTGATACTCGAATTCACAAGCAAGAGCTAACCAGTTGATGTTGATCATTTCCAGTGGGAAGATGACTCATGACAAGCGTTCTCTTTCACCTCGCCTTTCCGATTCACGACGTGGAAGCTGCGCTTCGTTTCTACGTGGATGGCCTCGGCTGTACCGTGGGGCGTCGATCGAAACAAGCGGTGACGCTGGGTCTAGCAGGCCATCAGCTTGTTGCGCACGTCGTGCCGGAGCAATCCACGAAACAGAAAGGTATCTACCCGAGTCATTTCGGGCTGATCTTTCTTTCAGAACAGGAATGGCAGGCGCTGGCGGATCGAGCGAAGGCCAAAGAGCTGACGTTCTATCAACAACCTCGTGTCCGATTTCCTGGTACGCGCATCGAACACCGCACCTTCTTTCTGGAAGACCCGTCACACAACCTACTCGAATTCAAACACTACACCTACGAATCAGCTATCTTCGGCGAGCAGGATTTTACTGAGGTAGGCGATACGAGCGGTGAATCGACGGACTAGTGCGGGTTAGCGTGGCGTCCCGGCCGTCTTCTGCCAGAACATTCTTGCGATTTACAGGGGGTTCTCGTTACCTTTCTTTCATCGTTGATAGCGAGAATGAACATGTCACGAGTCCCAGCACCGGCCGTTCCGATCAAGCCAAGCGCCCGTAAGGCGGCTGCGCGTGGTCAGTTGGAGCGGCTCGGCCTCAAAGTGTCTGATGGACATGATTACCGTCTTGAGGACGCGCTTCTACCCGGTATTACTTCGACACAGGCCCGCGAGGCACTGAAAGCCGTGTCCGGTTCACTGGCGCAAACGATCGTTGATGAGCGGCAGCGCGCCTAGTGCCGGTGCCCTTCTCGTCTTGACAGCTTTGACATTCCGATTTGGAATTCCAAAGCCGCGAACTCCTCCTCTCTTAATTGGAACATAAAATCTTCAGGGAAATAGAAGCGTCGCTTCACGGCGGATTTTATTGCACTCGCTTGTGGGACGAGACGGCGACCTTCTCCATCCAACCGAGAATGCGTTGATGCCGGCTGGTGAGGAAGGTGGTTTTACGCAGGGGGTCGTATCGTTGTGGGCTTGGTAGGATGGCGGCCAGCCAGGCCGCTTCGTCAGCGGTCAGGTCGGAGGAGGATTTCCCAAAATGATGACGAGCTGCGGCTTCCGCCCCATACACGCCGTGCCCCCATTCCGCGACATTGAGGTACAGTTCGAGGATACGTGTTTTGGTCAACTGGTGTTCAAGCGAGCGTGTGATCAAGGCCTCACGGGCTTTGCGGAACAGCGAACGCTCGGACGACAGGTAGAGGTTTTTCGCCAGTTGTTGCGTAATGGTGCTCCCACCTCGTTTTAATTCTCCTGTTTCCAGATTGTACAGTGCGGCGTCGCGGATGCCCTCCCAATCGAATCCCTCATGGACAAAGAACGAGGCGTCCTCCGCCGCGATCACGGCACGTTGCAATTCCGGGGCGATTCGTCGCAGGGGTGTCCAGATCCATTGTCGCTTGCCGGAACGTCCCTGTTCGGCTGCTCTCGTCAGCCGATGGTCCATGAGCGCCGTCGAAGTCGGGTTGGTCCTGGCGAGGACGTCTATGTCGGGAAGAATGATGAGCCAACTCAGCGCGAGGATGCCCAATGGAAGTCCGATGAGCAGGACGCTCCAGAGGAAAACACGGGCCACCTTGCGTCGGCCGGTTGACTTGGGCGGAGGAGGATCGTATGTGTAGTGACGCAGAAAGGTCGGACTGTAATTCGTCTTCCGTCTTGCATCCATCGATCGGCCTGACGGCATGAAGATCTTCGGAGCTGAGTTTATCAAAAGTTGTGTCTCTCCAGAACAATTTCCTGCCAATGGACTCCATGAGATTGCCTTTGTGGGGCGCTCCAATGTGGGCAAATCGTCGTTGATCAATTCATTGCTCAATCGCCGGGACCTGGCGAAAGTCAGCCGGACGCCCGGAAAGACGAGGGCCGTGAATGTGTTTCTTGTCTCGACTTCCGACCCGGAGCTTTCGCAATTCCATCTCGTGGACCTGCCCGGCTATGGATTCGCCCGCGTGTCGAAATCCGTCCGCACCCAGTGGGGGCCGTTGATGGAAGACTATCTCGTTGATCGAGCCTCGCTGCTCGGAGTCGTGATGTTGGTGGACAGCCGGGTCGTGACCGACCAGGATCGTCAGACCATCGCGTGGCTCCGTTCGATCCGCCGCAATCCCCTCATCGTTGCGACCAAGGTCGATAAGTTGAAGCCCGGCGAACGGGTACGTACTCTGAGGGAGACGCATCGAGCCTTAGGACTGGCGGAAGGAGAGATGTTGATTCCTTATTCCTCGGTGACCGGGGATGGACGGGATCGAGTGTGGAGAACCATACGGGACGTGGCCGGCGGCCTTCGCACCGATGCTTCTTGAACTCTTGCTTATGGTGATGAACGCACAGGCTGCGGCTGAGCTGTATCGGCAACTTGGTCGAACTTGATCTCAATGTAGGCTTTGTTCTTGAGATCAACGAGCCAGGATTGGTACATTTCTTCGCTCTTCTGGTGATAGACCAATTCCTGAATTTCACGCCGTACGTCCTCAAATCGGCGAAACTGTTTCGGCTTTCTGTCATCCATGCGGATAATCCGGATTCCCTCGGGGCCCTCGATGATGTTCGAGATTCCTCCCGGCACTAAGTGGGCGACCGCCTGTTCGATGGCGGGAATGAGCTCCCCCTGTCGGACCCATCCGAGTCGTCCACCCTGCAAGGCATTGGCGCCGTCGGAATACTGCATGGCGACGTCTTCAAATTTCTCACCTCGTTTCAAGTCGTCCATGGCTTGGCGGGCTTTGGCCAAGCCCTCGGCCAATCCATCCGACGAGCGCGGTTGAATGATGATCTGGCTCAGTTGGTACTCTTCGGGATGGGCGAACCGGTCACGATGCTCTTGGTAGAACCGCTTGAGTTCAGAGTCTCCGACGGTGATGTTGCCGCGAATCTGCATGTCCACGACCCTCATGAGGAGGAGCTGATCGCGAACGGTCTGCGCAGGATTCGCATCGGTGATGTCAAGGGGACTGCCTTGCCGCTTCATCTGTTCAAGGGCTTGCTTCACTTCCAGGTCTGACACCTCGATCTTTTTGGCCTTGGCTTCCTGCAGTTGCAATCGCCGCTCGATGAGCTTCGTCAAGGCCATGTATTCCGCTGTTTTCAGCCGTTGGGGGAGGTCGTTCCCATGGTGCTCGCGAGAAAGCCGCTCTTGCTCCGTTTCAAACTCACGCTTCACATCCGACAACATGATCAATTCGGAATTGACGATGGCGACGATGCGGTCTTGAAGCCGAGCCTCGGAAAAGGCCGGGGTCCATATGGAGATCACCAATAGGGCGAGTAATAACGCGAGTGGAATCAACCGATCAGGTCCGACCGCTACGTGTCTCATGATACGTTCATCTCGCAAAGAGCTTTGCCTGATGCATGATTCTACACGAAGCGGCTGGTTCGTGGATATCGAGTAGAAGTCAGCGTTTGCCGGCGTCCTCGGTGATATGGCGGGAGGCTTCGGCGAAGCGAACTACGGCGTTTGCCCGAATATCGGCGATGACTTCTTCGAATTGTTTGCGGCGCTTATCGGTCAGTAATTCTTGGCGAAGCCGTTCCTGCGTCGCCAAGTCGGCTTGGACAATGGTTTCGTCAAGCGGGGTCAGCATGACCAGGTAATAGCCGTGGTCGGTCTTGATCGGCGCGCTGACCATCCCGAGTTTGAGGGTGTGGATGACGGCATCGACTTCGGGGAGAACCAGTCCTTTTCGGTATGGCCCGAGCTCGCCGCCCTTGGTTTTTGTCTTGTCGTCGATAGAGTATCGCTGCGCAAACTTGGCAAAACTCCCGCCTCGATTCACCTGTGCTTCAAGGTCTTTGGCGGCATACACATTGGGGAGCAGCATCAACGAGACATTGGCCTTCAAAGGATCCAAAAGTTGGCCGGCGTGCTTTTCGTAATAGGCATCGAGTTCGGCCTGGGTGAGCTCGACCTTGGATTGGAGTTTGTCTTTCAACAATTCATCGAGAATCAACTGCTCTTTATACCGCTGGGTCTTGTCTCGAATAGCGTCATCGTGATCAAGGCCTCGGCGACGGGCTTCCTGCATCAACAGCTCACGGGTGATGAGTTCGTCCAGGAATCTTCGTTTCCCACCCTCCTTCTCGTAACGGGAGCGTGTGGCCTTGGACAGCTCGTTCCAGCGAAGGTCGAATTCGGTTTGGGTGATGGCTCGTCCATTCACCAAGGCGACGACCGGTTCTTCCTGTCGCTCGGCGCACCCCGACACCACCGGTCCTAAACCGACCAATATGCCGACAAGCAGCCCGGCTAGACAATACTTCTGATGGAAGATCAGAAACCGGAAAGGCATCATATGTCGTGGCACACGTGGATCTCGATTAGCAGACTGTTGATAAAGCCCGCCGGCTGCGTTCTCGCATCGCTCAGAGGCTCAACGTACGATAGAGAGTACGCCTCGCCTCTTCGCTCGCTGCGGCCTTGCCGGACGGCCTTTCTAAACAGCCTGCAGGGCATTTTCAAGGCGTTGACGACCTTCAACACGGCTCCATCTCAGGGCTGGTCATAGGTTGGTCAACAAGCTGTTAAGAGGGAGTCGGCGCCTTCTGGATGGTCTTGGTATCACAGAGATCGAGGCTTTGCAAGATTGCGTTGAGTTCCGAAAAAAGAGCCGGCCAATCGTCATGACGCATCTGGATCTCGAATGAGACCGGGCTCAGGAACCGTAGCCGCTTCTTGAGCTGGTCCATCAATCGGTGCAGAGAGGTCTCAGGGATGGCCGCCTTCGGGTGGAACACCACCTTGGCCGTCTGCCCATGCACCTCGATCGAGGCCAGGCGTAGTCGTTTGGCGTGAGTCCGGAGTTGCATCACCTCAAGCAGTCGTTCGACAGGCTCCGGAGGGGGGCCGTAGCGGTCTTGAATCTCCCCATGCAACAGGGCCAGCTCGCCGATTTGACCACAAGCCGTCAGCCGTTTATAGAGGGACAGCCGGTGGTGCGGATCGGTCACGTACTGTTCAGGAATAAATGCTGAAACCGGCAATTGCAGCGTCGGGTCAGGCTCTTCTTCTATTACATGCCCCTTCAACCGCTGGACAGCCTGCTCCACCATTTGCATGTAAAGATCCAAGCCGATCGCGGCGATGTGGCCCGACTGCTGTTTGCCCAACAGATTCCCTGCCCCTCGAATCTCAAGGTCTGCCGCAGCGATACGAAAGCCTGATCCGAGTTCGGTGAATTGCTGAATCGCGATCAATCGTTTCTGAGCATCGCCGGTAAGCGTGCCTTCATCGGGGATGAGGAAGTAGGCGTAGGCCTGCTCTCCGCCGCGACCGACTCGTCCGCGCAACTGGTACAACTGCGCCAGACCGAAGAGATCCGCTCGATTGACGATGATGGTGTTGGCATTGGGAACGTCAAGTCCGGACTGGATGATGGCCGAAGCGATTAAGACGTCCGCCTCGCGCTTTACGAATTTCAGCATCACGGCTTCCAGCGGTCTGGCATCCATCTGCCCGTGCGCCATGACCATACGCGCTTCGGGAACCAACTGGTGCAGCCATGCCCCGATCCGCTCCATGGTTTCGACGCGGTTGTGGACAAAATAGACCTGTCCCCCACGCCCGAGTTCGCGCAGGATGGCGTCCCGCACCGCCTTATCGCTGAATCGGATCACCTCGGTCTTGATCGCCAATCGTCCGGCCGGTGGAGTATCGATGATCGAGAGATCTCGAACACTCGACATCGCCATTTGGAGAGTGCGCGGAATAGGAGTAGCGGTCAACGTCAGGACGTCGACCTGGGTGCGCAGTTGCTTCAGCCTTTCTTTGTGCTTGACGCCGAACCATTGTTCCTCGTCGATGATGACGAGGCCGAGCTGCCGGAATGCCACGTCTTTCTGCAGCAGCCGGTGCGTGCCGATCACGATATCGACGGTTCCCGCGCCGACATCCTTCAGAATAGCTTTGGTCTCTTTGGACGACTGAAACCGTGAGAGCAGCGCCACGCGCATCGGAAAGGGCGCGAATCGTTCGGCAAAGTTCTCATAGTGTTGATGGGCCAGAAGAGTGGTCGGGACCAGCACCGCCACTTGGCGATCATGCTCCACGGCTTTGAATGCCGCGCGCATAGCGACCTCGGTCTTCCCGTATCCCACGTCTCCACAGATCAGCCGATCCATGGGCTTCGTCGATTCCATGTCGCGGCCGATGTCCTCGATGGCCCTTAGCTGATCGGCTGTTTCTTCATACTCAAAGGCCGCTTCAAATTCGTGATGGAGAGTCGTAGCCGCACCATACGCATTCCGTTTCACCAGCTCGCGGTTTGCGTACAGATCGATCAATTCTTGAGCCATCTCCTCGATGTCTTTTTTCACCCGCGCGGTGGTCTTGGCCCAACTGCTGCCGCCCAGGCGGTCAAGCCGCGGGACATGGCCTTCGGCTCCGCTGTACCGCTGGACCTGGTTCAACCGATCGAGAGGAACATAGAGGGTATCTCCACCGGAGAACTCGAGGATCAGGAAGTCGCTCTCAAAATCTTGGACCGAGAGGCGCTTGAGCCCTCGATATTTGGCGATGCCGTGCTGCACATGCACGACGTAGTCGCCCACGTTCAGGTCTTCCAGGGAGGTGAGGAAGGTCGCTGTTCTGCTTTTCGGCTGTGGTTTGTGACGGGCGCCCTTCGCGAATAGCTCTTCTTCCGTCAGGAGCGCGAGCCGAAGATCGCCGGAAAGAAACCCCGCCGATAGATCGCCGTGTAGGACATAAAACGGCGGCTTATCGGCCCTGTGGCTGGACCAGACCGTCGGTTTCCACGGGTCGGCAGGCAAATCGTGCTCTCGGAGTAGGGCGAGTAAGCGGTCGACTTGCCCGCGACTTCGCGCCACCAAGACGACTCGATGTTCGTTTCGGAGTCCTTCCAAGAGGGTCAGTGTCTGGCTGAAGGCGGTGCCCCTGATTCCGAGTCCGATACTCCCAGGCGCCTGGGCAGGAAACGAAAAAGTCTGATTCCAGGTTGAGTCCGGCGCCGCCAGCGGCTCAAAAGCCAACATGGGCCACATCCCGATCCGCTGTTGGAGACCTTGCCAGCTCAGGAAGAGGCGTTCGGGCGAGGGATAGGGCTGTGCAGCATCACGGTCCACATGACGGAGATATCCGTCGTCGATCTTCTCCCAGGCCGCCTCACAGGCCTTTTTCAGCGCATCCGGTTGATCGAGGGCGAGGAACGGAACTGCTGTGAGATAGTCGAATAGGGAGTCCATAGAATCGTACAGATCAGGGCTTCGCCACTCAGCATCCGCTTGGATCGGTGTGATCGCATCCGGGTCGTCTGGAGGCCGAACGAATTCCCGCGCGGGCAACACCCAGCCCTCCTTCAATTTTTCGATGGAGGTCTGGGTTGCGGGGTCGAACAAGCGAATCGATTCGACCAGGTCTCCGAGAAATTCCACACGGATCGGGTTGGAGTAGGCGGTCGAGAAGATATCCACGATGCCGCCACGGATGCTGAACTCCCCCGGAATTTCCACGACGGACACTCGTCGGTATCCCAGGCGAAGGAGGTTGGCGATGAGCGAGTCCCGTTCAAAGGCTGCCGCTGTTTCGAAGTGAAAGATCGCCTGCTCGAATGTCGAGCGCGGAAGGACTCGGTGCATCGCAGCGGCGACGGAGGCGACGAGAATGGTGGGAGGATCGGCCAACAGGCGATGGAGTGTCGTCATCCGGTGGGCGATCAACCCGACATGCGGCGCCGTCGCTTCATAGGGGAGCGTTTCCCATTCCGGGAACCAGGCGAGGTTTTCGACCGAACGACCCATGAGTTCATGGAAGAAGCACAAGTCATTGAACATTCGTTCGGCTGACTCGTCGTTCGAAGTTACAACAACCCATGGACGGGAGCGGTCTGGAGTCCCTTGGCACGTGTCGTTCAGCAAGGTCAGCGCGCAGGCCGCAGTCGCGCCATGGGCTCCAAGCAGGCAGATACGAGCTT
Source organism: Nitrospira sp. (assembly GCA_019636835.1). Taxonomy (GTDB): domain Bacteria; phylum Nitrospirota; class Nitrospiria; order Nitrospirales; family Nitrospiraceae; genus Nitrospira_D. The sequence goes on from JAHBWU010000016.1 coordinate 35,410, forward strand.
GTTCCTGGCCAAGTGCCGAACGAAGCGGAGTGAGCCAGGACGGGGTGAGGGTGTTGGTCTCAGACACGCATCACTTCGCGGTTGATCGGATGCGTTGAAGGAGGCCGGTCGTGGAGAGACCGGGAACCAGCGGGATCGTCTTGACCACTCCTCCGCGAGCCTCGACAATTTCGCGGCCGACGATCCGGTCGATCACCCAATCCCCGCCTTTGACCAGCACGTCCGGTTGAACGGCCGTAATGAGCTGGAGGGGGTCCGACTCATCGAAAATGACCACAAAATCCACGCAGCCCAAGGCCGCCACCACTTCAGCCCGTTGTGTCTCAGGCACAATCGGTCGGTCGGGTGCCTTGTCCAGCGTGCGGACCGAGGCGTCACTGTTGACACCGACAACCAGGACATCTCCGAGGGCCTTGGCCGCCTGCAGATACCGGGTATGTCCGACGTGCATAAGGTCGAAACACCCGTTGGTGAAGACAATACGTTTCCCCTGTGCCCGTTCTCCGGCTAGTTTTGACAGAAGGTGCTCTCGCACTACAACATTGGTTGTCATGGCCCCATCATACCCGGCAGGCCCTTTCCAGGGAAAGAGGAGGTCGAGCAGGTCAATCGGAGGCTGAACATACCAGTCTCAGCCTCAAGTTGGCGCCTAACGGACCGATACAGTACGTAACGGGCTTTAATGCCTAGCGTCACACCTGCCTGTGTCTACTGGTGTGCCCGGAGCACGTGAAATGGTAAACGCGTCGCAACAGCCCCATTCGAATCAGCCGATCCTTTCACGTCCACCCATCTATAGCAAGCAGCTGGCCTTAATCATATTGATCAGTGTGGTAACGCTCGTGGCTGGGTGCTTCGGCGTTATGACCCTCAAGCACAAGCTCATCGTGGCATCAGGCGAAACAATCGCTTTAATGGCCTCAGGTGTTGCAACCCAACTCGACAGCCTCTTTGTGGAGCATTACCGAAATGTCCAGTTTCTGAGCATGTCGGATTCAATCGCAACGTCGAAGGCCTCGCGTCCGGCGTTGATCCAAACGTTTAGACAGATTCACTCTTCCTACATCTGGGTAGGGGTCACGGATGCGACTGGTCGCGTGGTCGAGGCGACGAATCCGGCAACAATCGGGTTTGACGGTCGAGCAACATCCTGGTATCTCGCGGCCAAAGAAAAAAGGACGGTGCATTTCGGTGATGCCCAACCGGATGAACTTGCGCAGGGGATGGAAGCCGTGTCGTTTACCGCGCCGATCGAACGCTCCCTGAAAGGACACGGCGAACCATCGTTTATCGGCGTTGTCTCGACTCGCGTGGAGACGCAAACTATCGAGCGCCTGGTGACCGAGACGTTGAGATCGTTCCATCGCAGAGGCATGTTCTTCAGCACGGTCGAGTATCAAATCCTCAGTGAGGATGGCCGCAGCATTGTCGATTCGGATCTCTACCGCAAAGGGAATCTGAATCTCCAGAAGACGGGGCTTCCGTCGGCGCTTATGAGCCGGGGTGTTTCGTCGTACCTCGAAGAAGAGCATCTGCGACGTCATACGAGTGTTGTGACCGGGTACGCCACGACTCAGGGATATGGGCAATTTCCCAACCCAGGATGGACCGTGTTGGTGCGAGTCGATCGCGCTGAGATTTTAGCGCCTTTTTACAGTTTCCTTTGGATCGTCAGTGGAGCCGGTTTGGTGTTTGTCGCTCCCATGATTGCATGGCTCGTCAAGGCGACCGGTCAAGTACATGTGAGATGGACAGAAGCCGAAGAGGAACGGGCCCGTTCACGAAACCATGAACGCTGGTTGCGCAGCATTCTGGTGTCTATGCCGGAAGGCGTGTTGGTGATCGGCCATGACCGTCGGATCTTGGAGATTAATCCGGCCGGTTGTGCCCTATTCGATGCCGGGTTCTCGGAGGAGATTCTTGGGCGGCGTGTCGGCGATTTTGTTCACGACGACGACCGCCGATTGCTTGAAGATGTTCACGAGACCGCGCGAATGGGACAAGAGAGTTGCGGTAGAGGGCGACTCATTGGGCTGTCGGGACAGATCCGCTGGATCGAGATGACATCGGTGCCGTTCATCGCCGATGACGGTAGGGTGCAGTCGGTGCTGAGTATGGTCCGCGATGTCACGGAACAAAAGCGGGCCGATCGCCGTCAAGCTCTCCAACATGCCGTGGCGAAAGTCCTTGCAGAAGCCTCCGCGGTCGAGCAAGCGATCCCGGCGCTTCTCCGAGCGATTGCGGTAAGCCTCGACTGGCGCGTCGGCTTGTTCTGGTCGGTGCAGAACGACCGACGAACCATTACCTGCAAGTGGGACTGGTCTGTTGATACCACGGCGGTGCAGAATCTTGTGAGCGTCAGCAGGCAGCAAGCGTATATTTCCGGATTCGGGTTGCCCGGACGCTGTTGGGCGAGCGGTGAACCGGTGTGGGTCGAAGATGTTGCACAAGATCCGGAATTCATCCAAGGGCCTCGCGACATCGGAAAGATGTTGCACGCGGCTTGTGCCTTTCCGGTCTGGTTGAGAGCCAACGTCTTCGGCGTGATGGAATTCTTCAGCCGAGACGCGCAGCATCCGGATTGGGACTTACTCAAGACGTTGGGTACGGTCGGAAGCCAGATCGGTCTGTTTATCGAACGGACCGAAGTGGAAGCCGCATTGCACGAGAGTGAAGCCCGTACCCGGTTGATCATCGACACCGCACTGGAAGCCGTGATCACCACGGATCACGACGAGCGAATCAGTGAATGGAATGCCCAAGCCGAGCAGATATTCGGCTGGTCCGCTCATGAAATCATCGGACGTAATTTGGCCGACACCATCATCCCACAGAGTCATCGCCTCCACTACCGTGAGTATGTTCAGGGCCTCCTCGAGCCTAGAGACCTGTCTCTCTCGAACATGCTGGTCGAGATGATCGGTCTTCGACGCGACGGCCGACAATTTCCCGTTGAGATCGCCATGACGCCGTTGCCTGTCGAGGGCTCCATCATCTTCAGCGCATTCATTCGAGACATCACGAGCCGGAAAGAGGCGGAGCAAGCACAGAAGAATTATGCCCGACAGTTGGAGCATATCAATCAGCAGTTGGATGCCGCATTGAGGGAAGCCAAGGCCGCCACTGAAGCCAAGTCGACTTTCCTGGCGACCATGAGTCATGAAATCCGGACCCCGATGAACGGTGTCATCGGCATGACGGGACTCTTGCTGGATACGAAACTGACGGATGAACAGAAAGAATATGCTGAGACCGTTCGGACCTGCGGCGACCATTTGTTGATGATCATCAACGACATTCTTGATTTTTCAAAGATAGAAGCGGGGAAACTTGATCTTGAGGTCATCGAGTTCGATCTTCGCCTTGCCGTCGAAGAATCGTTGGATCTCATGGCGGAGCGAGCCTCATCCAAGGGACTCAATCTGGCCTGTCTCTTCCATGCCGATGTGCCGAGGAATGTAGTCGGTGATCCGGGCCGCCTACGGCAGGTCGTGATGAATTTGGCCGCTAACGCCATCAAGTTTACCGACAGCGGCGACGTCGTTGTGGAGGTGACGGCCGAGGCTCAATCAAAGGAGGAGGCGAGCATTCGTGTAGCGGTCACGGACACCGGAATCGGGATTTCCGAAGAAGGCCGTGAACGGCTCTTTCAACCGTTCAGCCAAGCCGATGGGTCGACCACGAGGAAATATGGAGGGACCGGTCTGGGGCTTGTCATTTGCAAACGTCTCGTTGAGATGATGGGAGGGGCTATCGGGGTGACGAGCCGGGTTGGGGAGGGAAGCTGCTTCTGGTTTAGGGTAAATCTTCGCAAGCAGCTCGGGACCTCTCGCGGCAACGAATCTTCCCCCATGGCGTTGGCGGGTCTCCGCATTTTGATCGTAGATGACAAGGCTATTAATCGAAGGATCTTGGAATTGATGACAAGAAGGTGGGGGATGCGGCCGACGCTTGCTCACAGCGGCCCAGAGGCGCTGGAAATCTTCAGCCGTCGGCATGAGCGGCCATTGTTTGATGTCGTGCTGTTGGATATAGATATGGGATCAACGAATGGAATCGAATTGGCATCTTCGATAAAGAAACGAACTGAAGGCACTGATATCCGACTCGTGTTGCTCACATCGTTAGGCCGACGCGGGGATGCCAAGAAAGCCAGAGAAGCCGGACTAGCAGCCTACCTGACGAAACCGGTTCGCGAACGACAATTGCACGATTGTCTCGTCGCGGTCATCATGCAATGCCCCGTCGCTTCAGGTATGCCGGCCACGAAAGAGTCACCATCGCTCATCACTCGACATACCCTTGCAGAAACCAAGGCTAAGATGGATCTCCGTATTCTCCTGGCCGAGGATAACATCATTAATCAGAAAGTGGCCGCTCGCCTCTTCCAGCGGTTGGGGTATCGGATTGATGTCGTGGCCAACGGGCGTGAGGCGGTCGAAGCGATCTCTCGTATTCGTTATGACGCGGTGTTTATGGATTGCCAGATGCCGGACATGGATGGGTTTGAAGCGACACAGGCGATCCGACAACGTGAATCGCAAGCCGAGATACGAGAGGCGACCGGCGAACGACGCGGCACGTCTCATGTGCCGATCATTGCCATGACGGCGAACGCGATGTCGGGAGATCGCGAACGTTGTCTTGGGGCGGGGATGGATGACTATCTCGCAAAGCCTATTTCGGTGGACGCGCTGGCCGGTGTCTTGGACCGACTCAATCAGGAGCACGAACGTTCGAGGCCGGACAAGAACCACGAAGCTGCATAGCTCGCGGCTCCCCCATCAGTGCCCTCTTTCCCCGTCATGTCAATGCAAGCGTCAATTGCTCCGGCACTCTGCCGGGCCCAGTCGATCCAGCTGACCGTGGTGATGAGTCTAAGGCACGAGTCAGGTAGGGCGTGGAACGACCCTCGAGCAGTTGGGTCGGCGACACGAGCTCCTCCAATGGGCCTCGACAGGCACCGCAGTGGTGGTGCTTTGGTTGGATCGTTCTTCGGTGCCGTCGATAGAGTCGCCCGCAGTCTCGGCATCGCCAGGCGAATTTCGATAGGGCAATCACTTCCTTCTCCAGCGAGTGGTACGTCGTAACGGCCACTTCACCGGATCGATTCATCTGCGTCATCTTTCGCAAAAACTCCAGGCCATGATCCGGTCGGCGCTTCAGCACATCGAACTGCCATTGATGGATCATTTCATGAGCCAAGGTGTTGAGCAGCTCCTGTTCCGCGTACGGCGTCCGTGCGGAGAGCTGTTCAAACAGAGGGAGAGAAAGGCGAATTTCACGATGGTTGTGAGGATAGAAGGTCTTTGGCCCCTGACGACAGGCAAACATCCCGACCGAGGCAGTCAGGCGCTGGCTCCAGAGAATCTCGATCGGCTTGAGTGAACCGGCAAAGTACCGTGTGTTCAAGTGCTGCCAACGAGCCTGTAGTTCTTCGGACGACAGGAGTATCGAAAGGCTCGGACTCGCCGAAGTCGATGTCATCCCAATTCCTCCAGCACGGCCGCCGCGAGCAGCGGCAGCATGATTTCGTGGTGACCGGTCAAGGAATAGCCGTGCCCGCCTTTTTGCGTGGGTCGCCGCACGACGTTGGTCTGCGGCCTGTAATGGGAAAGAAAGTCCATGTTCACGGTCGTAATGTCGGCGATCGAATGGCCGAGATTTCTCCCTAACGACAGTGTTTTCAAAAATACCTCGGGAAGAATCACAGCCGAGCCGACGTTCAGATAGACGCCGCCTTCCATCCCGGCGACGACGGCGGTGAGACGCCTGAAGTCCAGGAGGGAAGTGGCTCCAATGGCGGCGCCGTCCGCCGAGGGATGCATGTGGATGATGTCGGTCCCGACCGCGACATGCACGGTCACCGGGATGCCGAGTCGCACACCCGTGGAGAGAATACTGACGGCGCGATTCGGGAATTGATCGGCCGTTTGGTTCATGTAGCACCCAATGGCCTCGCCCAATCCTTGGCCGTCTTTCGCGCCACGCGCGATGGCTTCATTCAGGATCCGTCCCGTTTCCTCCGCCATGCCGAACCGGCCGTCGTCGATCTCGGCATCGACTTCTTCCGACGTGTGGCCCATGAGGGCCAATTCGAAATCGTGAATAATCCCCGCCCCGTTCATGGCGACTGCCGTGATGATGCGTCGTTCCATCAAGTCCGTGATGATCGGAGCCAGTCCCACCTTGATCACATGGGCGCCGATCCCGACGATGACGGGGCGGCGCCTTCGATGTGCCTTCACGACGGCCTGGGTGACGGCCCGCAACGTCTTGACCGCTAGGATGTCTGGGAGGCGGGAATAGAATGTTGAGAAAGCCCCCCCGCGTTTCCACGGTGTCGCCAAGTCCGAGAGCCGGACCTTGCTGTGTCGTTTTTTCAGCGGATACGTCTTGAGATCAGACGTGTTGATCGGAGGGATCAAGGTGGGAGGCCGAGTCGAGGGAGTCCGATCAGGACGCTTTCCCAAGGAGATGATCCTCTACCAGTTCGCACAAGACGTGGCCGAGCGTGATGTGACTCTCTTGAATTCGAGACGTGACCGTCGACGGGACGATGAAGGGATAGTCGACCAACCCGGCCAGCTTTCCGCCGTTGGCACCGGTCCAGGCAATCGTGGTCAAGCCAGAGTCGCGGGCTGCCTCGACACCTTTCAGCACGTTTGGAGAATTCCCACTCGTGCTGATGCCGATGGCGATGTCGCCTTTCCGTCCATGCGCCCGCACCTGGCGGGCAAACAATTCCTCATACCCATAGTCATTGGAGATGCAGGTGATGGCGGCAATGTCCGTCGCCAGAGCGATGGCGGGCAGGGGCATCCGCTCGCGCTGGTATCGTCCCACGAACTCCGCTGCGATATGCGCCGCGTCGGTCGCGCTTCCCCCATTTCCGAACAGAAGAACTTTATTGCCGTTGCGGAACGCGTTGGCGATGAGCGTCGCGACTTGTACGATACGATCGGCGTGATCCTGTGCAAACTGCTGTTTGACCTTGGCACTGTCCTCGAAAGCCGTCAAAACAATTGCTTGCATGGCGCGATTCTAGGACGATGCGCGCAAGTCTGTCAAACAGCGCAACCCTAGCCCACATTATTCATGAGCAATTCTGCTGCAATTGTGGACTCGCCGCTGCGACAAGCCTGGCCGCGAGCTTTAAGCGGCCGGCGGGCGGACTCGCCGCTCGGTCGGTCAACAGACTGTTTCAAGTCTGCCTCCCTCCCTCGCGGCTCCGCGCGCCCGTCTCGCCTGGCGACTCCGCAATTTCGCGACGAACTGTCATGAATAGTGCGGGCTATCGTCATGACTTTGCTGAAGTGGAAGTTCCGGTCTGCTTCACGGCGTTCATCGCTAGTGCGATCATCGAACCGACGTCAGAAATACTGGCAGGAAGCACCAGTGTGTTGCTCGACTTTGCAAGTTCGCCGAACTTGGCAATGTACTGCTCAGCTACGCGGAGTTGCACGGCTTCTGGGCCTCCGGGGACTTTGATGGATTCTGCCACCTTGCGGAGTCCGTCAGCGGTGGCTTGCGCGATGGCGAGTATGGCAGCCGCAGCACCTTCCGCTTCGTTGATCTGCTGCAGCTTCTTGGCTTCAGACGCCTTGATCACTTGTTGCTTTTCACCTTCGGCCTGATTGATCGCGGCGTCGCGCTCTCCCTCCGACGTCAAAATCAGCGCGCGCTTTTCCCGTTCTGCGCGCATCTGCTTTTCCATCGCGTTGAGCACATCTTTCGGTGGAGTGATGTTCTTGATCTCGTACCGAAGGACTTTCACGCCCCAGGGCTCCGATGCCTTGTCCAATTCATTGACGACCTGCGCGTTGATGGTGTTCCTGGCCTCAAAGGTCTTGTCCAATTCGATCTTGCCGATCTCGCTTCGCAGCGCCGTTTGGGCCAATTGTATGAGCGCAAACTGGTAGTCGCTGATCCCATAAGAGGCGCGCTCTGGGTTAAGCACCCGCATGTAGAGAATTCCGTCGACATGGACCTGGACATTGTCGCGCGTAATGCACACTTGCTCGGGAATATCGACGGCATTTTCCTTCAGCACGTGCTTGTATCGGATTGCATCGACAAAGGGCACAAGAATGTGGAATCCCGCATCAAGCGTGGAACTGTATTTCCCCAAACGTTCCACGACGTAGGCGCTTTGTTGTGGGACGACAACCGCAGTTTTTGCAATCACGATTAAAACGATCAGCGCCAGCACGACGACGACAAACGTTCCACCTTCCATGCCCACACCTCGCTTGGTAGCAATCGTTATTCTGATTTTACCCAGAGCATCAACCCGTCCACTTTTGTCACTATTGCGCGCTGACCCTTGGCCAGCGGAGAGGCTCCGTCGTTGCGCGTGGTCCAGGTAGTGCCGCGCAATTCTGCCTTGCCTGTGTGACCTGAGGGAAGATCGTCAAGGAGAACGGCGGACTCTCCTATCATGGTATCCACCGCATGGGTAAGAGTACTTTTGGTCATTCGCAGCAGGGGACCACGGAAAAGCAGGAGCGAAACGACAGCCAGAATGGAGAACAGCAGCCATTCCAGCCACGCAGTCTGCACGATACCCAGACCAGCCAGTGCGCCAACGATCAGTGCCGCCATGCCGAAGAACAGGAGATAGAATCCACCCGGCGACATCATTTCTGCGCCGGCAAGGACTAATCCCATGAGCAACCAATACCACCAGGTCATGAAAAACCTCGTGCTGTACAAGAGACACTGTGAGATATCGGGAATTCTTGCGAAGTCTAGGGCTCATTCGCATCACCGTCAAGTAGACCACGGTTTAACAGCAGCGAATTGAACGGACGTAAGGCCGATGATATAGTCGTCGCGCCATGGCCCAAGACCAACCCATCAAGGCGCTCGTGATTGCACTGATCGATGACGCGGCATCGGCGGTCTATTCAATCAACAGGCTCAACCCGGATACCTTGTGTTTCGTATTGCCTGAAGGAAGCAAGGCCTTGGTGGAGTCGGACATCCAGCCGAAGATCCAACAGATGCCGAGGCGTTGGGATTGGATCGTGATAGCGGACGCTACGGAGTTCCCACCCACCTATCAGACCATTGCGCGGTCCCTACCGGATCTCTTACGGACCTGGGAAATACAGCCGGGGGAGCTGGTGGTGGACTTGAGTGGAGCGACCGCGGCAATGGCGGGCGCGCTCACCTTGGTGGCGTTCCCGTGGACTTCTCGGGTGGTCGAGTTGGTTCAGGCGCGCGAAGGTCTGGAGGGTGATCGTGTTGAGTTGGGCTCCAAGACATTCGTCTGGGCTCAGACGAATCCATGGGATGAGCAGGGGACGGTGTCGCGCCGAGAAGGATGTGAGTTGTTCAATCGAGGCATGTTTCACGCCGCCGCCAAAATGTTTCACGACATAGAACTGCGGGTGAGTGGTGGGCAGAAGCCGTTGTATCGGGCATTCAAGGACTTAGCCGAGGGCTATGAGTCGTGGGAACGGTTTCATCACCGCCAGGCCTGGGACAAATTGAAGACCGCGACCAAAGCTCTTGAAATGGCTTCGCTGTGGGGTGGACCTCCCGGACTGAAGGCGATGATTCCGTCGCTCAAGGCCAACACCGGTTTTCTTGAAAGGCTCGTGCTGGATCCGGCGGAAGTCAAAGAATTCATCGCGCTGGACCTGCTGGCATTTGTGGGTAGGCGACTCCATGTCGGCCACAATCCAGAAATTGGCATGACGGCACTCGTTCGTGCGCTGGAGGCCTTCGCGCAAGTCCGGCTCTATAAGGCGCACAAGATCAAGAGTTGGGATGTGTCGCCGGGACAGCTCCCGCAAGGGCTACAAGAGATCTGCCGCATGTGTTATCTCGAAGACATCGACGGTAAGTACAAGCTGCCGCTTCAAGCCCAGTTTCGTGTGTTGGCCGGGTTGGGCGATCAACTGGGCCAAGCCTTTCTCAGGGAATGGCAGAAGATGAAGCCGTTGTTGGACGCAGCGAACCATGCAGTGTTGGGACATGGCTTCGAACCCGTCAAATCAGAACGAGTGCAGCAGCTCTACGATGTGGTCATCAAGCTGTCAGGAGTCACTGAGACCTCGCTGCCGAAGTTTCCGGTGCTGCATATGTAGAGTTGTCGTTCGTGATGCGTGATGTTCGGCAATCACATCAAACGACTCTGAAGAGTACTGGCTTTCGGGATACGAGTTCCGACGCATGCGAGATACGTTTCACGAACGACGAGATACGATCGAAGTCAAAATCTATTACGAAGACACCGACTGCGGCGGAGTCGTCTACTACGCCAATTATCTGAAGTATTTTGAGCGAGCTCGTACCGAATATCTTGAAATGCGAGGGTATTCGGTTGCGGCATTGATGAAACAAGGCATCATCTTCGTGGTCGTGCATGCCGAAGTGGACTATTGCTTGCCCGGCCGCTACGGAGAAACGTTGGTCGTCGAAACGGACGTCGGCGATGTGACGAAGGCTGCTTTGACATTTTCCCATATCGTGCGCGAAAAGGTGAGCGGCCGCGTGGTGGTGAAAGGCTCGGCTCGGTTGGCGGCGACGGACGGGAACGGAAAAGTCGTGCGTCTGGACGGAGCCATGGTCGCCGCGCTCCAATCAGCGGCCCATCCTTCTATACCGCCTCGATCCTGCTAGGAGACGCCGCGTTGGCCCCAACAAGCATGGATGAGCGCACTGAGAAACCAAAAGGATGGGTCGGTCAAAGGGGCGGTAAGCACTCCGTATTCCCTATCTCGTTCTTGGGTGAGGCTTCCATCACTCTGTTCCGAAGCACGTATCGCTTCCAGGCTTTGCAACCACCACCGTCCCCATGGGCTGTCTCCACGGACCACCGCTGCGCTCGCTTTGTGGCGGATATTCACCAAGCCACAGTGTTCGAACAACATCGGTAGTTTTCGCCCAAACGCAGGATCGTATCCTCGCGACACCCACCATTCGCCGTTCTTCCAGACGCGATGGTAGAGGGCGTAGTGTGAATGAGAAGGATCTATCGGGGCGACCATGCCCCAGTCACCGTCCTCGTCGATAAGCCATCCGCCAGGCCGCAAGCACTCCACCATGCGGCGGATGGCGATCTCCTGTTTCCCCGCAAGCCAAAATAACAGGAGCCGTGCGCAGACAAGATCGAATGAACCGGGATTTAGAATATCCAGTGAATCGCTGAGGATGTCGTGCCGGAGGACTTCGAGATTCGGAACGTCAAGCCGATTGAGGTAGGTGGTATCGACATCGGTGGCCACGACTCGGCCGTTGACCCCGACTCGCTGAGCAAGCCACACAGCCATAGATCCGCGGCCTGCGCCGACTTCAAGACAACGCCAGCCGGGTTGAACGAAGGCACGCCGTTGACGAGAAAGGGGATCGAAGATTTCTTCAAGGAGGTTGAGTCGCTCATCTTCGGCCCCTTGGCGTCCCGCCGCAGCAAGGCGATACCGTGGTTCGGATGTATGGATGCGCTCGCCGTTCGTTCCATCTTCATGTTGCGTCACGCCTGTTACCGTGATCCGTCACTGTCAATGATGGGTCACCGACTGAGTGGAGAATCCCCGGAGTTTCTTGCCGACTTGCGTTTTCGAATCACCTGAATTGCCGCCTAGTTCCGACCACTGAGTAATCACGATTTCCATTCGTCGGTTCTTACTCCGGCCTTTTTCAGTATCATTCGTTGCAATAGGTTTAGTATCCGCGTATCCGACTGCTTTGACTCGATCTGCCTCAAGCCCTCCATTGAGCAGAGCTTGACTTGCATGTTCGGCGCGTGTCCGGGACAGTTCGATGTTATCCCGAAAGCCTCGCCGAGAATCGTTCCGGACAGGCGTATTGTCGGTATGACCGGCAACTTCCACGCTTTGGTAACGAAATCTGTGCAAGACGGTTCCGACCCGCTCGAGCAACGAGGTGCCTCCCAGGGTGACCGTGGCGTCACCTGGGGTGAATAATTCACCGATCGCAAATGCGAGGGTTAATTTATTTCCTCGTTGTCTTAACGTCACATTGCCCTTCCTGAGTTCTGGCTGTAACAGGCTCGCAAGGCTCTCATTCATCTTGCCGAGGTCGCTACTTAAGAAGGCTTCTGCGTCATCTGCAACCGCCGGGGCGGGCGGCAGCAGGTTGGTCACGGATAGGTTCTCCTCGACCGATTGCGGCGGAAGCGAATTTTTGTCAGGAGAGCTCTCCTCCTGAGTGGGAGTCGCTTCGGGTGGTTTGGAGAAATTGCGCTCGAGGTCCGACAGCAATTGCTTCGTACGCGAGAGTTCCGCGTCTCTCGCCATGAGTTGGGGGTTGAGATCTGCCAGCTTTTGCGTGACTTGTTTGAAGTCGTCCCTGACCTGGGCCAGTTCTTGCTCTTTCCTCGCCATCTGTTGTTCGACTTCGGTGGCGCGGCGCTTAGCCTGGGTCAGTTCTTGGTCTTTGCCCTCCATTTGTTGTTCGACTTCGGCAGCGCGACGCTTGGCCTGGGCCAGTTCCTGGTCTTTCCCCGCCGCCGGCTGTTGCTCTACCTCGGTCTTTCGGCGCTTACCCTGCGCCAGTTCTTGCTCTTTCCTTACCGTCTGTTGTTCTGCGTCGGCTGCGCGGCGCTTGGCCTGAGCTAGTTCCTGCTCTTTCCCCACCATCTGCTGTTCTGCTTCAGCCATGCGCCGCTTAGCCTGGGCCAGTTCTTGCTCTTTCCTCGCCGTCTGTTGTTCAGCTTCGACTGCGCGCCGTTTGGCCTGCGTCAGTTCGTAGTCTTTCCCCGCCATCTGCTGTTCTGCTTCAGCCATGCGCCGCTTAGCCTGGGCCAGTTCCTGGTCTTTCCCCGCCATCTGCTGTTCGACTTCAGCCATGCGCCGCTTAGCCTGGGCCAGTTCTTGCTCTTTCCTCGCCGTCTGTTGTTCAGCTTCGACTGTGCGCCGTTTGGCCTGCGTCAGGTCTTGCCCTTTCCCCGCTGCCATTTGTTGTTCGACTTCGGCCACACGGCGCTTGGCTTGGTTGAGCTCCTCAGCTTGTGACGCAAGATCTTCTCGCAGGTTCTTTGAAATCTCGTGGGCGCTGGATCTCAGGGCTGCAATCTCATTCTCCTTGGCATGGAGCTCGATAACGAGTTCACCGATCCGTCGCTTTGCATTTTCCAGATTACCGGCGGCAAGTTGCCGCTCGAGTTCATCGATTTTTTGTTTGGCCTGTTGGAGATGATTTCGCGTCACGTTCAATTCGTCTTGCGACGACCGGCTGTCTGAATCTCCGACGGCAAGAGAAACCGGCACGGTTCCGCATAACATGGCAACGGATACAAGAGCGAAGGCGGATAACTTGATGATCATGTCTCACTCACAAGTAAGGTGCGGCGGCCATAATGGATTCGCGTAAGCCATCGGATTTCACATGCACATGAAATCCGGCAACGAAGCGCAGGCGGAAGCACCTGAGTTGAACTCTAAATGGATATCGGCGCTTTCCCTTCTTCATGAATGGAAAGAGAAAGAGGGAAAGCGATCCTATCGCCTTCATGATTCACTTTGCAACGGGGCAGTGAGCGGTTCACTCTTGTGGTGGTAGTCGTCTATAGCTGCCGGATGTCGCCATGTCGGCAGGCAAGATCGGATACAGTGGCGAGCCGCTGCCCGCGTTACTCGAAGGGATAGAGCCGATCTTTGGTAACTGGCCGGTTCTCTCGTTGGATGATATTCGCCGAGCACTGATAGCCTTCTTGATTCAAAAATGGGAAAAGAAATATGAACCAACTGGTTTCCACTTGGAATTCATCGGGCACCAATCGCACGTTTCTCTCGCGAGCCGCTATCTTCAGATTGAGCAGACAGCCTTCTTGAGTGTACCCACTTGCGGTAACCTTTGCAGGCCCATCCGTTCCTCCTATCGTCTTGTTAGCGTGGGAAGCACAGGCGACGAGAAACATTGAAGCGACGAGAGGAAGCACTACGAAAAAGCGTTTCATTACCACCTCACTAATCTTCAGGGTGCCGACCGGATTGCCGATTTCAACGGACCTCAAAGGACGAGACGCGGGCAACTTGATGAAGCACCTGATCGTTGCCAAAAAGTGTGCGCCCAAACACTACAGAATTCGCCGGATTGTCGGAGAAATGCAAGAAGGGTGTCAAGAACGGGGGAGAGTCTGAATTTTAAGGTGGTCATCATGTATGACACGGACCTTGGAACGCGGGAGCAACACCTCAAATCTTGGTCCCCACGTTCTGTGGATAACCTTGTGAACAAGTCTGTTTTTTGGTCAAACCATGCGCAAATGACCTGTCGATTTATCAAACTGCCTACTTTTTAAGCATCCGTACTATATCAGAAGAGCCACAGCTAATAGTGGTCCATATCCTTCTTCTAGACGTTTTCACACATTCCTGCCAGTTTTTCTCGGGCATCCAGAAAACAATCCCAACCCACGTTGTCGGTCAGACCATCTCGTGCATGGCTATCCACAGCCATGAGAATTTTCTGTGGATCGCAGACTAATTGATAGGACTAGAGCGCTGTTTCTGATCTGTCAAGAGCCGGTCGGAAAAGAAAGCAGCCTCGCGGTAAAAAAGATAGGGTTAAATGGCTGTGTACTGTGTTACTTTTTTCGGTACACATTGAGCCCGACCTTCTCTTGCCGATTCGGAATGGTCACGTTCCCTTCCGTCGAAGCAATGATGATCGTCTTGCCCGTTGAAGAGGGACCGAACTCCTTCGAGAGGTCCACTCTGATCGTCAACACGGACCCCTCAATATTCATCTCAATGTTTTTCATGATGACGTCCTTTCAGCAGCGCGAATGGTGGCTTGGTCCTGAACGACGATCCGTTCGGGACCCACGAAGTTGACCTCTGGCCCCGTCAAGGCTGAGCCGGCGGACGAGGTGCTTCATGTGGCTCGATTTGAGAATGGGCATCTTCCTCACAGGATCAGAGAGCTAGCGAGCGAAGGTTGTGCCGGCGAGTTTCTTCGCAATGCCGGGTAAATGGCGTTGGGCATCGGCACCTTGAAAGCTGAAGGTCAGCACAAAACCGGAACACTGTGTGTATCCGGTCCCGCCGGGGCCTTTGCCGTTACGAAAATCACCGATGACCATGTCACCTCCCGTACAAACCGGGAATGTCGTTCGCTTGAACGCCGGGTTCTGCACATACATGTCCATCATCTCTTTGGTCCCCGCCGCCGTTTCACTTTGTTGGTCCATGTGCACATACACCGACAGTGCCTGACCGTTGGGCCATTGCCATGCGCAGCCCTCACCCGTTCCCATACTGGACTGAACAGCAGATAACGAGGGGGATGCAAGCAGGCTACAGACTTGGGCTGCCATGGGGCTCGCTGCGTGGGCGGGGGAGGCCCAGAACAATCCACAGATGGCAACGAAAACTCTCAGTTTCAAATTGCGTTTCCTTGGAAGAAAAACATCCGCTACAGGATGAGTCGCGTGATACCCCCGGCTGTGTATATTGCCGATGCAGAACGAACAAGTGAATTGTAGTCCCGGCGCTTCGCCTATTCAATGGCCTCTCCCAAGCCCATCCGGATGGGCTCCAGCTGAGAGGGTGATGCCGGTCGTCTACCGGCGCGGAATCAGCGTGACGGTTTCGGTTCGGAGTTCCTTGCTGCCCCCGTCGGTTATACGCAGGATGATCTCATGCGGCCGCGATCCCCAGCTCTCAAACGTGACATGGGTGGCTGAATTCCTCTCCGTATGGGGCATGACTAAACCTTTCCCGGATCCAATATCGTAGCCCTTCACCCGATGATAGCCGCTGGCCGGCAAGTAGTCATACGCAAGCGTTCGGCCATCGGCTGCCCAATGGAAGGCCGCCACGTCCCCTTCCGTCAGGAAGTCTATTTCTCGCACTGTCATGGTCGCAAGGTCCAGAAGGCCTATTAGATTGTGATGCCCCGCAGCTGAAAACGCCGCGTATCGTCCGTCCGGTGAAACACGAACCAGTTCGAATCGTTGTGGGTGGTAAAAAAGCCCCGGCGCAAGCGTCGATTCGGTCGGCAAACTTTGAAGGGGAAGTCGAGAGGGTGTTGTCCGATCGGAGGGAAGCACCAGAATGGCTTGTCGGTCGGGCGCCAGGTGCACGGAGGGATAATCGGAGATGAGCGGCGCATTGCAGGCCAGTAGGAGGCTGCCAACCAAAAGAAGTCCGACCGTGGAACGAGTGCGGCGACCAGCACGGGTGAGTGGACCGGTCTCAGAGCCCAGGAATCGGCTGCTCGGTTGCTCCGGCCCAGAAGTAATTGTCATCGAAGTCCTTATACCAATGGGCATTCCCGTTGACGCTCATTCCGTTGCTCGTCCAGCCTTGATACTTTAGTCTCCGCCCCTTCTTGATCGTACGGACCACCGCTGTTGCGGTTGTGGGAGCCAGTTCGCGAATGTTCAGGTCAACGCGCGCTTTCACGACGCCCGGTTTCTTGATGAAATTGAACCTAGCCGGATCACGCTGGAATTCACCGGCCATGTCGACGAGCTTGTCGAGATCGGCTTCGAATCCCGGACAGGTCTTATCCGAGCGGATTTCTCGATGACCGATGATATGATCGCGGTCGCAGGGGATGGCCCATCGTCGGCAAATCTCATCGATCAACCGGGCGCTCGCGTCGTACAACGTATCGGACCACGGCGTCTCCTCCCGCCCTTCATGTTCAATGCCGATCGTATACCAGTTTGGATTGACATCGGGCTTCAACAATCGCCAGGTCGGGGAGACGATACGGCCCGCGTGCCAAGCCCGATCGCTCTCACCGACATACTGATGGATCTCTCCGTCTTTTCCGATTCCATAGTGGGCTGAAACCCCGGACTCCTCATTGGAAAACCAGGCGTCGGTCCCCTTGAGCGTGCCTTCCATGATGTGGATCACGACCGCCTCGGGCCTGAATCCCTCGCGCCCTTTGTCTCTATTCGGACTCCCAATCCATCGGATAACCATGCTTGCCTCCCGGATATTCCGCTGCGCAGTAACTCCTCCAGCCACTTCCTGGCTGCCCGCCGGATGCAATCGTTAGGTATGATGTCCTATCGCAACAAGATGATGGTCGCGATCCAAATTTCGATGCCGAAGCCTTCTTTGCGCTGATCAATGCGTTTACCGATAACCTCGACCTCGTGGCCAACGTACGGACTAAGGGTCTCAATGTCAAAACCGGCTACATATACACTTAGCTTATCCGTGCCGATAATCAGGGTGAAAGGCGTCTCGCGGGTATTTGGACCCTCCTGAACTGGGGTCCGTCGAAACGCTCCGATGAAACGTTCCTCGGGCTCCGGTCTTTTTAGATAAAAGGACTTTTCGGCAAATACTTGGAGAGGCTGCAGGTTTTCATCTTGCAGAAAGATTTTCGAATCATTCTTTCCTGGAGTCACCGGCCCGACCGATGAAGGCAACCGGTGGCTCGACTTGTCCGGCTCGTTTCTGTGTAAGGCTGAGTCACAGCCGACTTCGAGACAGGTAGCCAGAACGATTGCAACCAAACCCCGTCTTCCTCCTACGATCACCGAATTAACTTCTGATGTGGGTCGCCCAGTATACTGTTTGAGATCCCGTAGGGACATTGTATCCCCTGATTCGGATCACCCACGTTCCCGTTTTTAACGTACCGTTCACACCAGTTCGCTCGAAAACACTGACACCCGAGAAGCCCTTGGCCCGTTCGATACCCGATGGATCAATCAGATGCACGTCGATATCGTTATGAGCCTGTGTTGCTGACTCGGGCCACCATAAGGCCACATCCAGATCCCGCTTCCCGGCCCCCACGTTTATGGGAATGTCGATGTTCATGTGATTCCCGACTGAAACCTTGCCCCACCAAGCGTGTCCGTTGGTCGCCATTTGAAGGGGACCCGTACCCACCGTATTGTCGTAAGGCCATTCCTTCTGACCATAAAGGATCATGAACGCATAAGTCTGACCATTATCGAATGATCCGAACTGGCGCAACCAGTTGTGGGCCAACATGGCGACAGCTGCGGCATAGGGCGTGGCGCCGCTTGTGCCGGTGAATACTCTTAACGCGGTATCGTTTGTGTTGCTGGCAGTCTCGCTCCACGTTGGAGCTTGGATATCCGGTTTGTAACGCGAATCGGTCGCGGGCCCGCGTCCCTGATTGTCGTACTGAGCGCCACCGTCAGTCATGAACCCGCCGACACCAAGGACCTTGTGCGCAATCCCCGGCGAGCGCACAGTCGATGCGTTCGGGCCAAAATTTCCGTTAGCCGAGACGAAAATGACCCCTGCATCGTATGCATTGTCGGCCGCCGTCGCGATCGTGCCGGTCTCCGACTCATTCGCCTGGATTTCGCCGACCAGCACTCTATCAAAGGCCGCAATACCCGCCTGTATACCCCGTACGGCAGCTGATGTATTCAACCCGCCGGCTGTATAGATCTGCCAGCTATCTGTGCGTATAGCCGTCACGCCACGGTACTGGTTGCCGAGCCTATTGTTTCCGGTCAGCAGTCCGGCGGAACTCGTTCCGTGATTCCAAGAAAAGTCTGTCGGATCAAAATTGGGATTCGAGCTATCGTTGCAATTATTCCCACCGTTGACGCAATCCCGCATCCATGCAATGTGATTGGGCGAATTGAACATGTTGTGTGTGTCTCGAACGCCTGTGTCGAGAAGACCGATCCACGGATTGGTGAGCCCCAGGTTGAAATAAGGATCCGAGACGATTCTGTCCCGACCGTCTTGAGCATCGTTATTGGCATTTGCGTCTTGTGGAGGCGGTTCACCCCCTTCCACCGGTTGGAGATACACGATTTCCCTGGATTCCGCGAGGCGTTGGATCTCTCCGATTTTCGCGGTTCCGACCACGCTATTGACGATCCAGAAACCGTCTGATTGCTTGAAATGTCCGTACTTGACCAGTTGTCTTACAGATCTCGCTTGGGACTCCGCGCGCGCTTTCTTGAGTGTGTCGATGGCATCCGCTCGCCGGGTCTTGCCTTCTTCACGGCTCTCTCCTGAGCCCAGTTCAGGCAACCGAGGTACCCGGAGATCCTCCTGAAACGTAACGATGATATCTACTGGTTCATCCGTTTTTTTCTTAGCGATCCATTCCTGAAGCACGGGGCTGATCTTCGAGATTGCAGGACTCTCCCTGCCGTCATCCTCTTTCTTTTCCGATTTCTTGTCGATATAGATATTCTTGGTCGGAATATTATATGTCTCAGCGACTTGGCCCCGTGCATCTGTAATAGAAGCTGATCGGACCTGATTCAGCGGATCAAGCGCGACACCGTAAGGGTTATAAATTCCGTCATCGGATTTCGGCACCGTCACGCTCGGCTGTGTCGCGCATCCGATCAGAGATGTCGCAAGGACAATAATGCTCAGGGAAACCGGATACCGAATGCGGTTTGTTTTCATGATTTTCTACCTCCATAAGAGAAGGCATGTTCGAATCTGGCGCTCCAGCGGTAACCTAGTAGACACCTCCAGAATCCCTGCTGGACTCAGTTCCCCGGGCGAACCGAGATCTCGTATTTGCCGGTACCCGTGGGCCTATAATGCCGCACACGGGCATAGTACATTCCGGGATCCAGCTTCGTCGCAATTTTGGCGTTATAGTTTCTTCCACTGTCGTCGTCCTCGGCAATGACGGACGTTTTATTGTTTGGGCCTAGGAGAACCATGATCACGTCCGTGGA
>JAHBWU010000017.1 GCA_019636835.1 Nitrospira sp.
ACAATAAATCCAGGTTGGCCTTCCGTTATGAGATCAAGATCGTTATGAGCGAGTGTGTGAATCCTCTGCTCCAATCTATAGCGCATGGGCGAACATCCTCAGGATTTCAGAATGAGTGCCAAAGTCTTTGTTCTGATGCCTATTTCTTCTTCCTAGACTTCCACAGTGCAACAGGGTTCGGGTCTGCACATAAACCACGTTTCTGAAGCTGTGTAATAGAGTCTGGCGCACGATAGACTTATTGTATAGAAGTCGCATCTTGCATTCATACATTCCATCATCGCTTTCCATCATGGCCTCGCTCTTTCCACCTTTCCAGGAGTTGAATGCGCTTCCGAAGCTGCTCAGTCGTCGCCTGATCGACACGGCTCCCGGTGCGCGCGATTAATTCCGCGTTGAGCGCCATAGCCGTGACCCTTTTCCCCAGACTACGTCCTCGCCTGCTCCCGTTCTGCATACGCCTGCATCCGATTTGACATATTGATGCTTCATCGATATGCTTTGATGCATGCGTACGACGATTCGATTGGACGACCAGTTGCTCAAATCGGCCAAGCGATTGGCCCACGACACAGGCAGGTCGTTGACGGCCGTCATCGAAGATGCGCTCCGCCAGGCACTGGCTCGTCGGACCACCATGAAACAAATCAGAAAGCCGGTGAAGCTCACGACGGTCTCCGGACAAGGGGTCCGGCCAGGCGTCGATTTGAACGATTCAGCTGCCCTCCTTGCCTTTATGGAACAACCTCGTGGTTCTTCTTGACGTCAATGTGCTCGTTTACTCCCACCGGCAGGATTCACCGAACCACGCATCCTACCGCCTTTGGCTTGAACAGCTAATCAACTCTGATCAGCCTTATGGGCTGGCCGACTTGGTTCTGAGCGGTTTTCTTCGCGTTGTGACCCACCCACAGGTTTTTCATCCCCCAAGCACGATGGCGAAGGCCATGGCGTTTGCCATGGAGTTACGTAATCAACCCAACTGTACGATCATCAATCCTGGTCCACGCCACTGGGAGATCTTCTCCCGACTCTGTGCGACAACCGATGTCAAAGGCAACCTCGTTCCGGACGCCTTTTTCGCAGCCTTGGCGATTGAAAGCGGCAGTGAATGGGTCAGCACTGACCGCGACTATCATCGCTTCCCTGGACTTCGGGTCCGCCACCCTTTGGAATAGCCATTTCCACGAAGTCTCTCACCGTTTTCCGTCATACCCTCGCTCTTTCCACCGCTCCAGCAGTTGAATCCGTTTCTTGAGCTGTTCGACGGTCGCTTGATCGACACGGCTCCCGGTGCGCGCGATTAATTCCGCGTTGAGCCTCCGATGATCGATTCCACTCGTTCGTGCCACGCCGGCGACCAGCAACCGGTGAAGATCTCGCAGGTCTTGCTTCTGTTCATGGAGTGAGATAGCCGGTTCGGGAATCCCGGCCGCGTCGCCCGCCCCTCGCGGCTCGTCTTCGCCGATTAGGCTATCCATCCGAGCCACGGCCATCAACGGCATGTACTCGCTAGTCGAGACCGTGACGCGACCGAAGAGGTCTCGCTGCCCTGCCGGCATGATGTCTTCCAACACATGATCGCGCTCCGCTTTGATCTGCTTGGCGTAGTGCACGAGGACCGGATCTTTCGGCAGGTACAGCCACGCCCGCTGTGGTTTGGGCAGCCCCTCCTGCATCCGAACGAACCGGCCGACCACCTGCCGGAAGTACATTTCCGTGATCACGTTCGTCCCATAGACTCCGACACGGAGTCGCGGAATATCCACGCCTTCGCTCACCATGTTGACCGCCACCAGCCACTGCTGCTTTTTGTGATCGGCAAACTCTTCAATCGTGCGCGAAGCCGTGGGATCATCCGACACAGCCACTTCGGCCTTGGTTCCGGTCACCCGTGCGACTAGCTCGGCAACCCACCGTGCATGTTCCTGATCCATGCACACGATCAACCCACCGGCATCCGGTTGTTCCTGCTTCCGAAGGCGGATCAGTTGCGCATGGGCATCGGTAATCACCGGCCCAAGCCAGGTTTCCTGAAGCAACGCTGTCTTCAGCCGTTCGCGTTGCCGATTGAACTTCAACCCGTCCTCAAACGTCGCCTGATGCTCGCGGCCATCGGACAACCAGCTCAACTCGCCTTCGTAGCTCGGGAAGACGATCGGCCGGCAGACGCTGTCGCGGATCGCGTCGGTATAGCCATAGGCGAAATCTGCCCGGCTTTCTCCATGTTCATACCGAATAAACGGGATCGGATTGTTGTCTGAACGAAACGGCGTGCCGGACAGGATCAACCGGAACACCGCCGGGTCAAACGCTGAGCGCAGCGCCTTCCCCCAGTTCTTGCCGTCGCCGGCGTGGTGCAGCTCATCGAAGATGAGCAACGTCTTCTTGCTCTTGCAAACACGCTGAAAGCCAGCCGGAGCCAGACAGACTTGCTGGTAGGTGACCACAGCACCGTGATAGTCCGGCGCTTCCGCCGCCTGTTCGTTGGTCAGGGTCGGATCAAGCTGCAAACCGATCTTCCCCGCTGCATCCGACCATTGCGTGCGGAGATGATTCGTCGGGCAGACGACCAACACCCGGACCGCCGCCTGTTTCGCCATAAACTCATGCGCGACGCGTAGCGCAAAGCGCGTCTTTCCTGCGGCAGGAGTGGCCATCGCCAGAAAATCTTTGGTCTGGTGAGTACAGACAGCCGACAGAGCTCGTCGCTGCCAGTCACGAAGGGGTACGGTCCAGGCAGGCAAGCTCTTCATGGCCGGTGCGTGGTTGCCGGTTCTTGGAAGGAGGCTAGCCCTCATCGTTCATGACGGTTCGTGACGAAACCGCCAAGACGCCACGCGAGACGGGCACGCGGAGCCTTGAGAGACCGAAGCATACTTGAAACAGTATGTTGAGGTCGTGAAAGGCGAGCCTGTCCGCCTGACCACGAGAAAACCGGAGCCAGGCTTGTCGCAGCGGCGTATGGCGGTTGCAGTAGAAGCGCTCATGAATAATGCGGGCTAGTCGAGCCAATCCCGTTCCTGAAGTTTCTTAGGCAGGTATTTTTTGGTGAGATACTGGAAATCTTTATTTGCCAACGCGTCGAGTTCGTACTTCAATCCGCTGGTCAGCATCCGCTTGATCTCCGCCTGCCAAGCGGGCTTCTGGAACCACTGGTAGTTCATCAACTCTTTCGCGCGGGCGATGTCTTTCTCGTTGAGCTTGATCCCGACATTGCGCGGCAATTCGTACTGCTCAGGATCGGCGCTGGATAAGCCCATGAACTTGGCCTTCGGAATCGCCATCCGCTGGCTTTCAAACGCCAGATTGATCGAACCCTGCTTAATCACAGAATAGATGTAGTATCCCCACGGATCGTTGTCGACCAAAACATAGACCGGCAGCCGATGCTCCTCATGGAGCCGTCTCGCCAAGCGCCGCACACCCCGTGGTGGCTGGCCATTGCCAGTCAGAAGGACGCAGTTATAGCGACGCCAGAACTTATCTTCAGACAATCGGTTCCACTGCGTTCCCTTTTCTACAAGCAGCAGGAAATCCGCCGTGCAGCGACGGATCTCCAGATACTCCGGCTCCACGATAGACGGTACCGAGTAGCCGCCTTTCCCGAGCTTTGCACAATCAACGCGATCGCCGTCGTCACCGAAAACGACCGGCCCGACGATGCTGCCGCTATTCTCCGCCCGAACATGGAGCTCCTCCCGGAGCGCGGCAAGAGAGACTTCCAGATCTTCAATCACCGGATCGGATTCATCCTGCGTATCGAAGGTGTTCTCATGCGAGTCTTGGATCGTATGTTTCGTACGGTAGTAAATTTCGCGAAGCGAGGTGGTGAGATCGGCCCGCTGCAATTCGGAGAGAGCATCGGCCACCAGCACCGTCTGCATGAATTTCTTCGCCATGCCGACGTTGAAAAACGACCGCTCTTGTTTCTTGCTGCCCATCTCGATCAGGCCCTTCCGTTCGTTGAAGGACACATTCGAGAGGGCGCGGATAGGAATCTGAAACGTCGGGTCTTTTGCCCGTTCAGCGGACTGAATCACGATGTCCGCCAAGCCGATCAACTTCTTCTCGACCAGGGTCGTCTTCTTTGTCTTGGTCGTCATGATGTCCTACTTTGGTTTGCGCGGAGCCACTGTCTTGGCCGGTTTAGTGGATCTTCCCCCAGGTTTCTTCTTTGCCCTGGACTCACCGGCAAAGAGCGCAATCTGATCCGCTTTTGTGGTTGTCTTCTTCGGAAAATTTTTCGGCCGATTCTCTTTGGCGGTTTTCTTCTTCGAAACCGGCTCACCAACTGACAGTGTGTCACCAAGCAAATCCGGTTCTGCGGATGGCGCGGCTGTCGCCTGATCGGCTTCAACCCGAGTGGCCAATTCCGTCTCGCCCTCGACTCCCTCCGCCGTAACGATGATGGAGTGGGGCAGCCCTTCAGGTCCTGCACCGGTCTTGCCAAGCGCCTCGTCGGTCTTCGCACCACCCGTCCGTGAGTTCGCAATCTTCTGGAGCTGCTCTTTCAACTTTTCTTTCGGAAGCTTGCCTCCCTTGAGTCGGTTACAGGCGTCTACGACTTCTTCAATATACAGTTCGAAGATATTCCGACGCCGATATTCGCTGGCCGCCCGTTCGCGCCGACGAACGAAAAGGCCTAACCGCCTGCCGCACTCACGAAGCGCCAGGGTGATCTCCTTTTGAATCTCATCGTAGTCGGCGATCGCTTCCTTGGATTCACTCGTAAACGGCACCCAGACCGACGCCATATGGACGAAGATCACCAGCGGTCCACCAGGCAACGCCCCGCGTGATTGGGTCAAGCCGTAGTTTTTCCAGGTTGTGCTCAGGACAGCCTTGAACGTCGAGCAGGCCGATTGCTGGTACAACAGCGGCACCCGATTTGCGTAACGGATCACACGCGCAAGCTCCGAGTCTTCTTCCTCGTGCTCCCCTTCTGCTTTCGGCATGGCCGGCTGCTGCGGCTTATTTTGATCCTGAGGTCTATTTCCGTAGGCGAGCCCGGCTTCGATGATGAACGGATTGCCGCGATAGACCGCCGGCGGACGGCTGACTGCCGTATAAAATTCTCCCTTGATCTGTTTGTAGAGCCCGGAGAGGATCGCCTTCTCGCCGATCGGTGAAATGCAGTTGGTCGGCGGCGCCATGATCTTTGTTTCTTGTAATGTCTTATACAGCGTCTCCGCCACCGGCCCCTTCAGATCGCGCGGTTTTGCCGTCGGTGACACTTTGGCCGTCTTGCAGATCTCCTCAGCCAATTGCGGAGAGACGCGGCAAAAATCACCGGCAAGAAAACCCGAGAGCGTGTGGCTCTTCGTATCCTGTAACATCTTGAGCAGCATGCCGAACTCGATGCCGTAAGGATGCGGCTTGATTTCGCGCGGTTGCGGCGGCAGCTCGTGATAGGTTCGGGGATACTCTTTCGTCTCGCCTTCGGGCGTCTGGTAGATCAGCTTCACGTGAGGATTCGCGATCGAAGTCTGCTCCAACCATTCATCGACTGAGGCGCGGCCCTTCTGATACTTGCCCTCGACTTCCAGCGTGACTTGGGTCCCTCGCGGCTGCTCCCAGTCGATCTGTTTATTCTCGTGAACCAGCGGCTCATTCTTCTTCGTGTCGATCTGAACTTCGAAGAAATGCGCGGCGGCTTTGGGGCCGATACGAGAAATAATCTTGACCGGCTTGCCGGTGGTCAGTTGTCCGTACATCCCGGCAGCGGAGATGCCGATTCCCTGTTGCCCACGGCTCATCCGCAATCGATGGAACTTGGACCCATAGAGCAGCTTCGCGAAGATCCTGGGAATCTGCTGGCGAACAATACCGGGTCCGTTGTCGGTCACTGTGATGCGAAATCTGCTAGCTTGGCTGGGCGCAACCGGCTCGCCGTTCGGCACCACCTCAAGCCTGACCGTCACATCGGGAAGGATCCCGGCCTCCTCACAAGCATCGAGCGCGTTGTCCACCGCTTCTTTGACGCAGGTCAGCAGTGCCTTGCGCGGATTGTCGAAGCCCAATAGATGTCGGTTCTTGGTGAAAAACTCCGAGACGGAGATTTCCCGCTGACGCGCCCCCATCTCGACAGCAGTGACCCGTTCCGCCGGCTTCGCGGCGGCTTTCTTGGTGGCGACTGGTTCGGGGTTTGCTCGGGGAGCGGAAGATTTCGGTTCAGTCTCTGACGTGGATTCTTTCTTTTTTGCCATTCACCCTCTCATGAAACAAACGTTGATTGTTTTGGTACCACAAAACTTATTGCGGATACAATGGACCAAATGGTGAATGGAAAAAACGAAAAAAGACCCCTGTGAAGGACGAATTTCCCTAGCGGGTTACGGAAGGGTCTCGTAGGTAGTGCATCGGCTCCATGGTCTCGGCTGACCAGACAAGGATTTTTCGGTCGAGAGTGGCCACGATCAGATATTTCCCGTCGCTCGTCCAATGAAGCTGATAGGGGATTTTGACATGGAACGTTTTTCGTTTTGTTTGTGCCGAGAGGTCCCAGACGGAAATATGTTCTCCGACTCGGGTAGCAGCCCATCGATGCAATGGATCAACGGCCATCGATGTCCCTAACGTCACGGCGGGCCCATGATCGATTTGTGTATCCCTGTTGGTAAACGTATCCAAGCTCGCCCACACTTTATTGCCCTTGGTGTCCCAGACGGCGAGCGTCAAGGCGTTCTGAACATCGGCGCGAGTTGTCGTCCAAACAAATTGCTGTTTCCAACCAAGACCGGACCAGACGTCCGGAAGCCCGACCGGCTTTTCAACTTCGCGCCAAGTTGTGATATCCCAGACGACAGGACCGGATTGCGAGGTCGTCAAAAGAAACGAGCTTCCGTCCAAGAAGCTGAGGCTATCGACGACCGCTCCCCGTACGGCTTGCTTTTTCGTGCAGTTTTTCTCATCGCAGGCCGGATGACGGCCCGTATGCGTCAGCTCTTTCACGACCGTTCTAGTGACCAGATCCACGACCGGAACTTTCCGTTGTCCTCCAGCGACGACCAGAAATCGATTGCCCGGAAGGAATTGCAACGCGTTGATCCGACCTTGCCTGCCGGAATAGGGTGAGAACTCACGCCACGTTTCGGTTTCCCACATGCGTACGTTCCCTTCCATGGTACCAGCGGCCAGGATAGCGCCATCGGCACTGAACGCAAGCGCATGTGCCGGAGCAGACAATACCAGTTGACGCAAGAGACTTCCTTGTCCTGCATCCCATATTTTCAGCAACCCATCGTCGCCGCTCGTGACGAGCAGATTCGCATTGGGAGAGGTTGCCACTGCACGCAAGGCCCGTGCATGGACAAAAGTCGGCACAGCGGTCGGAGCGGAAGGCGCCAACGTAACAGATGCCTGTGGAATCGTTCGTTTTGCCAATACCTTGGCCTGAGATTGTCCGGGGTCCAGCACCAATTCCGGCGAACGGGAGTGAACATCCCATACCGATATCTTTCCATCCACATCCGGATTGAGGCCACCCTGCATTCCAACCACGATCTTCGAACCAGTCGGAGACCATTTGAGTAACGAAACGCGTGGGCCCATGTTGCGGCAATCCGCTCCGCACAGGTCCGGCAACATCGTCCCCGTCGACAAGTCCCAGATCTGCAACGTGTGGAGAGGTTCGGGTTGTCCGACCAGATATTCTGCATCGATCGAAATGTCGACGGCACGAAGCTGTGTCGGTGAGCGCATCCCGCGCCCCGGAGCTGCATAGGTGAACTCGGTCAAGGTTACCAACTCGCCCGTATCAGTATTGAAAAGCGCATAGCTCCATTCCCCATTGGCTGCCACCAAGCGATGACCGTCCCGCGAGAAGACCTCGGGAGTGAGAGCGCCCTGTGCCCCTTCAGCGCTTGTCAACATGCTGCGCGCGGATACGGACGCTTCTTTCGTATCAATGAAGAAAATCGTCTTACCCACGCTCGCCGCCAAACGGGAGCTGTCCGGTGCAAAGAGCAGATCACGCGGCTTTCCTCCCTCAATGGCGAGATTGCGGACGACTGTCCCGCTGAGGTCGTGCAGATGAATGGTATGGCCTTGCGCAATCGCCAACAGCTTCGTATCGGGCGAGGCAGCCACGGAAGAAACTTCCCTCTTCTGATCCAGCGCGATATGTTTGAGCGGTATCAACTTTTTCCCTAGCTGCCAAACCGACACGGCTTCGTTCCCGTTGCGGAGAATCATCCGGTCGGTCTCCTTTGAATAAGCCAGTAGGCTGTATGGTTGCTGCGATTCCGGTGGAATGGTGGCCACTGAGATTCCGTTTTTCCAATCATAGATAGTGACGCTGTACTCCACACACAGCACCCACCCCTCTTGTTTCAGCAACGCGATCTGCTGACAGTGAAGGCCTGGAATCTTCGCCACGCGCGTCTTCGTCTCAAGATCCCAGACAACCAGTTCCTCCGTCTGGACCAATAGGATCCGCCCGTCTTCAGAGAACGCAGTAGGAGTTTTGGAGAGGTAAGCCGCCGCATCCTGAATCGATGAGGCGGCAAGGAAGGGGACGGCCAGAAGTAGGGTCCATACGATCCTCTTATATTGTTCCCAACTATTCATGGTCTTGGCTTCATTCAACCGATCGATGGCGCGAGCGAGATACGGCGGTCACGCGTTCCTTGGCCCCACGTGTAAGGGTTGAGGCAGAAACGTCTTCAAACTTTGGCGCAGCTTCTGCCCTGCCCAGATTCGCCGGCAAAACATCGACGAAGTGATCAAGGCCCTGCCCATTCTTCCAACGCTGAACGGGGGCCTTGGCACTCACCTGGGCGCCGTCGAAGACTTGCCACGAACTTGTCAGAGTTGCCTGGCTCGGATTCAAACCTTCCAGGGGCCGTTGAATAGGGACTTCCATGCTTGCGGAAGAAGCGCCTAGGGGAATAGGTACGGGATGAAGCTCAGCTTGAGGTCGCCCAGGCAAGATCGGCCGAACCGTGGCCTTCTTCGGTGATGCGGATCGAGGAACCGGCGCCACGGTCGTCGCCGACTTCTTTTGCATCACGGGAGGCGGCGTATCAGTTATATAGAGATTGCCTTGGTCATCGGTCCATTTATAGAGTTCCGCGGATCCGATAACCGGCCAAAACAAAAGACCGCTTATTA
This sequence comes from Nitrospira sp., assembly GCA_019636835.1. Lineage (GTDB taxonomy): Bacteria > Nitrospirota > Nitrospiria > Nitrospirales > Nitrospiraceae > Nitrospira_D. Next base: position 9,115 of record JAHBWU010000017.1, read on the forward strand.
TTATGAGGACCAGTATGAAGACTTTCATGTTGTGAGATGTCCTCAGTATCCAAATGATGCCGATTGTTCAAAGTATAGCAGGGAGTCCTGCTAGTGCTCGTGCACCGAGCATAGTTGGCCATGCGGTTGGAGCCAGAAAAGAAGTCTCGCGGTTGAAGTGGGAGTTGGATTTGGACGTTATGGTGGGAGGAGCACGCACCTAACCGAGGATGATTAGGTACGGCGGAGATCTTGGGAGGACTTTAGGCTTCCCAGTACAAGCTGGGCCTGCACACCATCCTCACGCTCGATCCCCTGTTGAACCATATTCCCTCGGGGCGTTAACTCCTCCCACCTACGTACGATAGGCTTCAACTACGAATCAGTCAAGAAAACTAATGTGTCGTTCCTCCTCCGGCTGACGAAACTCTGGGAACATCCCACTTGACGTTTGAAATCGTAACGTGCAGGGTACTTCCTCGCTGCAATCTTTAGAAAAAGCGCAACAATGGCTCAGGCAATGACAAGTCAGGATGTACAACAAGAATGGTCGGCACTGGTAACGGAGGTTCGCACAGCCGTACTGCTCACGATGCGAAATGAACGTCCCTTTGGATCGCACGTGCCCTATGTGTTTGGATCGGGCTGGACCGAAGCCTATCTACACCTCAGCCGATTGTCGCTCCACACGCAGCATCTGCTGGCTGATCCTCACGTGTCGCTGTTTATCGCCGAACCGGACGGACCGGAGAAAAATCCTCTCGCGCTAAGAAGAATAAATCTAATGGGTCAAGCGGCACCGCTTTCACCTGACGCACCGTCGTATGGCGAGATCAAGGAGCGATACCTGTCGCGGTTTCCCCAAGCCGAGATGATGTTCGGCTTTGGTGATTTTGCTCTCTGGGAATTGCGGCTGTCAGACGCCCACTTTGTACTCGGCTTCGGGCAAGCCTTCGTCTCCACCGCGACCACTCCAGCCAGATGGGTGCATCAAAAAGTGGAACGACCCTCTGCGAGGAAAGACTGATCGTCGGAAGGGCAGCGCTCACTATTACACACGGCCGGCTCAATCTGCCGTCAAACAACTTACAAAAAACCCCGGCAGATATGTAGCGCGCTGCATGGTCAGGGAGATAAAGCGATGATTTACTCGCCCGCTCTATCTCATCGGATGACACAATTTGTCACAATCATGATGTGTGTGTCGGCTCTATGGTTCTCTACATCCTGTGACGCAAGGAACCAGAATGCGACAACGACACATACCTTTAAACCTCCTATGAAATCCCCGGCACCACGATTCGTCCGGCATGAAGTGTTGATCAAGTTCAAGGACGGGATTTCACAAGAGAGGATCGCGTCTATCCTGAAGGAGAACGGGATCGACGTGATCGCTGAAATCCAACGGGGACGCCTCTATCACGTCAGGATCTTGGACGATCGGTCGGTTGAATCCGCGATCGCCCAACTCACTTCATATCAAGAGGTCGAGTATGCAGAGCCCAATTATCGGTACGAAACGCAAAAATAGTGTGATGAGAATTGCACTCTGTTTGGGCGGAACCATCCTGGGAATAGCAACCGTCATGGTCGCATTGTCGGGACTCATGCTGGGAGATCGCTTGGTTCATGCGGAGCAGAAACAGGCATCTGGCGGAATGACGGCGTTATCACGGGACGCGCGCCATCCGGCCCAGTATGTACCAGGAGAGGTGCTTGTCAAGTTCAGGGATCAGGCGTCCTCGTCAGGAATCCAGTCTCTGAATGTACTTGCAGGCGCCAAAGAAATCAGAGTGCTGTCTGTGGACGCCAGGACGATTCACCAGTACAAATTGGAAGGTGCCTTGTCGGTAGACGAAGCGGTATTGAAGTATCGAAGTAATCCCGCCGTCGAGTATGCCGAACCGAACTACCTCTACCGGCTACAAACTATCCCTAGTGATGCGCAGTTTGACTCGTTATGGGGTCTCCATAACATCGGTCAAGCGGTGAATGGAACAGCAGGACGGGTGGATGCCGACATCGATGCGCCGGAAGCCTGGGACATCAGCACGGGAAGTCCAAACGTGATTGTCGCCGTTATTGACTCAGGTATCGCCTATGACCATCCGGATCTTGCGCCCAATATCTGGGTGAATCCGAGAGAGATTCCTGCGAATGGCGTTGATGACGATGGGAATGGATTGGTCGACGATGTGCATGGATGGGATTTTCATGTGAACGACAGTGATCCGATGGACCCTGTCGATCTCAATCCTGGTGGCAACCCGGGACATGGCACTCATGTCGCGGGGATCATCGCTGGAGCCGGAAATAATGGAACTGGGGTAACAGGGGTCATGTGGACCGCGAGACTAATGGCCCTGAGGGCCGCAGGGATAGATCGCTCCGTATCCACCACCGCTCTTGTCAGCGCGATCCACTATGCCGTCGACAATGGCGCACGTGTGATCAACGCGAGCTTTGCCGGACCTGACTGTAGCCTGGCTCTCTATGATACGGTGAAGGCCGCGAATGCGGCAGGCGTACTGTTTGTTGCAGCGGCAGGAAATGAAGACTCGGATAACGACAACGTACCGAGCTTCCCCGCAAATTTCAGCGCCCCTTCGGTATGTGACGGGCAACAGAAGGCTGCTCTCTCGAACGTGATCGCCGTGGCCGCCACGGACCAGAATGACGAACTGGCTATTTTCAGTTCCACTGCGGCGTCCAATTTTGGGGCTAACACGGTTCAGGTGGCCGCGCCGGGAGTCAGAATTAACAGCACGAAGCCTACATCGAACGTTAGGAATGTGCTCCTACATAATTTTGATTCCAACCCATCCGGCCTCGGATATGTCTTTGGAGGAAGCAATTCTACCTGGGGATTCACCAATTCCCCATCATTCAGCCAACCGAACAGTCTGACCGACAGTCCGAATGGAAACTATCAGAACAACACCGACTCATTCGCGACCGGACCAGTGTTCACGACCGAGGGACAGAAGGGATGCCGACTTGACAGCCGCGTTCGCTTGCAAACTGAACAGGATATAGATGGAATTCTTGTAGAAACATCAAGAAACAGTGGAACGAGTTGGGAACCCATTCGTGGGTTCACAGAGAATAGCGACGCCCAATTTGTCTCTTTCACCTGGGGAGACCTCGCGGATGGTGTGGCCGGTTCACGGTTTCGCTTTCGATTCATATCGGATGAGCGCCAGGTCTTCGACGGTGTGTATTTAGACGATGTCCGCGTCGCCTGTGTTGCGGGACCGCCGTCGGGAACGACGGACTACCAGTTTCTTCTGGGGACTTCGATGGCCACTCCGCATGTGGCGGGACTCGCCGGCTTGTTGCTCTCGGTTAATCCCACTCTCACCGTATCTCAACTCAGGAACGCAATCCTCGACACGGTGGACCGGAAGGCTTCTTTGAGAGGAAAGGTGTCGACCGGCGGGCGCATCAATGCCCGAGCCGCATTGGCCAGCGTTGTGACAAATTTCACCGTCACCGTCAACAAGGCAGGTGCCGGCACCGGCACGGTTACGTCCAATTCTTCCGGGATTGACTGCGGAGCGACATGCAATGGGCAGTTTCCCCAAGGTAGCACTGTAAACCTCACCGCAGCACCCGATACTGGGTCTGTCTTCTCAGGATGGAGTGGAGATTGTAGTGGAACTGATCCCTGCTCGCTCACTCAAAATTCGACTGTAACTGCGACCTTCAACATCGCGCCACCTCCGCCGGTTCCCAACGACAACGTCGGAGGAGGAGGCTGCACTCTTGCCCCTGGCGCAACCGGTGACATGTTGCTGCCTGCCATGCTAGTCATGTCTCTGGTTCTCTTGTTGTGGAGGGTAAGACGCCGATGAGACTGAATTTCGGCGCGAGTGGAATATCGTTACCGCAGAAGCGGCACTCCGCCTGCATGGTCGAGGCGCAGCGCGCTCCTTCCGGTGTACTCCCTATACCAAACCGCTCAGCACAAGTACTGGCCCTACTTGGACTTCAACTGAATCGTCCCTTTCATCGGGATTCTGTATTTCTCTTCTTGTTAGCCCTTGGCCCGATGGTATGGCTTACCATGATAGGGTTCTTGACGTTTCAACCATTGCCTTGGCATACCATATGGTCACCGGCTTTTCTCTCCATCGCCCTCTGGCAGCCTCTCTTCGAAGAATTGCTCTTCCGTGGCATTGTCCAGGGCCATTTGCTGCAATCCATGGCTGGGCAGAAAACATGGTTTGGCCTCTCCACCTCCAATCTGCTGACATCCTTCTTGTTCTCATTGGCCCATCTGGCCAGCCATTCTCTCTCGTGGTCCTTGCTCATCTTCATTCCTTCCCTCTGTTTCGGCTTCGTACGGGATCGCTTTGGATCTGTGTATCCCTCTATCGCTCTGCATGCTTTCTATAATACCGGTTACGTTCTTCTCATCGGTGGCGTCACGCTTCTAAACTCCCGCTAAGATGCCTTATCTTGGACTGGGCGGTGCAGATAGCGGAAGGACGCGTACCGTTGGAGATTCGAAATGAATAGAATCAGTCAGCGCTCCCTGGCGGGGTAAAGGTTTCATTCAAATCACTGAAGGAGCCGCCAGGAGTCGGCCCCCCGCTGATGACGTACATGCGTCCATGTTCTACTGCTGATCCGAGACCATGACGGGCTGTCGGCATCGGAGCCATACGTTGCCAGGTATCATGCACTGGGTCATAGGCCTCGTTCTCACTGAACGTGCCCGTGGCCCCTTCTCCGCCGAATACGTAGATCCATCCTCCTACCATAGAGGCGGTGATGCCGCTCCGCGCAGTCGGAAGATCCGCGACACGTATCCAGCGATCAGTCATAGGATCGTACCGTTCCGTAACAGCGAGATTGCGAGAATAGTCGCCATCGGTACGCCCGCCGATCGCATAAATCTTTCCGGCGACCGTTGCGGTAGCAAGGTGATCGCGAGGGGTCGGCAGGGACGCACCCGTTGTCCAGACGTTCCGCGCGGGATCGTACACTTCGACCTGCGCATTGTTAACCTTCCGATCGTAGCCGCCGATAGCGTAAAGCTTTCCGTCGTGCTCCGTCACAGACAAGGCGCCGCGTACAGTCGGCATTGGAGCGCGCTCGGTCCAGGTGTCCGTGGTTGGATCATAGGCGTAGACTGTCGCGACTGGATTCCAGACACTCAAACCTGACTTGCTGTACCCACCGATGATATATAATCGCCCACCTACGACGCCGATTCCGACATGGTGCAAACCGACCGGCATAGGCGCTTTGGAGATCCACCGGTCCGTCACAGGATCATACATTTCAACAGAGGGCGTGATCGTCAAATTCAGCAAATTGCCCAAGCTGGGCTTTTCAAACCCACCGACGACGTAGATCTTTCCATCCAACGCTGCGGCAGCTACTTCGGTCCGTTTCGTCGGCATCGGAGCTGCGGTGCGCCAAGTCCCTTGATCCGGTTCGGGCTGCGCAGATTGAGCGAATACCGGCAGCACAATCAGGAAAAACCAGACAAGAACTGGCGCCAACAATGGAATCAGCGTCGCTGAAAGCCTTGGGCACGGGCCTGATGATCTCGTGAACTGAAGCATGTCTTCATTCTATACCCGATTGAGTCGTAGTGGCAGCCTCAGCCAGCAGCATGCGTAGGCGGTTCGCTGCAACGTCAGATGGCGCCCCTTGGATCGCTACTTCTTCCACCTCACCATCACAGCACGAGCCTGCTGCTAGAAAGGTGAACGTGGTCTGCGATGAGCAATGTTCGATTGCACAGCAGCGATCCACTATTGGTGCCGATGAAAAGAGCTAATGAAGTTGGAGAATTCCTCACTAATCAATGTGATTCCATCGAACGGCGTGCAGCATAATACGATCTACGATACACCTGGTTGCACTCATTGAAGCCATACTATGATCGATGGCGGGGTCAAGTCTTGTAGCTCAGCCAACCGGTACAAAGGTCACTCTGTTGGTCGAATAAAACAGGAGGAGAAACCACGCCGACAGCGAAAGCCCTACTCGCTTTTTTTTCGACAGAGTAGGCCGAAGGAGCTGCCTAAGGCGAGCCCGCCGAGGAAGGTCAAACTGAGGATCACACCGAGAAGCGAAGTCGGGTGTCCCGCTTGGCGGCGAATATATCGACGCGCTTGGCAACCGACGGTGGCTTCGCCTCCCATCCAGTCGCGCGGGTCCTCGGTCTGTATGTCAATCCGAGTATCGACGGATTTCATGCCTCCCTCCCTTCATCAAGTGCGATGCATTCATCGATCAGCTGCTCTAATTCATCCATCTCTTGCTGTCGCACGTCCACAAACCGAACCCCGAACGTTCGATCGACGGTCCATTGTACCCGAGCCTGCTCAATCAGAATCGGGGTGTCGTCTCCTGGGACAATCAGCTTGACGGCAATCTGCTTTCCAGGATGGACCTCGAGAGAGCTTTCGATCCTGGCGCCGCCGAGCGATAGATCGAGCGCCTCACCTTCCACTTCATGCGAATTTGCCCGGAGCAAGCTCTTAACTTGAGCCGAAACTCGACGGTGCCGACGTCGCTCCATAAAAGCTAGAATACCTCTTTCACCGGGGAAAAGCACCTGCCGGCCTCCCAAGTTGCTGATTGTTCGAGCATTCTCTTGCAAGTCGTCGAATCTTTTGGATAAGGTACGGCACGATGGACCAAGCTCGTCCACGCCAGATCCTCTTTGCCTGCGCGAGCGGACTGCTGTTGCCTTTCTGCTTTCCGAGATTTGATCTGGGATTGCTGGCCTGGATCGTCCTGATTCCTCTCCATCTCGCGCTTGATCAATGCTCCAGACAGCGGGCCTTTTGGATCGGCTGGCTGAGCGGTCTTGTCGGATTCACCGGCATCATGGCCTGGGTCGTCACCGCCATGACGACCTATGGCAAGGTTCCCGAACCCGTTAGTTACGCGATTTTATTGTTGCTGACCACCTATCTTGGACTCTATATAGGGCTCTATAGTCTCGCCGTCGTTTGGTTGCGGGAACTCATCCCACGCTATGGGATCTTCTTTGCACCCTGCTTCTGGGTCGCACTCGAGTTGGTCCGCACCCATCTGCTTTCCGGCCTTCCATGGTGTCTCCTCGGCTATTCGCAATATCGCGAACTGGACCTGATTCAGGTGGCAGACCACACGGGTGTGTACGGTATTTCTTTCCTCATCGTCCTGGTGAATGTGGCTTTCGCCGAGCTATTTTTGTGGATCATGCCGTTTTTCAGAGGATTTCACCCGGTCAAGCTCCCGTGGGAGCTCCTCACGACTGCGGCAGTCTGCATGCTACTGTCCTGGTTCTACAGTGCGGCGGTCCTGAGCGATCGAGATCTGAAAACCTCCTCACCATCCATCACTGTAGGTGTCGTTCAACCGAATATCGATCAAGCCGTGAAATGGGATGCGTTATTCCGCGATGAGACGATGCGGAGGTTCGACCACCTGACGGCCCAACTGGGAACCGGTACCGACTTGGTCGTGTGGCCCGAAGCAGCCACGCCGTTTATTTTCGAGCGGGAGAAAGAGTATCAATTGCAGTTGATTGCTTGGGCGGAACGTGCGCAAGCGCCGATCCTCCTCGGCAGCCCGGCCCTGAGATTCTATCCTGATCGCCGCCCCTACCTTTTGAATAGCGCCTATCTGCTGGGGAGGGACGGTACAGTCCTTGGCCGTTATGATAAGCACCATCTCGTGCCATTCGGAGAGTACATCCCCCTCAAATCGTCGTTTCTGTTCTTCCTCGATAAACTCGTCGAAGGGATCGGCGATTTCGAAGCAGGACCGGGGCCGACGACTCTTTCGTTCAACCCTAAATCATGGAACAAGGAACGTCCGGCCGGCTCCAGACCGGTCAAGTTCGGCGTGGCGATCTGCTATGAAGTGATCTTCCCTGATTTTGTCCGTCAGTTCGCAGCGAACGGCGCGGAGTTTCTGGTCACGATCACGAATGACGGATGGTTTGGACCGTCCTCGGCCCCAGCCCAGCACTTCGCCATGGTCGTCTTTCGCTCAGTTGAAAATCATTTGGCTTTCGTGCGGGCGGCCAACACGGGGATCTCCGGGTTCATCGATCCGTTCGGACAGATCATCGAAGCGACGCCCCTGTTTGTCGAGCAGGCATCGTATACGACGATCCCGACCAGACAAGCCCGCACGTTTTACAGCTATTACGGCGATGTGTTTGCCCACGCCTGTGTTATAATCTGCGCGCTTTTGATTCTGTTCGGGTATTTCCGCACGAAGGAACCAGCCCTGACGGCAATCACACCGGCATGACCGAATAAGGAGGGTTGTGGCATGTTAGAGGACGTGGAAGTGCGTGTTCGTGCCCTGGCGGAACAAGTCTCTGAACTACGGGGGCATCTTTGACTTCGCTCATATGACGGCCGACTTACAAGAACTCGAAGCGCAGATGGGCCAGCCTCACTTCTGGAACGATGCCCGCGCCGCCGCAGCTGTGAGCCGGAAAAAGGCGACGATCGAGCGAGAGCTCCAGCAGTGGCGCGACATTCAAACCAAAATGGGCGATTTGGATGCGCTGCTGGAGCTTGCCCACGAGAGCGGCGACTCGACCCTGGAGACCGAGCTGGCGAGTGAGCTGAGTCAGTTGGAACCGCGCCTCGCCACACTGCGCGTCGAGCTTCTCCTCTCTGGAGAACTGGACTCCAATAACGCCATTGTGGCGATTCACCCCGGTGCCGGCGGCACGGAATCGCAGGATTGGGCGCAAATGCTCCTTCGGATGTATGTGCGGTGGGCGGAACACAAGAAATTCAAGGTGGAAACACTGGACCTGCTGCCAGGCGACGAAGCGGGCATCAAAAGCGTGACGATTTCGCTCACAGGAGCCTATGCCTATGGATACCTGAAGGCGGAAGCAGGCGTGCATCGCTTGGTGCGCATTTCCCCATTCGATTCCAACAAGCGGCGGCACACGTCGTTCGCCTCCGTCTTCGTGTATCCGGAGCTGAGCGAGGACATCGATGTCGTGGTCGAAGAAAAAGATCTCCGGATCGACACCTTTCGGTCTGGCGGCGCAGGAGGTCAGAATGTCAATAAGGTGGAAACCGCGATCCGCATTACGCACTTGCCGACCGGTATCGTCGTGCAATGCCAGAATGAGCGGTCCCAACTCCAGAATCGAAACGGGGCGATGAAAATCTTGAAGGCTCGCCTCTTCGAAGTGGAACAGAAGAAGAAGGAAGCCGAGTTCAACGCCATCGTCGGCGAAAAAAAGGACATCGCGTGGGGCAGCCAAATTCGCTCCTACGTGTTCCAGCCTTACCAACTGGTCAAAGATCACCGAACAGGTCATCAGATCAGCAACGTCTCATCCGTCATGGACGGAGATCTCGATGGATTCATCGAGGCTTTTTTGAAGAAGAAACTAGGGAAAGGGAGCGATCAACTCTCGCCGGTCGGTGGATCGGATGATGATTTGTAACAAGACACCGTATCGTGTGAAGCGTGAAGCGTATCTCGCGAACCTGAGGACCTTTGTTTGCGAGCGACGAGATACGAACAACGGACGACGAGTGCCATGGATGAACTGAACGAACAGCGACAGCAGCGGATCAAGAAACTTGAGCTCCTTCGAGAGGCCGGCGTCGCCCCGTACGGCAGCCGCTTTGAGGTGAAGGATCGGGCCGGACAATTACTCAAGCTGCATGGTGAGAAGAGCAAGGAGACCTTGGAGCAAGAAAAGGTCTCATGCACGGTCGCGGGACGGGTCGTCGCCTTGCGGCGTTTCGGGAAGGCCGGGTTTGCCGTGCTGCAGGACGGGTCCGACCGCCTCCAAGTGTACCTCAAAAAAGATCTCCTCTCCGAACAGGCCTCCACTATCGTGGAACAACTCGACCTGGGGGACTGGATCGGCGTCACGGGAACGTTGTTCCGTACAAAGACGAACGAATTCACGGTCGAGGTCCGTCACCTGACGTTTCTCAGCAAAGCCCTCCGGCCGCTTCCCGAAAAGTGGCATGGGCTGACGGACGTTGAAACCCGATATCGCCAGCGCTATGTTGATCTGATCGCCAACCCTCAGGTCCATCAGATCTTTTCGACCAGGAGCCGTATCATCGCCGGCATCCGGACGTTTCTCATTGAACGAGGGTTTCTCGAAGTCGAAACCCCGATGATGCATCCGATTCCCGGCGGTGCGAACGCCAAACCCTTCGTCACGCACCATAACGCTCTCGGCGTCGATCTTTACTTGCGTATCGCGCCGGAGTTGTATTTGAAGCGCCTGATCGTCGGAGGATTTCCGCGCGTGTTCGAGATCAACCGCAACTTCCGGAATGAGGGCATCTCGACGATCCACAACCCTGAATTCACGATGCTGGAGTTCTATGTGTCGTACGCGGATTTCCAGGATCTGATCGTCCTCACGGAAGAACTGGTCTCGAGCCTGGCTCAACAGATTCTCGGCAAGACGGTCATTCCGTACCAAGGGAAAGAAATCGTTCTCACGCCACCGTGGCGACGATGGTCTTACCACCAAGCCATCCTAGAGGTGAATAACATCGACCCATCGGCACTCCACGATCGAGAGAAGGCCTCGGCGGCCGCGAAACGGTTGAATGTACCGGTGGATCCGAAGGCATCGTTGTTCACGATCGTCAACGAGATTTTCGAGGAGACCGTTGAACCTAATTTGCAACAGCCCACGTTTATTACCGACTACCCGATCGAGATCTCTCCGCTCGCAAGGCGGAAGGATGCGGACCCGAGCCTGACCGATCGATTCGAGCTGTACATTGCCGGGCGGGAAATCGCGAATGCCTTTTCCGAGTTGAACGATCCGTTGGACCAACGCGAACGGTTTGAAGGTCAGGCGGCTCAGCGGGAGGCGGGTGATGAAGAAGCCCATCTCGTCGACGAAGATTTCCTTCGCGCCCTTGAATTCGGGATGCCGCCGACCGCCGGAGAAGGGATCGGGATCGACCGATTGATCATGCTGTTTACCGATCAGGCCTCCATCCGCGACGTCGTGCTTTTCCCACAGCTCAGACCAGAGAAATCGTAGTGGCCCTCCCTTATGAAATCTTCGTCGGGCTCCGCTACCTGCGCGCCAAGCGCCGCAACCGGACGATCTCGCTGAACACTTTCGTGTCGGTCGCCGGGATTACGCTGGGGGTGGCGGCGCTGATCGGTACCGTCGGCATCATGACCGGCTTCCGGGAAGACATTCAGAGCAAGATTCTCGGCACGACGGCACATATCGTCGTCCAAGAGCGAATGAAAGAGCACATGACCGACTATGACCGTCTGACCGACAAGATCCAGACGGTGCCCGATGTCGTCGCAGCCACGCCGTTCGTGTTCCGCCAAGTGTTACTCACCACGCAGAGCGGGGTGCAAGGAATCATCTTGCGTGGAATCGATCCCAAACGAGAAGCCAATGTCACCGAGCTCGCCAAAAACATTACCGCTGGACAGCTGCTCGACTTGCTCACCCCTGTGAAAGTGATGCAGGCTCCGGTCGATGATCCTCAAGGCGACCTCCGCCCCACTGAAAAACCTGGCATCATTCTCGGCAAAGAGTTGGCGCTCAGGCTGGGGGTGTTTGTCGGCGATACGGTCAACGTGGTCTCTCCCGTCGGTCCGATCAGCGCGATGGGGATGGTGCCCAAGATCCGGACATTTGCCGTGGTCGCCCTGTTCCACTCAGGAATGTTCGAATACGATTCTTCATTTGCCTATATCGAACTCGGTGAGGCACAGAAATTTTTCAACCTGGGCGCGAGCGTAACCGGCATTGAAGTCAAGGTCACGGATGTGTTCCGGGCCGGAGAGATCGCCCACAATATTGAACAGGAGTTGGGATTCAGCCATGGAGCCAGAGATTGGATGCAGATGAATCGCAATCTTTTCTCGGCCCTGAAGTTGGAGAAGACGATGATGTTTCTCCTTCTGGTCTTGATCACGATCGTGGCCTCATTCAACATCGTCAGCACCCTGACGATGATCGTAACGGAGAAGCAGAAAGAAATCGCGATCCTCAAGGCGATGGGCGCAACGAAGCGCAGTATCCGGCGCATCTTCATGCTGAACGGATTGATCATCGGATTTGCGGGAACAGGCATCGGCATTCCCTTGGGCTACGCGTTTCTCTGGCTGATTCAAACGTTTTGGACGTTCGACCCGAGCGTCTACTACATCTCGACCATTCCGGTTCATGTGTTGGCCGAAGACGTGCTCCTCGTGGCAGGTTCCGCCATCCTGATCAGCTTTTTGGCGACGGTCTATCCGGCCAATCAGGCCGCGAAGCTGGAACCGGTCGCTGCCTTACGCTATGAATAGAACACGGGCAAAGGATCGAGGGCCGAGGACTGAACCGAGAACCACAGACTCAAGTGCCGAGTAACGAGGACTGAGAGTAAGAATATTGGAATGATAAAAGTTACGAACCTCCATAAGTCTTTTTCGATGGGGTCCTATGAACTGCCCGTCCTCAAGGGGATTAATCTTGAGATTCAGCGCGGCGAGCTGGTGGCGATTGTGGGAGCTTCGGGAGCCGGCAAGAGTACCCTGCTCCATATTATCGGGACCCTTGATAAACCGACCGGGGGCACCGTCACATTTGATGGGCAAGACCTCTTTCGGATGACGGATACACAGCAGGCGGAATTCCGGAATCAGCGGATCGGGTTCGTATTTCAGTTCCATCACTTGCTCGCCGAGTTCACCGCGTTGGAAAATGCCTGCATGCCTGCGCTCGTGCAACGTCGTGAACCTGTCTCTGTCAGAGCCGACGCCACAACCCTGCTCACGGAAGTCGGATTGGGGCATCGGCTTCACCACAAGCCCGGAGAACTGTCGGGCGGCGAACAGCAGCGGGTCGCGATGGCACGCGCGTTAATGCAGAATCCGGACTTGGTCTTGGCTGATGAACCGACCGGGAACCTCGACACACACAGCGGGGAAGGGCTGTTCGGGTTGATGCGCTCCTTGAACAAGACACGGGGAACGACGTTCGTGATCGTCACGCATAACGACAAGCTCTCCGCCCAGTCCGACCGTATCATTCACATGCAAGATGGCCAAATCGTCTGATCGATCGGATACCCTCATCGTGACATCCTCTCGCCCCTGTTCGACTCCGGCGTTCTAGAGCATGCCATGTTGCCGCCGCATGCGGTGTTGGCCGGCTGCGTTTTCTTGACGAACTACCATTCCTTCTCTAGACTCGCCAAGGTGTTCATTCGCTCAAGGATCTGAGATGCGCTGTTCACCACCGCTTCGCATAGGCCTGTTGCTGGCCGCTTCAGCGTTGCCGTCTCATGTATCAGCAGCCGAATTTGTGATCGCGGGTCCTCGTGCCATGGGCATGGGCGGCGCCGGCGTTGCCGTCACAACCAATGCGCTCGCAACCTATTGGAACCCGGCCGGCTTGGCCATGACTCAAACCGTGGACATTCGCGCCCAAGGAGGCGGACAAGCAACTGATCGCCTCGGTTTAGGTGATGCGCTTAATGACCTGGAAAAATTCAATGCCGGCGATACATCTCCGACCAATCTGACAAGGGCTCAGTCGATCGCCGATCGGGTCAATCGATCAGGTGCCGCTGTTTCCGTCAACGGATCCGCCGGTCTGTATCTCAAAGGACACCTTGGTGAACATGCGTTCGGATTCAATGTGTCTGACGTCGCCACTGGAGGCGGATTCGTCTCGACACCTGTGCAGGCATCCCAACCGGGCGGACCGGGGACACCCATTACTGTGGCCGGCCAGATGGCGCTTCGTGGCCTCGAAGCCAGACAGTTGGCCTTCTCCTATGCCTATGCCTTTTCCGACAAAACCTTTTCAATCGGAATTACCGCGAAGGTCATTCAAGGCGCAGCCTACAACGGCTCTACCAACCTCCAGGGTGGAAGCGGAGTGAGCACGATCGATCATTTCGGCAAACCGAACATCTCAACGACCTATGGAATTGACATAGGAGCAATCTATCGCCCATCCTCGTGGATTAGGTTTGGAATCGTCGCGAAGGACATCAATAAACCGACCTTCGATGCTGCGGACGGAGGGGAGTTGAAATTAGAACCGCAAGTTCGGGCCGGCATCGCGATCAATCCGTACTCTTCTCTGACATTGACGGCCGATGTGGATGCGACCTCGAACAAGACCTTTGTGCCCGGGGTGAAAAGCCAACTCTTGAGTCTGGGAGTTGAACAAACGATCTTGTCCGAATTTCTTTCGTTTAGGGTCGGTACCTTCAAGAACATGCAGGATGCAACCACCCCCTTCGTTCCTACGGCAGGGTTAGGCCTCAGGTGGTTTTCCTTCCGTGCAGATGCCGGGGGAGGGTATGACTTCCGTGAAAAGGGTGCTCTGGTTTCCGCCTCTATTTCATTGACATTCTAATGGTATACTAGATCATGCTGTCTCGATCATATGCGTACATAATATCCGCGATGACTTTTGTTTTGCTGCTCGGAGGCTGCGGCGGCTTGCAGGAAGTGTGGGAAGGCCCCGGCGCTAGGGTCTTTCGACCGCAGACCATCGCCGTGTTGCCGCCGATGGCGAGCCAATACGACAGCGCCCGCGAAGACATTCAAGATGTCCTGGCTGGAGCACTCAACCGTCAGGGCAATATCGAACGGGTCGTTTCACCCGAGAACGTGACCGATATCTTTCAGGCATCAAAAGAGGCGTTTGATTCGCTCGTGTTTTATTTCTCTCGTCTGGAGATGACGGGTCAATCCGATAAAGAATCGGCCATCAAGCTCGGGAAAGCGCTCAACGTCGACTCCTTTCTCGTGGTGCGGGTTAATTCGTGGGAATACGTGCGGAAGGAGGGAGACAACGTGGGGCGGGTCGGGATGAGCCTCCGGTTGATCGATGCCGCAACCGGCACGACAGTCTGGAAAGCGCGCCATGAACGGTCCAGCAGCTATATGTTCATCAAGCCGAGCCTGAAGGACATCGCCAAAGAACTCGCCGACGAGATGATCAAGTACATGCCTCCACAGGCGAAGCGGTAGAATTCACTCGTCATCCGGCTGATCTACATCTCCATCCTTGCTGGTATTCTCAGAAACCTAGCTATTCTACTCCTGCACCGGAATGAAGCTCCCCGCAGCAAGCTGCGGGGTATCACAGAACTCAATTTCGCAGACCTCTCGGATGCAGAGGCGAACCCCGTAGCAAGCTACGGGGAATATTCAAGTTTAACCAGTCATAGATAAAACCGGGCGTCGTGCCATCAGTGCCGAACTCGATTTTTAATGTGTGGTGATGCACAGAACAAGACCCCACCCCCTAGATCTTTCTCGCGCCATCGGGCTGCCTACCGGGGTGTCTTACGGTCAATCTCGCATGCGCGGTCCCATGTGTGCGGTGCGTGCCTAATAGGCCGAGGAAAGCAGCTAGTTCATTCCACAACTTCCTAGACTGATCGTCACTCCGGGATGCTTGCTCTTCCAAAAATTGAACGCTTCATCATCTATGATTTCAAGGGTCTTATGTCCTCGCTCACAGGTATGGCCCGATTCATGGGCAAAGAGGGCGAAGTAACATGCCTGACGGTCCTCAAGGTTTGGCAGTGTTCGTACAGTGGCGAGGAAACCTGGACACATATGGCACTTTTTCGTCAAAGGACTTGCCCAGCCGCTCGCGCCTTTACACATTCCATCCATTGACTTTTCACATACAACTTTACCGTTCTTCTTAAAGCGATTCTCTAGACAGCTTCCTATGTTGACAGGCCAGCCCCTAATAGCTTCAAGCGCCTTTTCAAATTCATTCCAATTATCGGCTCCCCAGTCAATTGCCTGGCCGATTTCTGTTGTCTCTTGTGTTGAACAATCTGTAACATTTGATGCTGCTGGAGATTGCTCTTCGTCAGTAATTGCGACCGTCTTTAGCATCTTATCCTTACACGTGAAGTCATTCGTGACAGTACTCACCGCATCCTCCCATTTAGTTCCCCCGATATGCCGTTGGTATGTCGCCTTGAATTTCGTTGTGTCATTTTCAATGTGTTCCAAATCCTGTTTTTTCGTCCACTCCTTTCCAGGTTCAATCTTCTGATGTCCGTCCACACCAAAAATGGATTCCGTGCGCCACTTATCAGCCTTATAATCGTAGTATTGAAACTTTGTGACCTTAATTTCGTCTGCCGTCTCGTTTTTGAAGGTGATTTCTACATTGCTGCAGACATCACCGATCGCAAAGGCGTGTCCTATCATTGCCATTAGACCCATCGATGTTGCCGCTACTATGATGGCTGTTCTGTACATACCGTCCCTCCTTTTACTGTGGTTCATGAAGCCCACAGGGGGTGCCCTTCGTCTCGTGACTTGATGCATAATGGCCAGGCGAATCACCAATAGCCCGCTGCAGCAGTTCGAATGCTCGTCCGAGAGTCGACTCGTATTTCGAGATCGGCATAACAGGTTGCTCCGAACAGATTCACAGCAATATTCAGCCAAGGATGACCGTCCAACATTTGTTATTGAAAGTCTCTCAGGTCACTTCGTTTTTTATATGGCTTCGTCAAAGTCGATAAGCAATGGATGTGCCTCATCGATCGGAACTCAGCATCCGCACATTCCACAGTTTAGTATCGTAAGATCTACCAGGAAATACACATGCCTATGGGATGGATGTCAGCGCAGACGGATCTGAGGAAAGTGATACTTGGGTATCGAAAAGGATACGGGTGTGTATCTTTTTGAGGAACCAGATCGCTGGTGACCAAGATGACACGAGATTGGACCCTATACATCCACTCCGACAACTCAAGTAGCTTTCAAGAAGAAATCACTGCGATCGCTGATACGCGACCTTCTTGGTTCCTCAGACAAGTATCGGAAGAAGCGAGTCAGTTGTAGGGTTGGGTCTTGTTCTGTGTATAACTGACTCTGCCTGTTTCAGTCAGCAGCTGGAGAGAATTCCGGTCGCTTTGCCGTTCGCAAAAGAGGGCTGACTCGCCACTTCTCTAAGAGAGTGAAGTTTGCAGATGGAGACGACAGTGAAGGACTCGTGCAAAGAATGATGTGTGGAGATCATATGGCCGAACAGCTAGCTAGATCGGCGCCATCGCAGCCTTCAGGGACCGGACGAACTCGGCGACGTGCCCGATCATCGCGGGGTCCTGTTGGTGGGACGCGATGCGTTTCACGATGGCGCTGCCGACGATCACTCCATCCGCCATCTTCGACACCTGCGCCGCATCTTCCGGCGTCGCTACGCCGAACCCGACAGCGACGGGAGCGGCGGAAACCTTTCGCAGTTTGCCGATATTGTTCTGTATGTCCTCAACGTTGTTGATCTTCGCCCCTGTAATACCGGTCAATGAGACATAATAGACAAATCCGTGCGATTCCCTGGCCACAAGCTTTCGCCGATCGGTCGTACTGGTCGGCGCAAGCAAGAAGATCAGCGAGAGTCCGACTGCATCCGCCGGCACTTTGAGAGGCCCCGCTTCATCCGGCGGCATATCGGGCACGATCAACCCATCCACTCCCGCAGCCTTCGCCGCGTTGCAAAATTCTTCACAGCCCATGGCGTGGATGGAATTGTAGTACAGCATCAGGATGATCGGGATATTCGTCCGTTGCCTGAGCGATGTGACAGAAGCCAAGATTTGCCGTAGCGACGTCCCGTTCCGCAACGCACGCTCCGCAGCCTGCTGAATCACCGGTCCGTCCGCGATCGGATCCGAAAAGGGCACGCCCAGCTCGATGATATCAGCGCCCGCCTGTTCCAACGCCAAGACCAGTTGTTCTGTTTCAGCTAACCCAGGATCTCCCGCCATCAGGTAGGTGATGAGGGCTTTCTGACGCTTCTTACGCAGACCTTCGAAAGTGGTTTCCAGCCGCCCGTTCACAATGACACACCGCGCATTCGTGCGACTTGCTGTACGTCCTTGTCACCACGACCCGAAAGGTTGGCGATGATGAGCTGTGACTTTTTCAGTTTCGGTGCCAGCTTGACGACTTGCGCGATCGCATGGGCGCTTTCCAGCGCGGGTACGATGCCTTCTTCATGCGCAAGGAGATCAAAAGCCGTCAGCGCCTCACTGTCCGTCGCATAGGTATATTCGATGCGGCCCTGATCATGGTAGAGACTATGCTCCGGTCCGACAGCCGCATAATCGAGACCGGCCGACACTGAATGAGTCAAATTGATCTGTCCATTTTCGTCCTGAAGCAGGTAGGTCATGGTGCCTTGCAGAACTCCCGGTTTTCCGCCAGAGAACCGGGCGGCATGTTTTCCGCTCTCGATCCCAAGACCTCCGGCTTCTACGCCGATCATCTTGACCTTTGGATCGCGGAGGAATGCATGGAAAAGACCGATCGAGTTGCTTCCTCCCCCGACACAGGCCACGAGATAATCCGGCAATCGCTTTTCGGCAGAAAGAATTTGTTTCCGCGCTTCCCGTCCGATGATCGCCTGAAAATCACGGATCATCATGGGATACGGATGTGCTCCCAGAACCGATCCGAGCACATAGTGCGTGGTTCGTACGTTGGTCGTCCAATCTCGCATGGCCTCACTGATAGCATCCTTGAGGGTACGGCTCCCGGCATCGACGCCGGTCACCGTCGCACCCAACAGACGCATCCGGAAAACGTTCAGCGCCTGCCGCTGCATATCTTCCGTGCCCATATAGATCTCACACTGTAACCCGAACATCGCAGCTGCGGTTGCGGTCGCCACACCGTGCTGACCGGCACCTGTCTCGGCGATGATTCGTCCTTTCTTCATTCGCAGGGCCAGGAGGACTTGGCCGATCGCATTGTTGATCTTATGCGCACCGGTATGGCACAGGTCTTCCCGCTTCAGATAAATCTTGGCGCCGCCCAATTTCTTGGTCAGCCGATCGGCACGATACAGACTCGTCGGCCGTCCGACATATTGTTTGAGGTAATAGGCGAGGTCAGTTTGAAATCGGCGGTCTCTTTTTGCCTTGGCATACTCTTCTTCCAACTCCAAAAGCGCCGGCATCAGAGTTTCGGGCACATACCGGCCGCCATAGGAGCCGAACCGGCCACGACTGTCTGGAAGCATGGGCATCTGATCAACCCCTCCTCAACGGATCCTCGTGAGTATAACGACGGTCATCAGACGGACACAAGTCTGGCCGCTTCAATGAACGCTCTAAGCTTATGGTGATCCTTCTTGCCCGGACTCCGTTCCACTCCGCTGCTGACATCAACTCCATAGGGACGCACCATCTGGATCGCTCCAGCCACGTTTGCAGGGGTCAAACCACCAGCCAAAATGACCGAGGTAGACCGTGCCGCTTCCTCTGCTAACGTCCAATCAACCGTCTGTCCCGTGCCTCCATAGGCTTGGTCTGAAAAGGCATCGATGAGAACCCCGCGCACGTTCGCGCACCCTCGGAATTCGGCCAGGGCGAGCAATGTACCCCGGCCCTTCAGGCGAAGGGCCTTCAGAACCGGACGGCCGAGGTTCTGACAATACACAACTGATTCATCTCCATGGAGTTGAGCCAAGGCAAAGCCACATTCATCCATGAGCGCTCGAACTTTCTCGGCCTCCTCATTGACGAACACACCGACCGCCAACACAAAAGGGGGAAGACCGGCTATGATGGATCTCGCGACCGCCGGCTCTACCCAGCGTGGGCTTTTGCGGTACATGACAAAACCCAAGGCATCCGCGCCCGCCGCCACCGCAATCTCTGCGTCTTCTCTGTTGGTGATCCCGCAAATTTTTATTTTCATGGCGAATTGCTCTACACGGATCGGGTATCACGCGATGCGTAACCGAGCAATTCCCGAACCTTGTCCGCCGTGTGTTCGGCGCGAATGAGCGACTCTCCGATCAACATGGCGTGCACCCCTGCCTCAGTCAGCTTTATCACAGCATCGCGATCGTGAATTCCGCTCTCACTAATGATCAGCTTGTCGGAAGGAATTCTTTTGGCCAACCGGAAGGTCACATTGAGGTCTGTCGTAAAGGTGTTCAGATCTCGATTGTTGATCCCGATCATCCTCGCAGTGGGAATCCACTCCAGGACCGTATCCAACTCCTTCTCGTGATGGGTTTCGAACAGGCTGTCCATCCCCAGTTCGGAGGCCAACGCATGGAAATCCATGAGTTGTCGCCGCTCCAGCGCCGCCACGATCAATAACACGGCATCGGCACCGTGGGCTCGTGCTTCATAGAACTGCACGTCACCAACCATGAATTCCTTATTGAGCGCCGGGATCGGGAGCGCGCGCTTAATCTCTTCAAGATACCGCAGGTCTCCTTGGAAAAATTCCTTGTCGGTCAAGACAGAAACGGCCGATGCTCCATGCTCATGGTAGGTACGCGCAAGCCCTAGATAATCAAACTGTTCTGAGAATTCTTCCCGCAACAGTCCCAGGCTCGGCGACGCTTTCTTGATTTCCGCGATCAAGGCCGGGCTGGTGGGAGGCCTTGTCGCGTCCAAGGTGACGGCAAACCCAAGAACCGGCGGGGCATCTCGGATCGCCGCCTTGAGGTTGGATAGATAGGAACGGCTCTGTTTGTGCCTGAGTTCTGCCCGCTTGTGCTCGAGGATGCGATCGAGAATCATGGGGCAATCATACCTTGTTGCACGCCTTCTTGGTAAACATGATGAGCCGATCCAGCTTCTCTGCGGCAGCTCCGGAGTCGATCGTTTGCTGCGCCAGACGGAAGCCGTCCTTGAGTGTTTTTGCTTTTTGGCCTGCCACCATCGCAGGTGCGGCATTCAGACACACGATGTCCCGTCTTGGGCCCTTCCGGCCATGTAGAATCTCTTTTGTCACCCGTGCGTTTTCCTCGGGCGTGCCTCCGGCGAATTCTTTTTGCGCCCTACGCCGGACCTCGAACTCCTCCGGCGCGATAAAATAACTCGACACCACGCCGCCTTTCCCCTCGGACACTTTCGTTCGGTCCGACAATGTGACCTCATCCAAGCCATCCAAACCATGAATCACGAAACAATGTTGCGATCCGATCTCCAGAAGAACACGCCCAAGGATATCTGTCCACTTCGCATCATAGACCCCCAGCACTTGGTGCGTGGCGCCGGCCGGATTCGCCAGCGGGCCGAGCACATTCAGGATGGTCCTGATTCCCATCTCCTGTCGGACCCCGGAACACTGTTTCATCGCGCCGTGATAGAGCGGTGCAAACAAGAAGCCGATACCGACTTCGTCGATACAATCGGCCACACAGTTCGGTTCGAGATCGATCTTCACACCGAGCATGCTCAGCACATCCGCGCTGCCTGATCGGGAGGATACGGAGCGATTCCCGTGCTTGGCCACGGTAATGCCGGCTCCTGCGACCACGAACGCCGCGGTCGTGGAGATATTAAACGTGTCGGCCCCATCCCCGCCCGTTCCGCAGGTATCGACAACGATCGACGACCCGACCCTGATTCTGGTCGCTCGTGATCGCATGGCGTTGACCGAACCGACGACTTCAGCGACTGTTTCACCCTTTTGCCTGAGTCCCATGAGATAGGCGGCCATCTGAGCCGTGGTTGCAGCCCCATCCATGATCTCCAGCATGACTGTCTCCGCCTCCTGCACGGAGAGGTCGGCTCGATCAGCCAGTTTGGCAAGCGCGTCTTTGATCATGAAACTCTCAACAAAGTAGATCTGTTGCAGGATGCTCAAAAAGGCCGTCCGGCAAGGCCGCAGCGAGCGAAGAGGTGAGGCGTACGCTTCGGTACGTTGAGCCTCTGAGCGACGCGAGAACGCCGGCGGCGGACTTTTTCAGCATCCTGCTAGAGTTTCAAGAAGTTGCGGAGAAGATCTTTTCCGGCGGTCGTCAGAATCGATTCGGGATGAAATTGAACCCCTTCCACACCAAGTGTTTTATGGCGGAGTCCCATGATCTCACCCTCGGCAGTCTCGGCGGAAATCTCACAACAATCCGGAAGATTGACCCGATTCACGATGAGAGAATGATAGCGCGTCGCTTCAAAGGGATTGGGTAACGATTGGAAAATGGTTTTGCCGTCGTGTTTGATCTGCGACGTCTTCCCATGCATCAAGCGGGGAGCGCGGATGACCTCTCCTCCGTACGCGACAGCCATCGACTGGTGGCCCAAACAGACGCCGAGAATGGGCAGTTTCCCTCCAAACCGACGGATCGCATCGACTGAAATACCGGCTTCTCTTGGTGTGCATGGTCCCGGCGAAATCACAAGGCGACTCGGATGCAACTCTTCCATCTGGTCGAGCGTAATCTTGTCGTTTCGATAGACTTGCACATCCTCACCTAATTCTCCGAGATACTGGACGAGGTTATACGTGAAGGAATCGTAGTTATCGATGACCAATAGCATGATGTTACCCGTAGCTCGTCGCTCGTGAAGCGTATCTCGTATTCGGCATACGCTTCACGCTTCACCCTTCACGAGCCGCGTTTTCATTCCAACCCCTGTTCCGCGAGTTCGATCGCCTTCATCATGGCGCGGGCCTTATTGCACGTTTCTTCGTACTCGTGTTCCGGCTTTGAGTCGGCCACGATGCCGGCGCCGGCCTGGATGAAGGCCCGATGCCGAGAGACAACGACGGTACGGATATTGATGCACATATCCATATTACCCGAAAACCCGACATAACCGACGGCGCCGGCGTAGGGCCCGCGTCTGGTCGGCTCAAGCTCTTCAATGATTTCCATCGCCCTGATTTTGGGGGCACCGGACACGGTCCCTGCGGGAAAGCACGCCTTCAGCACGTCATATACGGTCTTGTTCCGGCACAACTTGCCTGTGACATTCGAGACCATATGCATGACGTGCGAGTACCGCTCGACATTCATCAACGACTCGACGTGGACGGATCCCCCTTCAGCCACACGACCGAGATCATTGCGCCCGAGATCCACCAGCATAATATGCTCGGCTCGCTCCTTGCCATCGGCAAGAAGACGGCGTTCCAATTCCGCGTCCTCATCCATCGTCGCGCCGCGCCGTCTCGTTCCTGCAATCGGACGTACCGACACAAGCCCGTCTTCGCATCGCACAAGAATTTCGGGAGACGAGCCCACAAGTTCAACCCCTGCAATCCGGAGGTAATACATGTACGGCGACGGGTTCACGAGACGCAGGGCCCGATAGAGTTGAAACGGAGGAGCCTGTAGATTCGTTTCCCAGCGCTGCGACAGGACACACTGAAAGATATCTCCGGCCCTGATGTATTCCTGAGCACGAGAAACGACCTTCTCAAAGTCCGCCTTGCTCATGTTGGCTGTGAAACGAATCGGAGATCGTCTACGCCGCGGCTTCACAGGCCGAAGCGGTCGACGGATTCTGGCGATCATCGCTTCAATCCTGCCTGTCGCGTCGCGATAGGCCGAACGAATATCGCGTTCCGACGAAGATTTCACATGTGCGTTGGCGACGACCTTGATCTTCTGCGATACGTTGTCGAAGATGAGCAGCGTCTCGGTCAAGAGAAAGGCAAAGTCCGGAATATCGAGGTGCTCCTTTCTTCGAAAAGGAAGATCCTCGAAGGTCCGCACCATGTCGTAACCAAGGTAACCGACCGCTCCCCCTACGAAACGAGGTAAATCCGGAACTGTGACGGGGCGATACGTCTCCAGGATCTCCTGCAGACGATCCAGCGGCGCGCCTCGGCTAGGAATCCGCCGACGATCCGACCCCTTCTTCACACAAAGATCACCCCGATCTTCGTAGATGACAAGAGGAGACCCACTTCCGAGAAAGGAATATCTGGCCCACTTTTCTCCACCTTGAATACTCTCCAGCAGATAGGCCGAGGGACCGTGATCGATCTTGGCAAAGGCCGAGACCGGCGTATCATGGTCCGCCAAGATTTCACGGAACAAAGGAATGAGATTGCCCTGCTTTGCATAGGAGCGAAACTCATCCAGAGTGAGTGAATAGGTCACAGCCCGCATGTCGCTCCGCTTACTCTGCTCCCACCAGGAGTTTCTGTCCGATCTCGACAATGTCATCCGGCAATTTATTCAGCTTCTTCAACTTATCGACCTCGACTCCATACCGCCTGCCGATGCTGAAGAGGGTCTCCCCAGGCTTCACAACGTGTATCGTCCCCTCTGGTACCTTCAAAGCCGAAGGCGGCTCCGTCAGAGCCGCCACACCCTTGTCCGAAAGATGCCCCCCGCTGCGACCGCCCGACGCAACTTTCGGCAGTTCTGCTTTTTTCGGTTTGATGGAAGGAGAACCGCCTTTCCGCTGCATGTCCTCCAAGGCTTTTCGTTCCAACAATGTCGCTTCCCGGATCGCTTCCGCCTCTTCTTGGAGGCGCCCCATCTGCTCTCGTGTCATTTGCACCTGTGCAGACAGCTCACGATTCCTCGCCTCAAATTCAGCCAGTTCAGCCTTGGTATGCCTGATTTCGCTGTCGAGCTCAGCCGTTCGTTTCTCTTCCTGAGCGAGAAGGCGCTGAAAATTCAGGCTACGGGCTTTTTCGGCGTTGTATTTTTCCTCTAACACGACACACCCGCTGACCAGCAAACCACTACAGAGCAGTATCCCTAATACTAATAAAGGAATCCTCCGTGCTCGTTCACAGACCTGCTGCTCTCCCTTCCGCATATATCCTCCTTTGCCCAGGCTTTCTGCCGACTTCAGACCTGCTGCAGAGACGCTTAGAATAGTGGCCACTGATGCGAAAGTCAAAGCGGACAGGCCGGTCTGGTTTGACCGTTTCCGCGGCCCTATGCTAGGGTCAGCACGGCTTAGGCCCCTCTCCCCTTCCATGCCGAACGTCATGTGTCATGACACCCTAGGGATAATCGTCGAGGCCTCACCTCGTTAGAGAACAACGATGCGGCAAGATTCTCACTATGGCGACTCTCCCTCCTCTTCAAGGGTCACTCCCGCCGAGCAAGAGCGACTCGTTCAACTCAAAAGCCAGATCAGGCATCACGACTACCTCTATTACGTCAAGGACCGCCCCGAGATTTCCGATGGGGAATATGATCGGTTGTTCCGAGAATTGGCCGAGCTCGAACGGACGTACCCTGAGCTGGTCACTCCAGATTCCCCGACTCAGCGTGTCGGTGCCCCCCCTCTGGGTGAGCTCGGCAAGGTACAGCACGAACGGCCCATGTTGAGCCTTGATTCCTTGGTGGAGTCTGATGAGGTCCTGGCCTTCGACCAGCGGATGAAACGGGAGCTGAGTACGGACCAAGTCGAGTACACGGTCGAGCCGAAATTCGATGGTCTGTCGATTGAAATGGTCTTCGATCACGGGGCATTTGTTCGCGGTTCAACCCGTGGTGATGGAACTGTCGGGGAGGATATCACCATTAATCTCCGCACGATTCGATCGTTACCGCTGCAGTTGCAGACCGGTGCTTACCCGGATCATCTGGCCGTACGGGGAGAAGTGTATATGCGTCTCTCCGACTTTCATGCGCTCAACCGCCGAATGACGGAACGGGGGGGCGACGTTTTCGCAAACCCGCGGAACGCCGCCGCCGGTTCTCTTCGGCAACTCGATTCGCAAATTACCGCCTCTCGCCCGCTTGTCGTCACCTGCTACGAAGTGATGGCGATGACCGGAACTCCTCCTCCGTCGCACTGGGCTGAACTGGAGATGTTGGCTCTATGCGGACTTCCGGTCCCTCACCTTCGCCGACGATGCGGAACCATCGATCAGGTCTTGGCGTTTCACCGGGAAACGCAGGACCAGCGCGACAATCTCCCCTATGAAATTGATGGGGTAGTGGTGAAAGTTGATCGCGCGGATTGGCAAGCTCGACTGGGAATGAAATCCAGAAGTCCTCGTTGGGCCATCGCCTTCAAATTTCCTCCTCGGAAGGAAATCACAGAGGTGCAGGACATTGCCATCTCGGTCGGCCGAACCGGGACCCTGACCCCTCTCGCTCTATTGAAACCAGTGGAAGTGGGTGGGGTCACCATCAGCCGAGCTACCCTCCACAATGCCAATGAGGTGGCAAGAAAGGACATCCGCATAGGCGACACGGTTCGAGTCGAGCGCGCAGGGGATGTCATTCCGGCAATCGCCGAACGTATCCCTATTTCGAATGAAATCAGGTCGGACCCCTTCCAAATGCCACATCACTGTCCGATATGCGGTTCTAGCGTGGCGAGAGAAGGTGCCTACTTCTATTGCACAGGCCAAGCCGTCTGTCCTGCTCAGCTGAAAGGCGCGATCGAGCACTTCGCGTCAAAAACCGCACTGAACATTGAAGGCCTCGGCAAGAAGACAGTCGCTCAAATAGTCGATCAAGGACTCGTCAAGGATCTTTCTGATCTTTATCGCCTTGATCGGGAGCAGCTCCTGAAGCTCCAAGGGTTTGCGGAGAGATCAGCAACTCTGCTCCTTGACGCCATCGGTCGAAGTAAAACGGTTCCTCTCGATCGATTCTTGATGGGTCTGGGAATCCGTCAAGTTGGGCAGCACATCGCTAAAGTGCTCGCGAAAGAGTTCGGTTCTCTCGATGCCGTCATGTCGGCCGATCGCGACCGTTTTCAGGAAGTCCGGGAGATCGGTCCCGAGATCTCTGAGAGTTTGGTCTCCTACTTCCAAGAAAGCTCGAACCGACGGGTCATCGACCAACTGCATAAATTCGGCTTTTCGATCGTAGGCACACCCTCATCCCAGAGACAGAGAGCTCTGCCTTTTTCAGGAACGAGCTTCGTGTTCACCGGTGGATTGGAGAGGCTGACCAGAGATGAGGCCAAGGCGTTGGTCGAACGGTTGGGCGCCACGGTGTCATCCAGTGTCAGCAAGAAGACAGGCTATCTCGTAGTCGGCACAGATCCCGGCTCCAAACTCGATCAGGCTCAGGAATTAGGCGTGACGGTCCTTGACGAAAAGACTTTCTTAGACTTGATGGAGCGACAGAAGGAGAGCTAGTCACACCGAGGCTTCGACCGGAACAGGCACTTTCTCGTCCTTGATAATTTGTACGCTTCGTATCAAGCGAGGATCCGCCTCATGGACCACGAGACGGCAATTCTCGATGCGGAGTTCTTCTCCTGCCTGAGGGATGCGACCAAGATTTTCCTGGATCAATCCTCCGATAGTCAGGGCTTCATCTCCAAGTTCGACTTTCAGGAAGTCGTTCACCTTTCGAACTTCCGTCCGTCCGTGCACCAGGATTTGGTTCTTTCCGATGCGTTTGATGAGCTCTTCCGTGATATCCGTTTCGTCGACGATCTCACCTACGACTTCCTCGAGAAGGTCCTCAAGCGTCACCAATCCCATGACACCACCGAATTCGTTGACGACGACTCCCATATGCCGCTTTTCCTGCTGGAACTGCTTCATCAAGTCATCCGCCGTTTTCCCGGCCGGGACAAAGAGCGGAGGATGGGCGATATCCCGAAGACGCAAATCAGTTCTCCCTTTGGCCAACTCGGTCAACGCCTTCGTCTTGTAGAGAATCCCCGTTATGTTATCGAGCATACCGTCGTAGAGCGGAATTCTAGTATACTTAGAATTATAGAGCAGCTCTTGTGCTTCCCTGAGTCGAAGGTTCCCGTCGAGGGAAAACACATAGATACGCGGCGTCATCGCATCCTCCGCCGTTATATCTTTTAACTGAAACACATTCTTGATCATTTTGACTTCTTCCGACTCCAATTCGCCGGCCTTTCCCCCTTGGTCCAACATGATTTTGAGCTCTTCTTCCGTCACCAAGGGAAGCGTCAACCCCTTTCCTCCCGTCAAGCTGTAGATCAGAGGGACGATCAAAAAAAGAAGGGGTCTCAACATGACCTGAACCCAATAGATAGGGTAGGCCATGTTCAGCGTCACCGGCACTGAGAACTTTGCCGCCAGAGTCTTTGGGATGACATCCACTGACACTAAAAGAACAAAGGTCAGGATACCGATCATAACCGCGATCGCTTCTTCAAACGCACTCTTTCCCCCATAGGCATTCAGTGTGATGAAGGTGGCGAACATCGGTGTCGCAGTACTGACGAGGCGGTCACCTACGAGAATGGTCGAAAGGAGCTTTTGAGGGTCGCTCCTCAATTGAAGAGCCTTGGCTGCCCGTTTACTGCCGTTCTGCGCCAATGCTTTCAGTCGTGTTTCGTTGACCGAGAAGAAGCCGATCTCGGCAGTCGAAATAATTGCGGATAACCCTATCAACCCTAAAAGGATGAGGATTTCCATCGCAGTTGTATATTAGGGACGTTGGACCAGTATGGCTGGCCTGATGAGAAGCCGGGCGTCTCCCAGAAGATACCTCTTCGCCCATCCTTCAGAGGATCGTAAGACTAGGACAACCGAACCGCTTAGAATAGAGTTCACAGCTGATACATCTATCACAGAGATCAAAGGCAAGCAAGCAATTCAAAAAATGTTGCTTAAAAATCAATTGGTTCCAAACAAGAAACTCCCGCCCGATGGTATCGATGCTCCTTCTGTATTTAACCATCATCCCGAACAACGAACGATTGCAGACTAAATGTACGATCGAGACGAACCGCGGCCATCTGAGCCTCCGATTCGGTCAGAAATCGACCAATTTGGACTCGGTAACGGCGCCCCTCCGGGAGGTCTGCCTGAATGATACGCCCATTGGGAAAATCTCGTTGAACTTGTGCAAACAGCGCCCGAGCATTCTGTAGATCCGCGAAGGCACCGACTTGAACCCGTAATACCCCCATCCCTTCGGGTCGAGAGTTATAGCCGACAACTCGAAGTTCGACCTGGTCGGTTCCGTTACCGACCATCCCAAGCGCTTGAGCCCCAGCCAAAGAAAGGTCCAAAATTCTCCCTCTAGCGAACGGCCCTCGATCATTAATCCTGACCGTAACATGGCGACCCGAGGCCAACGAATGAACAACTGCGACAGACCCTAGCGGCAGCGTCCGATGAGCAGCGGTCAGTTTGTACATGTCGTACCGCTCCCCATTAGCCGTCTTATTCCCATGAAAACCAGGGCCATACCATGAGGCCATCCCTCGTTCCACAAATCCGATAGGATACCCAGGGAAACGGTCAATAGGACGGGGAGCTGTGCAGCCATGGTAGAGGAAGGCGCCCAGTCCGACCACGATTATGAACAGAGGAGTAGGTGTTGTGTGCGGCATCGGCCGCATCGATCAAAACTCGTCCAGCGACTGATTGCGTAGAATGGTCAAGGCTTTGTTGGTGTTGGAAACGGTCAGAACGACGATCGCCCGTTTCCCTTCCCGAGAAGGTGTGCAATAGCCGCACTTGATATTGATCCGGCTCTTCATCAAGGTATCCGCCACTTTCCTTAACGCACCAGGCTTATTTTCAAGACTCAGTAGGAGCGCGGTTTCTTCGCCGAACTTAATTTTCGCCGCCTTAAGGGCCGCGCGGGCACTTTCCAGATCCGCGACCAGCAGACGCAACTTGCCCCTCCCCATCACTTCCGGAGCGGAAAAGGACTTGATATTGACCCCGGCTTCACCGAGGACTGCCGTCACTCTGGCAAGGGCACCCGGCTTACTCTGACCGCTGATGACAAGCTGCGTCGTAGTCGGCATATCAGTACTCCTTGTGACTCTCCGACGTCAAAACTTTTTTCGCCTCGCTGAGCGAGCGGCTCGCAACGGAGACCAAGACCCATAATGATAAAATATGATGCGAGAAGACACCGGTCTCACGCATAGTTTTCGAGCTCGTAACTGTAATGAAAAGGAGATCTCGGCACCCGATCGAATTCGCAGGAACCGCCGCTTCCTACACCGGAGACACGATGACGGCCGCTTGCTCTGCATCCTCGATCTCCTTTTATGAACATCCACTCGTCGCGCCGCACGTCACACATTTGAGACAAGTGCCGTTACGAACCATGGTGAATTGCTTGCATTCCTGGCAGGGGTCGCCTTCATAGCCCTTGACCTTGGCCTCTTTCGCGCTTTGGACCTCCGTCAGGGTGAGCGTTTCTCGCATGATCTCCACTTGTCGGGCAACACTATGTCCATTTCCGTGGCCATTTCCTTTTCCGCTCCCGCCGTTCCGGCGGATGGGAAGATGTTCCGTAATAACGGAAGATTTAGCCAGGGCATCCAAGTCCGCTTCTTCATCGAAGCATTCGGGATCCATATGGTCTTTCTTCACGGAATCCATGCGTAGATCTTCTTCCTTCACCTGCGCAAGGTCATACCGATCGAGATACGTCACGGCCAATTCACGGAAGATATAATCGATGATCGAGGTCGACATTTTGATTCGATCGTTCAATTTGACGGGACCATTCGGCTCAAACCTGGTAAAGACAAATGCTTCGACGAATTCTTCCAGCGGTACGCCGTGCTGAAGTCCAAGAGAGATGGCGATCGCAAAACAATTCATGAGGCTTCTGAACGCCGCCCCCTCCTTGTGCATGTCCAAAAAGATTTCCCCGACCGTCCCATCCTCATATTCACCGGTGCGCAAGTAGAGCTTATGCCCCCCGATAATTGCCTTTTGAGTGTATCCGCTTCGTCGACTCGGTAGCGGGCGTCGCTTGGCGAGGTACCGAACGAGCACCCGTTCAGTGATTTTCTCCGCCAGCTCCAACACGCCGGTGGCCGCCTCCACAGCCTTTCCACTGTCCGTCGAAGCACTCAATGGCTGACTCAGCTTGGAGCCGTCACGATACAGCGCGACCGCTTTGACCATGCTCTTCCAAGCAAGCAAATAAGCCGCCTTGACGTCTTCGAGCGTGGCATCGGCCGGCATGTTGATGGTCTTGCTGATCGCGCCGCTGATGAACGGCTGTGCAGCGGCCATCATGCGGATATGCGCATCAACGGCGATGGAGCGCTGCCCGATTCGACCGCACCGATTGGCACAGTCGAATACCGCGAGGTGTTCGGCCTTCAAATGCGGCGCGCCTTCCACCGTCATCGTCCCGCAGCAGAAATCGTTGGCGGCGGCGATCTCTTCTTGCGTAAAACCGAGCGTCTTCAGCATGTTGAAGTTCGTTTCATTCAGTTGGGCCTCGGTCAATCCAAGCTTTTCGACGCAGAATGCGTCTCCTAGCGTAAACTTGTTGAAGACGAACTGAATTTCGAACGCTTGTCCCAAACCGCTCTCCAAACGACACAAGGCTGCGTCGTCGAATCCCTTTTGACGCAACGTGTCGTGATTGATGAACGGTGCGCCCTTGAGCGTCTGAGCACCGACACAGTACCGAACGATATCCTGTGTTTGCTGGTCCGTATAGTCGAGATTGGTCAGCGCAATCGGCAAGCTTTGATTGATGATCTTGAAGTACCCACCACCGGCCAGTTTCTTAAACTTCACCAGAGCAAAGTCCGGTTCAATCCCCGTGGTATCACAGTCCATAACCAACCCAATTGTGCCGGTTGGAGCGATGACGGTCACTTGTGCATTGCGATACCCATACGCCGTCCCTAATTCAAGCGCATGATCCCAAGCTCGTCTGGCAGCAAGGAGCATGTCGGGAGGACAATGCTCGGGGCGGATTCCCACCGGAGCAATCGTCAGACCTTCATATTCCACGTGAGACACCTGGTAAGCTGCCCGACGGTGATTACGGATGACACGCAGCATATGCTCTCGATTTTTTGTGTATCCCGGGAAAGGCGACAATTCGGCAGCCATTTCAGCCGACGTCCCGTATGCTTCCCCGGTCATGATGGCCGTGATGGCGCCACAAATCGCGAGGGCCTTGGGCGAATCATAAGGGATTCCTTGCCGCATGAGCACGGTCCCCAAATTTGCATACCCTAACCCGAGCGTCCGGAACTGATAGCTCTTTTCGGCGATGGAACGGCTCGGGAAGGAAGCCATCAACACGCTGATCTCTAACGCGATCGTCCACAGTCGAACGGCATGGCGGAAATGTTCCAGTTCGAACTGCCCGTCGGCTGTGTAAAACTTGGTGAGATTGAGGGAGGCGAGATTACAGGCGGTATCATCCAAAAACATGTATTCGGAACAAGGGTTCGACGCGTTGATGCGGCCGTCTTCCGGACACGTATGCCACTCGTTGATGACGGTATCGTACTGAGTCCCCGGATCGGCACAAATCCAAGCCGCCCAAGCAATCCGGTCCCACAGCTCCCGCGCCTTGACGGTCTTACAGACTTTGCCGTTCGTTCGGCGTCTGAGATGCCACTCGCCGTCTGTTTCGAGCGCGGCAAAAAACTCATTGGGAATCCTGACGCTGTTGTTCGAATTTTGGCCTGAGACGGTCTGATATGCCTTGCCGTCCCAATTCGTGTCATACTCGTGAAATACAAAGTGCGTGAAGCCTTGCTGTGCATAGGAAAACATTCGTTGGATATACGCCTCGGGCACCAGATCCCGACGGGCCAATGTGAGAGTCTCACGCAAGACCGGATTAGTCTTCTGGTCGAGGTCCAGCCTGAGAGCGCCCTCCCCATCGACCGTATGGCAAGCTTTCAGCACGGCGTTGAGGCGCTGCGCACAAATCTTTGAACCCGTCACCATCGCCGCGACTTTTTGCTCTTCGATGACTTTCCACTCGATGAATTCTTCGATATCCGGATGATCGAGGTCCAAACAGACCATCTTAGCGGCACGGCGCGTCGTTCCTCCGGACTTGATCGCTCCGGCGGCTCGATCCCCGATTTTCAGGAAGGACATAAGGCCTGAAGATCTCCCGCCGCCGGAAAGCCCTTCGCCATCCCCGCGCAGCTTCGAAAAGTTAGTCCCGGTCCCCGAACCATACTTGAACAACCGCGCCTCCCGGACCCAAAGATCCATGATCCCGTTTTCATTCACCAGATCATCCTCGATCGATTGAATGAAACAGGCATGAGGCTGAGGGTGTTCGAAGGCATTGGCGGCTTTCATAACTTCTCGAGTCTTGGGATCGACGTAATAATGCCCTTGTGCCGGTCCCGATAACCCATAGGCATAATGAAGGCCTGTATTGAACCACTGGGGAGAATTCGGCGCTGCCATTTGATGGGCCAGCATGTAGCACATTTCATCGTGAAACGACTCGGCATCTTCGGGCGTCTTAAAATAGCCATAGGACTTGCCCCAGTGGGTCCAACACCCGGCCATGCGCTGGAAGACTTGACGGGCGTCTTGCTCACCACCTAACACTTGCTTGCCATCCGGACCGGTGGCCAACTGCCCATTCTGATCTCGCTGCGGAACTCCAGCCTTCCGAAAGTACTTCTGGGCCAATATGTCGACGGCAAGCTGAGACCATGCTTCCGGAACATCGATATTTTCGAGCTTGAATACGGTGGATCCGTCGGGATTCCGAATCTCCGACGAACGCTTCACAAACGTGATCCCCTCGTAGGGATTCTGCCCGCGACGGGTAAACCTTCGATCAATTTTCACGGTAGACCTCCTGGGCAGCGGGGAAAATTTATTTTTTCATGCAGACAATGTCTACATATAGCTATGAATAATTTTTGTCAAACAAAATGTTGTGGATCTACTGGGAATCTTGAGGAAAGGCTGTGAATAGTCGTAATGCGAATCTCATAGCCGATTTCGGTCAGTTATCAACGAAGTTATCCACAGAAATAACCAGTGGAGTCAGGCCCCTCCAAATTACCCTGGCCTTTTTTCTTTTTAGAAGACCATTCGCCCGATTTTCAACGTCGCTTCCTCGACACCCTGAAGGGGAATAAACCGACCGCCGAGACCGAGAACGATGATTTTCGTATCCACCACCTGTGTTTCATACCGGCTCGCGATCCCCCAGTTCCGTCGTGCTGTATTCGGCCTCACGACCGATTCGAGAAGCTTCTTACTTTGCGACTGAAACATCTGCCGAATAAATTGTTGTTCTCGAGTCGGTGTGCCCCGGTCCATTCGGTCGATTGCTTTGCTCAATTCCTGTTCAACGAAGCGTAAATAGTCGTCCATGGTCGGATTCGATAATGCGAGAACAACTGACCCAGTGAGTACAACAACCACCACGGTCAAACGAAGAAGGCTCATGGTGTTCTCGCAGCGACCTTTCTACTAAGGTGATACGATACCGACCGGCTTCATCCCATTTGACAAAGGAAGAGTGCCCCAATTAGCTTAGCCGAACTCCGTTTACATTCTTCTTGAGTCAGGAGGAGCCTATGTTCGTCTGGAGCAAGAAACTCGTCGCGGCCCTGCTAAGCGCATTCGTTCTGCTGTTAGGAATTTTTCTCCTCCAAGGCCCTTCGGAGAGCACCAGCGTCCTCAAAATTCACACCACCCAATGGATCATCTTGAACTATGCCTGCCTACTCGTCTGGCTGTTTGTTTGGATGATCGATCAAGGACGAGTACGCGGCAAGAATGTCTGGCTCTGGCTGGTGCCGTTCATCCTCGCTCCGCTTCCCACCCTCATGATCTTCGTACTTTTCCTTCAACGGCGGTTGTCTTCTTAGTCAATCCTAAGAGCATACGGCGAGTATTGGGTCCAGCCTGTCTCTATTTTTCTTTCCTCTGAAAGAGAATGGTTAAATTCTTGGCAAATAGTGATTGAATGACTTTATGTCTCCATGTCCTATCGAACGATTCAAGTTCCTCACTTATGCGGTCAACTAGCACTTCGAACCCATCTAACTCTTCATGTAACACGTAGGTTTGACTCCTCTCATTCTTTGTAACTGTAATGTCCCAACAAATCAGATCCTCAAAACAAGATCCTGCTTATGAGCTTGAATTTGAGCGATTTCATTCCAAAGGACGCGGGTCGTTGGCTCACCCTCTTGAAGAATGTAGAAACCTTCTCGATCGACATTTACACTCGCTTTGGGAAAAGGCTTTTTGAATACGAACTTGAGCCATTCCCAGAACCCTTCACCCATCTGTACTTATCTTCCTATTCACTTGGTAGCAACCGATGCTGCAGGTTCCACGACTGCAGGATGCGCGTCGGCCTTTTGTTCTGGTTCAAGAGAACGCCGAATCGCCACACTGCACATCATGACAATGATTCCTGCCCCCTCTATTCTTTTCGATATATGCGACTCAGACAGGTTTAACAAGAAAGGAACACTCTTTGACCGACCTGGTCAAGCTTGTTATCATAGGAGAATTCTTGTACGGTTTTGCAGGGGGTCTGAATCCAGGAGCGTCTCCATGCGATTCGAACGCATCAGCATTGATCCACGGATCTGTGGCGGCAAGCCTTGTATCCGAGGAACCAGGATCATGGTGACGAACATCCTAGGGTTGATTGCAGGCGGCTATACCAACGACCGAATCCTTCAGACCTACCCGGAGCTGACCCACGAGGATATCGTTGCCGCTCTGGACTATGTGAGCCAGGTTGTCGATGAAGATAAAGTGATTCCTCGTGCCTGACTCCCTCTCAGTTCTTCTGGATCAAAATGTTCCCCGCGCTATTGCCGACTGGCTCCGTGCTCGCCGCCCACAATGGACGATTTATCACACTTCGGAGGTCGCGTTGTCGGGACAACCAGACGAAACACTCTTTGCTTGGGCACAACAACGACAAGCATTGATCATCACGTTTGATGAAGACTTAGCGGACCAGCGCGCGTTTCCCATCGGTTCTCATGCCGGTATCGTCCGATTACGTGTGTGGCCCACGACGATCGAGGAAACACAGAACGCGCTCGAACGATTGCTCGCGGAAGTGCCCGACAATGAACTGGCACGTGCCCTCGTGATCATCGATCGAGAAGCCATTCGAATCCGTCGGAGCAGGTAACAGGTAATTTGTGTCACTGTAGAGAATGCGGCATCCGCCTGCAGTCGACGGACTTGTTCGGAATGGACGGAGCGTAAGACCAAGCGCGTGCACGGCAAGAACGTCTGGCTATGGCTGTTGCCGTTCATCCTTGCTCCACTGCTCACCTTGATGCTTTTCGTGCTCTTCCTTCAACGGCGACTGTCTTCGTAGATCGTCAATCAGCGATCTGTAGAAATCTCCCTGTCTTTATTTTCCTCCTTTGGTGCCTCAACTATTTTCCTTTTCTAAATCAGAAAGCTTCCGAAGCGCTACTCGCGCCTCTTCACGAAGCTCGATCTCATTCAAATAAAAGCCGGGGCGTTCTTCTGACAGCTCCTTATAAAGCTCTGGGTTTGGCTCATAGACGTGTATATCGCACTGCAACCTATCCAAAATAAGAAAGAACTTTTCCTCCAGCTCACCTGATTCGGCCTTGAACATCGCTGAATAGCGATTTTCAAATTGAGTCGTTGATATTTCCCCATCAAGGAATTGCTTGACTAGGACCTTGTATTCATTTATTGAGGGCATGATTTATCCTCATTCAAGCTCTCACTGTGATAAGAAAACAAATGAAGGCTGGATTCCGAATCACTTAGGAACAAGCGAGGCAGCTGGTTCCATAACGGAGGTCTGTGTGACAGTCTTCTGCCCCGGCTCGATGGAACGCCGGACCCGCCATACGGCCCAAAGACCAGGCAAAGCCACCACCACGGTCAAGATAAAAAATTGTGTCCATCCGACCAGGGTCACGACATCCGCCGACGGGCGACCGGCAAAGACCCTTCCCAACGCCTCCAACGAAGACAGCAGCGCGAACTGAGTCGCCGTATACCGGGGATCGCAGAGCGACATCACCAACGCTACGAACGCAGCGGTGCCCATTCCTCCCGTCACATTTTCAATCACGATCACTGCCGCGAGGGCGGTGGGATTCTTGCCGGCTACGGCCAATGCGGCAAAACCCAGATTTGAGACCGCTTGCAAGGCACCGAAGATCAATAGAGAACGCACCAGTCCGGACCTGGTCATTAAAAGTCCACCAAAAAATGCGCCGAACAATGTTGCAAAAACCCCTAACCCCTTCATAGTACCCACATCCGTAGCGGAAAAGCCGAGCCCTCCGATCAGAAAGGCCGTCTGCAGCGTCGATGCAAAGGCGTCTCCAAGTTTATAGAGAATAATCACGGCCAAGAAGCCCACCGCGTGAGGCCGTCCAAAGAATTCCTTCAGCGGTGCGCCGACTGCCTCCCTCATACTTCTTGGAGCCTCGGCAACGAATGTGGGGTCCGGGCTGATCAGGACAATAAATAACCCAGCCAGCATGACCGCTGCCATCGCCAGATACGTCATCTGCCATCCCACATGATCGGCAAAGACCAACGCACCGGCTCCGGAAGCCAAAAGAGCAATTCGATACCCGTTCACCCACACGGCGGCACCCAATCCGCGCTCGTGAGAATGGAGCGTTTCGGTTCGATAGGCATCAAAAACAATGTCTAACGAAGCGGCAAGAAATGCGACGAGCAGGGCATAGGCCGCCATCCATCCAGGATGAATCCGCGGATTGGTCGCGGCCATAAGCACCAACCCGATCGCAACACAGAGTAGTGTCAGGACCATCCAGCCGCGCCGCCGGCCCAACCAGGGAGGAATCACACGATCCATTACGGGAGCCCAAAGAAACTTGAGCGTATAGGGAAGGCCGACCATCGTGAAGATGCCGATAGTCTTGAGGTCGACTCCTTCCACCGTAAGCCATGCCTGCAAGGTCCCGGACGTGAGCGCAAGGGGGAGGCCGGATGCAAAACCCAACGGCAGCATCACGAGGATGCGCCGATTCATGAGACCGGCAAGGTCGAAGGTTCCTTGTTTCACAAAGACTCTCTCGTACCAACGTGAGCGAATCAGTCGGACCTACACACCATAACGGAGCGATTTTTCGACGCAAGGCAGAATACCATCTGCCTTCCAGGACTGTTCAGCAGAATCACGAAACATGCGGGAGAAGACTCACCGGCCGGCGCAGAAACTAACAGGGCTGTCCGTTGAACACACAGGGCTTGTATCGCGAGATATCGAAGTCGGTATTTTCCTGGTAGACCCTTTCGTTGCCGTTGACCCCATCCTGCTCCGGATCGTTCCACATGATATGGTTCCACCAATAGAACAGCGGTTGGGCCTCGGTCTGGTAGATGGGATTACCATAGGTGCTGCGAGAATACTCCTGAACCAGCCGGGCCGTCACATAGTCGATTTTTCCATTTCCGCTGAGCGAATACAGCATGATAAAGAGACGAGCCTCATGGTCATATAGCTCATCGACGCGAGTATTGAGGTCGGGCTCTGTAGGAAGCGAATCCGTGCTCCATCCAGTCACAGGAAAGCTCCAGAGCAATCCTGTAAAAACAAAAAAGATGAGAACACGCGGATGCA
Source organism: Nitrospira sp. (assembly GCA_019636835.1). Taxonomy (GTDB): domain Bacteria; phylum Nitrospirota; class Nitrospiria; order Nitrospirales; family Nitrospiraceae; genus Nitrospira_D. Next base: position 47,093 of record JAHBWU010000017.1, read on the forward strand.
TGATCTTCACACTCTCCCCGACAAATGTGATCTCATCGTAGTCTTTCCGGCAATGAGCAAACAAGCCGTGCGACATCGGTCGCAACAGGCCACCTTGCCCGAACGCGCATGATCTTCCTATAATAGCCACCTAATGGTAACGACCCGTGCATCTCTTCATACGCTCGGCTGCCGTCTGAATCAAGCCGAAACCTCGATCCTTGGGGAGGGGCTCAGACGAAGGGGGTTTGAGCTCGTCGAGTTCGGCCAACCGACAGATCTTCTGGTGCTCAATACCTGTGCGGTTACGGAAGATGCCGAACGGACATCGCGATATCTGATTCGGAAGACACTGAAACACTCGCCCCATGCTTTTATCGCCGTGACGGGGTGCTATGCCCAAACGGGAATGGACCGCCTCAGACAGCAAGCAGGGATCGATCTTATCGTGGGCCACCAATTCAAGCTCGATTTGCCGGCCTACCTTCCTCCCGCACACGAACTACGGAAGCGATCCGTCGCAGAAATTCGTCATACCAAGACGATTGCGCGCGGAGACTTCAATCTGCCGCACTTCGCAGAATCGGACTCCACCCGCGCCCTGCTCAAGATACAGGACGGCTGCAGCGCGATGTGCAGTTTCTGCATTATTCCGTTTGCACGGGGTCATGAGCGAAGCAGAACCCTTGAGGACATCCAGCGTGAAGTTGAAGTCTTAGCCGCTCGAGGATATCGGGAAATCGTGCTGACCGGAGTGAACATCGGCCAGTATGCGCACCAAGGCCGCGACTTTTGCTCATTGCTTCGTTGGCTCAACCAAGCGACCGACTTCGAACGCATCCGCATCTCTTCAATTGAACCCACAACAGTCGGCGAGGAATTGCTTGATCTCCTCGCCTCATCGAAGAAACTCTGTCCCTATCTCCACATCCCGTTGCAAAGCGGGGACGATCAGATTTTGCAGGCCATGAATCGACGCCATACGATCAAAAGCTACATCAAACTGATCGAAAAGGCGCACGTAACCATTCCCAACCTCGGTCTTGGAACCGATCTCCTGATAGGATTCCCCGGGGAGACTGAGACCGCTTTCCAGAATACGTTGGCCGTCGCGACTGATCTTCCATTTTCCTATCTCCACGTATTTCCGTACTCCCCTCGCCCGGGAACGGCCGCAATGCGACTGAAACAGCGGATCCCGTCGGCATCGGTGAAGAAACGCACCGATCTTCTGCTGGGCCTCGACCGAGCCAAACGACTCGCCTTTCACAACAAACAAATCGGTAAGACGGTCTCGGTCCTTTTTGAAGCTGGGACGCGGGATTCCTATCGCTTCGGTACAACCCCGAACTTCACAAGAGTGGGGGTCACGGACTCCGGAGGTTTACAGAATCGGATCCTGCCGGTCACGATCACGGCCGCAACTGACCGCTGTGCTTTTGGCCATGTCACCTCGGCTCAACCCATGCCTTCTGCAATGGCGGTGATATGAGGGTGAAACCCTTTCCTCAAGTTCATATTGAGACCTTCGGCTGCCAGATGAACGAGTCCGATAGCGAACTCGTTCGCTCGATGCTGAAGCAAGAAGGGTTTGTTTTTACGGAAGACCGTGAACGGGCCGACGTCGTATTGGTCAACACCTGCGCCATCAGAGAAAATGCGCACAATAAAATCTACGCCCATCTTTCTGAATTGAAAACACTGAAAAAACAGCGACCACTCGTCGTCGGCATCCTCGGGTGTATGGCCCAGAATCTGAAAAGCGCCCTGACGGAAAAGGAACCACTCATCGATGTCTTAGCCGGCCCAGATGCGTACCGTCAACTTCCTTCGCTGCTGACGACCGCACTCGAAACCCAGGAACAGGGACTCTCCCAGAAAGGGTTTGCCCTCGATCTGTCTGAGTATGAAACCTATGAAGGGATCATGCCGGACCGCAACGGCGGGGTGAACGCCTGGATCACCGTGATGCGAGGCTGCGATAACTTCTGCTCCTTCTGTGTCGTCCCCTATACCAGGGGACGTGAACGGTCGCGTGATCCGGAGTCCATTCTGCGTGAAGCTCATGACGCTTCCGCCCGAGGGTTCAGGCAAATCACGCTGCTCGGCCAGAACGTCAATTCCTACCGCCATGAAGAATGGGACTTCGCCAGACTGATCACCGCCGTGGCGGATATACCAGGTATCGATCGAGTACGGTTTACCTCTCCGCACCCTAAAGACTTTCCCCCCGCGCTGATCGAAGCCATTGCCACGCATCCAAAAATCTGTAAGCACATTCATCTCCCCCTGCAGGCCGGGAGCGATCGGATTCTCGAACTGATGGGACGAACCTATACAGGATCCGAATATCTTACGTTGGTCGATCGTATTCGGAGCACCATCCCCGATGTCGTCCTGACGACCGATATCATCTGCGGCTTCTGTTCCGAATCGGATGAGGACTTTCGTGCCACCGCTCGGCTGATAGAACTGGCACAGCTCGACTCAGCCTATATCTTCAAATACTCGGAGCGGAAGAATACGATCGCAGCAAGAAAGTATGCCGACGATATTCCTGATCAAGTTAAAGGCATGCGCGTCGCTCAACTCGTAGAGACTCAACGCCGCATCACTTTGGAGCGCAATCGCAGATACATCGGTAAAGACATGGACATTTTGGTCGAAGGAGATGCGACTCGCTCATCAACCCAGGCAATGGGGAAAACCGATGGAAATATCACCGTCGTATGGGATAAGAGCACCGGTGATATTAGGCCAGGCACTCTGACTACGAAACATATCTTTGATGCCTCGGCTGCGACCCTCTATGGGAAATGAGATCACCTGTATCTATTGTGGCTTCGTGTTTAAGACATCAATCCCCGCTTAGAACAATTCTGCACGCCCAACAATCGAAATGAACATTTTCTGACCGGCTCTCTTGGCTATCTTCGCAGACGGTTCTTCTACTGTACTCGTTCCCATTGTGCCTCTTCATGACCAGACCGGCTGACAATTGCCCGAGTCTCTCACGTCTATTTGGGTCAACCTTTTGACGTTAACCCCTTAATTATCAAGGTCTCCCAAGGTTTACTTGCTGGAGTTTGGCTTGCCAGTCCTGACCTTCTGACACTGAGCTAAGCATTAAGGCCTTCACCTCGCCTTGAACGACAATACAACCCGTTACCTCGAAAAATGCGAAGGCATGAACTTTGCTCAATTTTCGGCGTCCATCGGCTCGGTAATCACGGATTTGTTTCTCGTTATGAAGTCCGCCGACTCCGATTCAAAGCCCAATCCAAACCCGTCCGACTCCGGTATCACACTCGAAACCATCATTACAGTCGGGGTAGTCGGATGGTTGGCGATAGGCATGGTACTCATGGGTCTAGGCATCTGGTAGTTCTCGGTCACGAGACCATATGTGAGGAGATCTATATGCATACATATTCCACAATCCGCAGTTCCCAATATGTCGGTGCATTGTTATCTTTCAGCCTGGTAGTGGCCGGATGCTCGATGCTTTCCGGGGAGGCAAAGCTTCAGAAGAATGCCAAAGGCTCCGTCTATCTCAAGGAAATCGCCGATTGGTCATTTGAAGCCAGCCATCCGGCCACCATCGACCAGATGACGATGCTGAAAATAGTCAAAGGCGTTGTAACCGACGACGTTCAGAAAATGTCAGGCAACATGCCCGCCAGTGGCAGCAAGCCGATGAGAGTATTCAGCGATGAAGACGCCGAGTTTCTTGCTCCCCTGCTAGCCCAAGGCTTATCGCAAGCGAAACCGGAGCAGATTGTCGGTTTCAAGGTGTCTCCATCGGCAGGGTCAGGCACTGAACCCACAGCGGGCACCCTCTACATGCATAAAGGATCGATCTATTTGACAATCGCTCCTTCTCAAAACAGGAAGGCCTCAGGATTCACTCCTAGTGCTGCCGTTCGTCTTGAAAAGGCTCCTTCTTTTGTCGCTCTAGGAAATGGAGCCATGACAATGGTGATCGATTACCAAGCCTTTGCCAAGGGGCCTATGCCGGGTTCACTTTCCGTAGCAGGGACGCCGAAACTTATTCCTGCTTCTGCGTCACAGGCTGCTCCGATGGCACCAGCCACTGCGCAGGCGCAAAGTACATCGACCACGGAAACAACTTCGCCGCAGGAAGCTTCCGCCTTACTGGCACCTCAAGAGTTTCCAGCCTATAACCGAACGCATGCAGAAATTCCTCAATTGAGCACCGATGAACTGCTCAACAGGAAGCTGGATGAGCTTCGACAAGCACGTGAGGCCAACAAGCTCAAAGACTCCGAGATCGCGATGCTGAAGAAGGAAGCAGCGTGGATGAAACAAGCGCTCCGTCAACGGACGGAAGAAGTGAAAGCGATGAAGGCCAGCAAGACAGCCACACGCCCAGTCCCGAAAAAGAAATCGGCGGAAGCGTATCCAACTCGTTGATCGACCGCTCGATCAACCGACATCGAAAAGCTCAGGTTGCAACAGGACGATCTCCTTGGACAGAGGCTGACGAAAGTTCATCCGGCAGTAGCAAGCATAGGTCACATAGGTATCTTGCAGACAGTACTGTGCAAGCTCGCGACCCTGCCTCCTCTCCCACATTTCGGCGACTTGCTCCCCGCTGCCCGACTTGGTGTCGACCTGTAGTGCGCGGGCCAATACATCGAGCTTGACCCAACCCCTCGTATCCCAATTACTCCAGATGGCCATCGTGTCATAGACGGGTTCGGTACGAAATTTTGTGAGATTGATATCGAGGCTGGGTTTCACTTGATTGATGATCGACCGCTTCTTGATGAAGGGAAGATCGAAACCAAGCCCATTATGCGTAATGAACAAGATAGGCCGGTCCTGGGCCAGTCTCGCCCAAAATTGGCGGAGCAGCTCACGTTCGTTCGTTCCGAACCAGGCAACCGCGCTGCGTGCTTCCATCTGATCTGAAAATTCCAGCAGGCCGATGCAGACGATGCGACTGAATGTTCCATCGAACGCTGACTTGGCGTACGACTCATCCTCCGCACGGCGCTGTTCTTCAGCGGCTCCGGCCGCAAAGAGATCAAACCCTCCTTCTGCGGGATACGACTCTTCGCTTGCCGGCGGCTTCCCCGATAGACGGGCCCATTCATCACGTGTGGCCTGTACGGTTTCAATGTCGAGCACCACCTTCATCGTGAAACTCCAAACGCATCTCGCCGCAAGGCTTCGATAACTGTGTAGTCTGCTGGCGGAAACTTAAACTGCGCGAGATCTTCGGGATATACCCATCGGATTTCCTCACAACCGATAGGCATCGGTTCCCCTTGTTCAATGGCACATCGAAAAAAATGCAACTCTATAACTCTATCCGGATACTCGTGCCGAATGATTCGATACGGAATAGGGAGGTCAACGCGAATGCTCAGCTCTTCGAACAACTCCCGTTGCAAACACTCCGTTAACGATTCGCCCTTTTCCCGTTTCCCGCCTGGGAACTCCCAGAAACCGGCCAAGTGGGCACCGGACTTCCGACGGGCGATCAAATAGCGACCGTCACAGTGGATGAGGCCCGCTGCCACTTCGATGACTTGCATGATCAGCCTACTACCGTTCACGAGTCGCCGGACTGAACGGATATGTCTTGCAGAACGACTTCATCGGACAGAGGAGACAATAGGGGTCACGAGCTGTGCATACCATCGCTCCAAAGTCCATAATAGCCTGATTAAAGTCATACCCTTTCCCCGGCGGGATCAAAGACCCCGATAATTCCCATAGCATCGTCTTCTGTGCCTTGGGATCACCCTCAGCGACAAACACCCGGTATAAGACACGGATCACATTGGTGTCCAGAATGGGTGCATCTTCATTGAACGCAAAGGAACGAATAGCTCCTGCCGTATACCGCCCGATCCCTTTGAATGAGAGTAACTCGTCAGCGTCATTGGGTAATTTCCCTCCATACCGTTCCACCGTTTCGCAAGCGATCCCATGCAGTCGTTCCGGACGAATGTTATAGCCAAGAGGATACCAAGTCTTCTTGACGTCGGTGACCGGAGCTTCTGCCAAGTCTTCGAAACTTGGATAACGTTCCAAAAACTCATGGTACTTGGGGATCACCCGATCAACCTGAGTTTGCTGAAGCATCACCTCTGAGACGAGGATATGATAGGGATCGGAGGTTTTCCGCCAGGGTAAATCCCGACCATGTTCCCCATACCACTTCAGGAGCCTCAGTTGGAACCGGCGCTTCGCAGAAAGATCGGGTAGAAGGGACTTGCCGGGTTTTTTCTTGTTGGAGGGACGACGCATAGGCATATACCAAGCCAATCTTTCGACCGCGACATTGTAGGAGTCTCCTTCCTTCAAAATCAAATGCACCCATCGCCTTCATGTGTGAAGGAACGTATGCTCACATGTCCTCGGACGATCTGGCCAAGGAGCAATTCTCGTGATAGTCTCTAGGCAAGTCAAAGGGGAGCCATGAAGGCGGAGACCTTCCGAGATCGGTTGTTCCAAGTATCAGTTTTGGCTGGAAGTTTAGCCTGCGTATTCTTCCCCTTGCCATCCATAGCGGAAACCCTCCAAGTGCCATGGGAATGTTCGAATTACACAGGCGACGCACAAACCCGCTGCGTGAACGCTTTCATAGAAGCGCAACAGAAGAAGATTGCGGAGCTCGAAGGAAAGCTCCAGGCTCAAGAGGGGACCGTCGGCCAACTCAAAAGCCAGCTCGATCGGCAAGCGACCACGACTGCCGATCTGCAACGCCAACTTGCAGAGCGGCCCTCCACGAGCATTGTCCCAATCCCATATTCTTATCCTTACTCCTATGGCTATCCTCTCGGCCTCGGGCTTGGGTTCGGACTCCAATTTGGCAGCGCTGGAATTTATACCTCGCCCTTTTACCGTCCCCATTGGGGCCACCGACATTATGGGTATTGGGGCTATCCTTGGTGACGCCGTGGATGGCTGACAGCAGGTCCACAGTTCGTTCTTTATCCCCATCGACGACTTGTTCAGATCGGTCTTTTCGTTGACAAGTTGCCTGCGGCCACATAGCCTTCTACCTGATACCCCATAAGCTACAACGCGGATCGGCTCCACAGGCAAAGAGTCAAAGTTCCACGTTTTATAGACAGGCAAGGGATCTGCCAAGGACACGAGGATACACGATGGTTGTTCGGAAATTCCCCCGGTTTCCGGTTGCAATACCGAGCACGTTGGTTCAGAGAGACAAACTTCGATACAACGCTTCCGTGAAGGATCTCTCACTGAAAGGTTGTCGGTTAGAAAGCGTCGTCCGGCCCTTTACCGGCATGCAAGTGGAATTATTCATTGAACTACCCGGAGAACCTACACCAATCCACATCGGCAGAGGGGCCGTCCGCTGGTCCGGATCACTCGGCATCGGTGTCGAATTCTTAACCGTGGCACCTGCTGAACAAGAACGACTCAAGCGGGTGGTCGAACAACTTTCCGTGACGACAGGGCAGGCCCTCATCGTTCCAAAAGACGAGTTACCGAAGACGTGAATCAAGCTCAACGTTGAACCTCTCACCATCGCTTCAATCGTTCAGTAAAAACAAAAGGGGCTCATCAGGCTTTCGTGTGGGTTGGATAGAGATCCAGTCCTCCACACTGGAAATAGATCGCGGTCTTGAAATGGTCGACGTTACGGAAGCCGCGAGCGGTTTTCTTGACCCACTGGATCGTTGCATTCACGGCCTCCACGCCCGCATTGGTGATCCCGTGACAGAGGTACGTCAGGATGTTGGGAAGGTGGCGCCGGATTCGCTTCGCCACCTCCGCCATCGGAGCCAATCGACTAGGAGTGGCCCGCCAGAACCAGCGAGCGAAGAACTTCTGGGCCGCGCCACAGTAGGTATAGTCCCAGAATTGGCGGAAGCGCTCTTTGAGCGTCCAGGCCCGCGCCACTTTGAA